>DGKH01000058.1:0-8382 GCA_002386945.1 Proteobacteria bacterium UBA4575
ATCCTTTTTTTATTTGAATTTTTTACTTCGTACAAAATTCAAAAAAACCGCTTCTGCCGTATCTGCAAATAATACAGCCATAGCCCAGACGTATACTCTAGGGAAACATGTAAACAAATGTACTCTCGAAAATAAAAAAGTCTTAGCGGTTGTTATACATGCATTTTATTTCGATATATTCACGCGCATAATAGAAAAAACCAAGGCTATTGGCATTCCTTATACGCTCTATATCACGACTCATAAAGCAATAGCGCAAGAAGTATCATCCCATATAAAGTTACTAGGCCTAGACGCTCATATCGAAGTGTATGAAAACAAAGGAAGAGACGTCCTGCCTTTCCTAAAAATCATTGATCTGGTTAAGGCCAACGGCCATCAAGTTATTTTAAAATTGCACACCAAAAAATCACCGCACAAATTCAGTAAGGGGCGCAGTTGGTGTGACAGCATGGTTGACCAATTACTAGATGCAACAATAGTTGATGAGGTGATTGAGAACTTCACTACTTACCCCACCATAGGCCTCATTGCCCCACATAAACACTTATATCTTCTAAGGCATAAGGGAGGCTCCAATATGCCACACGTTACAGAATTAGCAGATAAAATAGGCTACCAAGGCAATATCAATCAACAGTCGTTTGTTGGCGGCACTATGTTTTATGCCAGAGCTAATGCATTTGATTCATTACTAAAGCTAAATATAAAAGACACTGACTTTGAAAAAGAACCTATTCCTATAGATGGTACTTTGGCTCATGTTATTGAGCGGACTTTTGGACTTGCAGCAAATAAAGAGGGGTTAGAAACAGTCGACACTAAATTCATTAAGTCACTAAATAAGCAATCAGATGATTTGCATGAGCTTATCAAGTAGTGCTTATTTCAAACAATCCATTTCTGTTAGATAGGTTTTAAATGCAGCGCCCACTTCGGGGTGCTTTAAGCCATAGTCCAAGGTAGCCTGTAAGTAACCTAATTTACTACCACAATCATAACGCTGGCCTTCAAACTCATAGGCGAAAACTGATTCCTGTTGCAGTTGTTTCGCAATCGCATCGGTTAGTTGAATCTCACCACCTGAACCTGGCTGCGTCTCTTCCAACATTTGAAAAATCGAGCCCTCTAAAATATAGCGACCCACTACCGCTACATTAGAAGGTGCATCTTCTGGCTTTGGTTTTTCCACCAACCCAGACAATCTCCATAAGCGATCTTCAGTATTTTGACCCGCAACCACGCCGTAATTCTTTACGTCTTCCAACGGTACTTTTTGTACTCCGATGACACCACTCTGCTCTTTCTCATACACTTCAACCATCTGCCTTAAACAACTCTTATTACCACCATCGATAAGATCGTCTGCGAGAATAACGGCAAAAGGCTCATCGCCGACTACTGACTTACTGCATAAGACAGCATGTCCTAGACCCAAAGCCTCAGACTGACGAATATAAATACATGAAATTTCTGGTGGTAATATATGCTGCACTTCAGCAAGTCGGTCTAACTTACCGCTGGCTTCCAATTCGGCTTCAAGCTCATACGCTTTATCGAAGTGATCAGGGATTGCACGTTTGTTACGACCAATGATGAAGATCAGGGTATCGATGCCAGCATCCACTGCTTCTTCTGCCGCATATTGAATCAAGGGCTTATCGACGATGGGCAGCATTTCTTTTGGATTAGCTTTGGTTGCGGGTAAAAAACGCGTACCCAATCCTGCTACTGGAAAGACCGCTTTACGAACTTTTTTCATAACTACTGGACTCAAATATTTATTAGTAATCATCAGCTTAATAATTTGATATGAACTATATATGAATCCCTTAAAAATAGCAGGATTTAGAGTTAAACCCTGCTATTTAATGGCCTGAATTATCTAGCTTAATTACTCGGCAATCGTCTCTAACACAATCAAGTCTTTATTCAGCTCTAATGTCGAAACACCAATACCGCGCACCTGTAACAACTGCTCTATACCTTGATATTCACCATGTTCTTCACGGTAATCAACAATAGCCTGAGCCTTTACCATACCGATCTGCTGAAGATTCTCGGCGATTTCTTCAACGTTAGCTTGATTGATATTAATCGGCTGAGCTTGAATACTGACAGCCCCCAGACAGAGGGCTAAACATAGTAGTAAGGTTTTACCTATTCTCATCATCATTCTCCGAAGTTGTTGATCGAAAGATAGAAAGTGAGCCTTCCGGCTCAAGACAAGAACAGTCTAGATAGAGTGAAACTAATGGGTAAGACGCAACAGTGCGTTATGCACTGGTGAACGCAGTATAGAATTTCATTAATGCAGCTTGTGGATCTTGCGAACGTGTAATCGGCCTTCCGACAACGATATGTGACACGCCAACCGCTTGCGCTTGTTCAGGCGTAAAGATGCGATGTTGATCATCTTTGGCATCCTCTGGCAGACGTATACCTGGCGTCACGGTTAAAAACCCAGGCCTATTCTGAGCGCGAATGGCAGCCACTTCTTGTGCCGAACACACCACACCATCACAACCGTGATCAACGGCCATAGCCGTCCAATGATCAACCACTTCTGGAATCTTTCCAGCGACACCAATTTGATGCAATGTCCCTTGATCCATCGAGGTCAACACGGTCACCGCGATCAGCAGTGGTGCTGAGCCGGTAACCTTACAATCTAAGGCCTCACGTGCGGCTGCAATCATCTTTGGCCCACCTGAAGCATGAATATTAACCATCCAGACACCCAGCTCGCTAGCAGCCGCACAGGCGCTGGCCACCGTATTTGGAATATCATGGAATTTGAGATCTAGAAAAACACGGAAGCCCTGCGCAACCAAGGCTTCAACCAAGGCTGGACCCGCTGCGACAAAGAGCTCAAAACCGACCTTTAAAGCACAGTACTTGGGATCAAGTTGGCGGACAAAGGCAAGCCCTAATTCTGCATCAGCAAAATCTAAAGCAACAATGACGTAATGATCTTCGGGGAGAGAACTATCTGACATCTGAACTGGCGTTTCCTAGAATTAAAACTGTCCAGTTAGCATGAATTAGCTTGGATCTTTCTTCAAGCCGTTATTGACGCGTTCGCGCAATTCTTTACCTGGCTTAAAATGTGGCACATATTTTTCGGTAAGCGTGACATTCTCGCCACTCTTTGGATTGCGCCCAATACGGGGTGGACGAAAGTGCAGTGAAAAACTACCGAATCCACGGATTTCGATACGCTCTCCCGATGAAAGCGCATGACTCATTTGCTCAATCATGCTTTTCACCGAAAGTTCGATATCTTTATGCTGCAGGTGCCCCTGCTTCTGAGCGATTTTCTCGATTAATTCTGATTTGGTAATCACGTTGCTCATTGAGCACATTCCTTAAACGATAGCTCGCTATGCATGGACTTTAAGAATCGTCACCCATTTGTTCTTTCAAGATGTCGCCGAGAGAAGTTGAAGCACCATCGGAATTAGAATAATCCGACAATACCGCTTGTTCTTCTTGCATTTCCTTGGCTTTAATCGACAGACCGATAGTACGAGTCTTGCGATCAACACCAATGAACTTAGCCTCAACAGCATCACCAACTTTAAGTACAGTGCTTAGATCTTCGATCTTCTCACGCGCATATTCAGTCGCTTTTAGGACACCTTCAATACCTTCACCAAGGTCAATGATGGCCGCACGTGCGTCAACTTCTTTAACGGTACCGTCAAGGATGTTGCCTTTCGAATTGCCAGCCATGAACTCAGACAGAGGATCTTGATCTAACTGCTTAATACCGAGTGAAATACGCTCGCGCTCAGCATCAACAGCCAATACGACTGCTTCAACCTCATCACCCTTCTTGAAGTTACGAATAGCATCTTCGCCAGTATCGCTCCAAGAGATATCAGACAAGTGAACCAGACCATCAATACCACCATCTAGACCGATAAACACACCGAAGTCGGTGATTGACTTGATCTGACCACTAACCTTAGCGCCCTTATCATGCATAGCAGCAAACTCGTCCCAAGGGTTCGATTTGCACTGCTTGATGCCAAGAGAAATACGACGACGTTCTTCGTCAATATCTAGCACCATGACTTCGACTTCATCACCGAGAGCCACAATCTTCGCTGGGTTGATGTTCTTGCTAGTCCAGTCCATTTCTGAGACGTGAACCAAACCTTCAACACCATCTTCGATCTCAACAAAGCAACCGTAGTCAGCAATGTTAGTAACCTTACCAAAGACACGTGCACCTTCAGGGAAGCGACGAACCAAGTCAGCCCATGGGTCTGATCCTAATTGCTTCAAGCCAAGAGATACGCGGGTCTTCTCTTTATCAAACTTAAGTACTTTAACTTCGATCTCATCACCGATAGATACAATCTCAGAAGGATGCTTAACGCGCTTCCAAGCCATGTCGGTAATATGTAGTAGACCGTCGACGCCACCTAAATCTAAGAACGCACCGTAATCGGTTAAGTTCTTCACGATACCCTTAACGACACTGCCGTCTTGTAGGGTTTCAAGCAATGTCTCACGCTCAGCGCTGTATTCAGTCTCAACTACGGCACGACGTGATACGACGACGTTGTTGCGACGTTGATCTAACTTAATAACCTTAAACTCGAGTTCTTTACCTTCTAGGTAAGTCGTGTCACGCACTGGGCGTACATCAACTAATGAACCAGGAAGGAATGCGCGAATATCTGGCAATTCAACGGTGAAGCCACCCTTGACCTTGCCAGTGATAATGCCAGTAACCGAATCACCTGATTCGTGGATGCGCTCTAATTCACCCCATGCCTTAGCACGTCTAGCCTTCTCGCGAGATAATTTGGTTTCTCCATAGCCATCTTCAACAGACTCCAGCGCAACTTCTACGATGTCACCAACATTTATATTGGTCTCACCACGCTCATTCTTGAATTGGTCAATGGGAATAACGCCTTCAGATTTTAAGCCGGCGTTAACGACAACAACGTCGTTTCGGATTTCAACAACAACACCATCGATAATGGTGCCGGATTCCATATTTAGACTGGAAAAACTTTCTTCCAGTAGTTCAGCGAAAGATTCACTCATAATTTAAGTTAGTTTAAAGATAAAATGTTACGTTAATCGAAGATTGATTCTCTACGGAAAGACAGCCCTTTCAGTATCGTTTTAATCACGTTCATTCATATGTTTCTGAACGCTTGCAACGACCATTTGAAAGACCTCTTTTTCCGATAATTCTGAGGAATCAATCACCCAAGCATCATCAGCTTCTCGCAGCGGTGCCGTGGCACGCGTTCGATCACGTAAATCACGTTCACGAATGCTGGCGAAAAGGGCGTCAAAACTAGCACTAAGCCCTTGATTAATCAACTGCTTATATCTCCTCTGCGCGCGTTCTTCACAACTCGCATCCAAAAAGATCTTGAAACTGGCTTCAGTGAAAACCACTGTCCCCATATCTCGGCCATCGGCAACCAAACCAGGTGCCCGTTGAAAGCTGTGCTGTAACGCCAAGAGTTGCGCCCTAACTGGCGCTAGACTGGCGATTTTAGAGGCTATTGCGGAACAGGCCTCGGTCCGTAAAAGGGCCTCAACGTTGTTACCGCCGACAAAGGTGGCATAGCCCTCACTCGCTGGAAATTCCAGATCTAAGCTGGCGGCAAGCGCGGTCAGCTGTACTTCATCCTCGGCAGACACGTCTTTTGCCAAGGCATCCACCGCTAATGCGCGATAAACCGCACCACTATCGAGGTAATGCAGGTCAAAATGCCGCGCTAAATTTTTCGACAAACTGCCTTTACCGACACCAGCAGGGCCATCGATAGTAATCGTTAGCGGCTTAGACTCACTCACAGACTTCAATACTCAAGCCGGCATCGCTCGCTAAACGGACAAAATCAGGGAATGAGGTTGCGACATTGGCACAGTCCAGAATCTCAACCGGCTCTTGCGCTGCCAGCGAGGCCACTGTAAAAGCCATAGCGATCCGATGATCACTACCACTATCGATACAGCCACCGCCGATACGACCACCGGCAATAGACAGACCATCGGCAAATTCCTCATGCACAACACCTAAGGTCTTCAGACCCTTTGCAACTTGCGCGATACGATCACTCTCCTTCACCCGTAATTCAGCCGCCTCCGTAATCCGTGTCGTCCCGCTGGCACAGGCGGCAGCAATACAAATAATAGGAAACTCATCAATCGCCGAAGGCACTAGCTCAGTCGGCACATCTATACCCTGCAACTGACTGGCACGCGCCACAATCGTTGCTACTGGCTCACCATCGACCAGCTGCTGATCACGAATCTCAATATCTGCATTCATCGCCAGCAAAATATCTAACACACCGGTACGTGTTGGATTCAAACCCACATTAGGCAGCACCACTTCGCCACTCTCGGCAATACAGGCTGCGACAATAAAAAAGGCCGCAGAGGAAATATCCGCTGGTACTTGTAGCGTTCGTCCCTGCCAACTGTGTCCACCACTCACGCTAATACGATTGCCTTGCTTTTGAATCGGGTGACCAAAGGCCTGTAGCATTCGCTCGGTGTGATCTCGCGTCGCCTTAGATTCGATCACCGTGGTCTCACCTTGGGCATACAAACCAGCCAGAAGAATGGCCGATTTAACCTGCGCACTGGCCACTGGCAATTCATATTCTATCGCCTGCAATTGTTTTACTGGTCGTACCTCAACTGGCGGCGTCCCACTCTCAGCAGTCATCACATCCGCACCCATCAGGGCCAGTGGATCACAGACACGGCGCATCGGGCGTGTCATCAAAGAATGATCCCCACGCAGACAGCTAGCAAATGCTTGCCCGGCTAATAGGCCAGTCAATAAGCGAATAGAAGTCCCTGAATTACCAATATCAAGATCGTCAGTAGGTGCTTTCAAGCCGTGCTTACCTACACCTTGCACCAACACATCACCATTATCTAAGCGTTGGCTTCGCACACCCATAGCAGCAAATGCATTTAGTGTTGCAAGGCAATCCTCACCCTCAAGAAACCCTTGGATGCGTGACTCTCCTTCAGCGATAGCGGCAAACATCACCGCACGGTGCGAAATTGATTTATCACCAGGCACTTTAAAAGTACCGGCAAATTCACGTTTAGGTGTGACTAAAAACTTCAAACTCTTACTTCCCTTAAAAATTAACTAGGCAGACAGCCAGACAACATCCATGGCCGACCAGTGAAGGCTTATACTTCAGTGGGCTTCTCTGAAAAAGAAGATATATTTCGACAGCAGGTTCACAACACAGCAACCGTGATGACTTAGTTCTTATACTGATCACGTGCCGTCTTCGCCGCACGAAACATAGTCTCTAGGGCATCACCATCGGCTGTGTCTAAATTTGATTTCAGTTCGCTCAACTGCTCTTCAAAAAGATTAATTGCGCGTAACAAGGCATCTTTATTGGCCAAACAAATACCACGCCAAAGCGCTGGGTCACTGGATGCAATCCGTGAGAAATCAGCAAAGCCACCGGCTGCATAGCGAAAGATCTCTTGGCTATCATGCTTTTGCATCAAACAGCGCACTAAAGAAAAGGCTAAGGCATGAGGCAAATGACTGGTTGCCGCCAAAATCTCATCATGTTCATGCGGGGATAACTCTTCTACTTCAGCCCCGACTTGTTGCCAAAGCTGACTCACAATAGCAGTACTCTTGGTACGCGTTTTTTCGGTCGGTGTGAGGATCACTCGGCGCCCTTGAAACAAATCACTCAGTGCTGCTGCTAGACCACTTTGCTCACGGCCGGCAATGGGATGCCCTGGAACAAAACAACTACTCTGCTCCGGACTTAACACAGTTGCCAGATCATCCAACACACTTTGTTTGGTACTACCGACATCTGTGATCGCAAGACAATGCTGGAACCATGGCTTGATCTCTGCAAACACAGTGCGCATAGCTGCAACTGGCACCGCCACTACTGCAACCTGTGGAATATCACTTAGCTCACCAACTGAGGTATAGCCCTGATCGATCAGCCCTGAACTTTTTGCTGAGCGCAGCGTATCCGCATCACGATCAATCGCGATTAGTTTCAGACTGGGATTTGCACTGCGCAGAGCGGCAGCTAGAGAACCACCAATCAGGCCCAAACCGATAACACATAGGGAATCAATTTTTACTGACATAGCTATCGAGTCCTAACGCAAAGCCTGCGGATATGAACCTAATACTTTGACCAAGTCAGCATTTCCAGACAATGCCGCTAAGGCATTCGCTAATTGCTGATCACTGACGTGGCCCTGTAGGTCTAAAAAGAAAACATACTCCCAATTCATACCACGTGATGGACGTGATTCAATACGAGACAGGCTCACATTATTATCTGCTAGCGTGGCTAGCATCTGCGCTAAAGAACCTGGCTTATT
>DGKH01000058.1:8488-16467 GCA_002386945.1 Proteobacteria bacterium UBA4575
GCAGAATACTTTTCTTCGACCACACGTAATGCGCCTTGCGCATTACTAGCCACCACCTGCTGCGAGGCTTGTGGCAGATTCGCTTGCAACCATTTACGACACTGAGCCAGGGCCTGCTGATGTCCGTAAACAACCTTGATCGACTCCAACTCACAATGTTCTTGAGTCAATAAGCAATGATGAATCTTCAGTTCTACTTCACCAATAATTTGTAACGGTGAATTAATGAAGTTATCCAAGGTGCGACTAACACTACCCTCACTGGAATTTTCAACCGGCACCACACCATAATCGACCAAACTGGTTTCCACGGCGTGGAATACCTCATCAATAGAGTCTTGCGCTAAGGTCGCAACCGCATGCCCGAAATGCTTACTGGCAGCCTCTTCTGTGAACGTACCCTTAGGCCCAAGGAAAGCCACATTTAAGGGTTTTTCAAGTGCGAGACAGGCAGATACTAATTCACGGAATAGACGCACCGCGATCTCATCGCTGAATGGCCCTGAATTCATCTCGGCAATACGCCGCAACACCTGCGCTTCACGGTCTGGACGATAGAACTCAACGTTCTCATCTTCTGCCCGTTTGATTTCGCCTACGTCATGCGCGCACTGTGCACGTGCCGAGATCAGATCTAGGATCTGTTCATCTAAGGCGTCTATACGATCACGCAATTTTTTTAAATCTTCGCTCATCTGAAATTAACTTAAAGAGATGCCATCGTTGACCTAATGTTAGTTCAGTCAACAACCCATCAAATAGCAATAATTTTGCTCAAAAAATGAATGGTTTCTAGTATGCTCAGAAGTATATCAGCAAATCTTTCTGACTGTGCTGTATGTGGCTGCAACTATCTCTAAATTAAGTGCTTTCTTGCAAACTATTCACGGCTATTGCTGCACAGAAAAACGCGTCCATGTTAAATTAGCCTTATGCAAAACACGATAAGCAATCAAATCCTCCAACGCAGCCAGCTGCAAAGCGATCACATTGCTTTACGCCATCAGGGGCAATGCCTCAGCTATGCCGAGCTCAGCCAGCGCGTGCAGTATTACGCCGCCGGCTTACGCCAACTCAATCTAAGCCCGGGTGAACACATTGCCTTGCATGCCAATAAGGGCATTGATAGCGTATGCGCCCTACTTGCCAGCCTCCTCTGCAAGCTCACCGTGGTGCCATTAAATCCACTTCTAAAGCCTGCTCAGATTCAGCATATTTTGGTAGATGCTGGCATTACAGTCCTGATCAGCAATCAGGCCGGCCTACAGCATATTCAACCCCGCTTAGCGTATTGCAACGCATTGAAACGGATCATCCTAAACGATGATATGTCACAAACTAAGCCGCTATTAACCGATCAGGAATTGCTCACATGGGATGACTTATCATCACCCGCAACCACAGATCAGCCACAGCCAGCCGATATGGAAGCCATCAGCCCTCAAGCGATGGCGATGATTTTATACACCTCTGGCAGCACTGGCGCGCCAAAAGGTGTGATGCTTAGCCATAGCAATCTATCTATCGGCGCGACGGTGGTAAAAGACTATCTGCAGATCACAAGCACAGATCGCATTCTCGCCTTATTACCATTGAGTTTTGATTACGGCTTAAACCAAATCCTTAGCGGACTACTCGCGGGGGCCGAAGTCATACTGATGGACTATTTGCTACCCCGTGATGTCTTAACTAACCTAGAAAAAGAAGCCATCACCGTATTAGCCGGCGTGCCTTCACTATGGAACCCGCTGGCTAAGCTAGACTGGCCAAAAGCAGTTCAGCAACAACTTCGAATCATCACCAACTCAGGCGGTGCATTATCTGACAGCACCCTAGCAAGTCTTGAGAAGCAACTGAGCAGTGACAAGATTGTACTGATGTATGGGCTGACCGAAGCCTTTCGCGCAAGTTACCTACCGCCTGCAGAATTCAGTACCCACCGAGGATCAATCGGCCGCGCTATCCCGCAAACTGAATTATTTGTGGTCAAGCCTGACGGCGAAGCCTGCAAACCAGGCGAGATTGGCGAGTTAGTACAGGCAGGAGCCCTTGTTTCTTTAGGTTATTGGAATCAAGCCAAAGCCACTGCCGCCGTATTTAAACCCTTACCTCTATGGGCCCAAAACAAACAGAATCGTACTCAACTTGCAGTCTGGTCGGGCGACCAAGTACGCCAAGATGAAGAGGGTTATCTCTACTTTATAGGCCGCAAAGACGCCATGATTAAAAGCTCGGGCTATCGCATCAGCCCAGATGAAATCGAAACATTGGCCTGTGCCCATCATGCGGTAGACCTAGCCTGCGCACTGGGTGTTGAAGACCCAGCACTCGGCCAAAGCATCGTACTTTATATACAAACAACCGCAGATAACGAGCTGAATAAGGATCTCGAAAAAGAACTCAAACGCTGCCTACCGAATTACATGCAGCCCAAGAAGATCATCCGATTACAGCAATTCCCAATGACCAGCAATGCTAAGATAGACCGTAATCAATTACACAAAATGTTTTGCGCCAGCACTAAAAAACACTAAATTAAAATCGCTGCATGAATAAACCAAAGCACATCGATCCATTGCCGTACTTCTCGACCCGCGACCACTGCCTAGCGATCGCTGGACGTACGCCTATCGAGCTAGACCAGTTCGATCGGCCTTTTTATGTCTATTCAAAGCAGCGTATAGCGCAAAAACTATCGGCTTTACGTTCAGCCATGCCAGCTAAGATTCACCTGCATTACGCAGTCAAGGCCAACCCAATGGCTGATTTAATCGCTTGGCTAAGCCCTCACTGTGAAGGCCTAGACGTTGCATCTGGTGGAGAATTGCAAAAGGCACTAAGCCTCGGCATAGCGGGACAAGACATCAGCTTTGCTGGTCCAGGCAAATCACTGAACGAATTAACACTGGCTATCGAATCAGATTGCACCCTGAATATTGAATCAGAAACCGAATTAACCCGTGTCATTGAGCTTAGCCAACAACTGAAAAAACCTGCACGCGTTGCCCTGAGGCTGAATCCAGATTTCGAGCTTAAAAGCTCGGGCATGCAGATGGCCGGTGGCGCTAAACCCTTTGGCGTTGATGCCGAGACAGCCCTACCCATCCTACAAAGGATGCTCACAGCAGGGCTCAATTTCCGTGGCATTCAGATCTATGCTGGCTCACAAAATCTATCTGCTAGTGCGATTAATGAAGCTATGACACAAACCTTTGCACTAGGTGCCCAGTTAAGCCAAGAGCTAGGCCAGCCACTACCGAGCTTTAATGTCGGCGGCGGTTTTGGGGTGCCCTACTTTGCAGGTCAACAGGAATTAGACTTAGACGCAGTCGGAAAACATCTGCATGGCCTGATGCAAGACTACCAATCAGTGTTCGCAGAGACCGATATTATTCTAGAGTTGGGACGCTATTTAGTCGCCGATGCGGGAGTCTATCTATGCAAGATTACAGATAAAAAAGTCTCACGTGGCGAGACCTTCCTGATCACTAACGGTGGTTTGCATCATAGTCTCGCTGCTAGCGGAAACTTCGGCCAGGTCATCCGAAAAAATTACCCAGTGCTGATTGCAAATAAGCTTGAAGCTATTGATCAAGGCGATACAGAAGAGGTCACCATCGTTGGTCCCTTATGCACGCCATTAGACATATTGGCAAAACATACCCAGTTACCGAAGGCTGATATTGGTGATTATGTCGCAGTCTTTCAGACCGGTGCCTATGGTTACTCGGCTAGTCCTAAAGACTTTTTAGGTCATCCAGCGGCGCATGAGATTTTGCTCTAATACGGCTGATAAAATCTTAGAGGGGATTTACGCTTGCTCTAATCGCGTATTGATATGAGCCAACAATGACGCCACTGTTGCGAATACTTCTGCATCCAGATCATCATCTTCAAAGTGGACATCAAAGCGATCTTCCAGGGCTGTAATCAGCGCTACAATACCGATTGAATCCAGTTCTGGTAACACACCCAAGAGGGCATCTTCTGCCTGCATTGCACGCACATCCATAGTGCAGCCTAGACTCTCTGCTACCACGTCCAACACCTGTGCCACTGTTACCATTACCGCTCATCCAATGAAGTCTTTCGAATTGCCAACTGCGCCTAACCTGAAACTGGGGTAGCAATAAAACCAACCCCCACAAGATTGCTCAGTAACAAAATAGCGCGCCATTCTACCCTGAAAGACCCTGTAGCGGCTAGACGCATAGAACAGACGTCGATCAAGGCCCAAACACAGCATTTGACATCACCATGATGCAACGCGAACATGACGCATGAAAATACTCGTCACCGGCTCCGCCGGCTTTATTGGCAACGCACTCAGCCTACGTCTGTTGCAACGTGGCGATGAAGTAATTGGTGTCGACAATCTGAATGACTACTACTCACCAAGCTTGAAACGGGCCCGCCTAGCGCGCACCGAAACATATCCCGCATTTCAACAACATCAGATCGCATTAGAAGACCGCGATGCAATCAATCAGCTATTCCAACAACAACGCCCAGATCGCGTAGTCAATTTAGCCGCGCAAGCGGGGGTACGTTATTCGATTGAAAACCCACACGCCTATATCGACTCTAATATTGTTGGCTTTATGAATATCCTAGAGGCCTGCCGCAATTATCCAGTGCAACATTTAGTCTTTGCCTCCAGCAGCTCGGTCTACGGTGGCAACAGTAAACTACCGTTCAATGTTAACGACACCGTGGATCACCCACTCAGTCTGTATGCCGCAAGCAAGAAAACCAATGAATTAATGGCCCACACCTATGCCCACTTGTTCCAAGTCGCCTGCACTGGTCTGCGCTTTTTCACCGTTTACGGCCCCTGGGGTCGACCCGACATGGCTCTATTTAAATTCACCCAAAAGATCTTGGCCGGTGAAGCCATCGACGTCTATAACTACGGCAAACATCAACGTGATTTCACTTACATAGATGACATTGTTGAAGGCGTTATGCGCGTGCTCGATCAAGCACCTGAAGCCAACCCAGACTATAACGCGGCATCCGCCGAGCCTAGCCGCAGTCATGCCCCTTACCGTATCTACAATATTGGTAACCAACAGCCAACCGAATTGATTCGCTATATTGAGGTGTTAGAGGATTGTCTTGGCCAAAAGTCAGAACGCAACTTATTGCCCATGCAGCCCGGTGATGTCCTCGATACGCATGCCGACGTAGAAGATTTAGTGACTGATTTTGCTTACAAGCCAGACACCCCTATTGAGCTCGGCATAGAAAATTTTGTACGCTGGTACCGCGAGTACTACCAGGCCTAGAGTGCTGCAATCATATCGGCTAATGCTTCGACCGCCGACAACGTAGTGCCGTTATACATACTGGCACGCACACCACCCTGTTTGCGATGACCCGCTAAGCCCAACAGCCCCTGCGCCTCAGCCTGCGCCAAAAACCTCTGTAACCGTTGTTCATCACGGATATCAAAACTCACATTAATCTGTGAACGCAGCTCATCCGCAATCTTGTTGGAGGTCAGTGGCTGCGCGTCAATTGCCTGATATAGCAGGGCTGAACGCTCATTAGCAGCAGCCAGCATCGGTGCTAAACCACCCTGTGCCTGTAGCCATTGCAACATACGCAGAACACAGTAGACCGCAAAAACAGGGGTCGTATTTACAATCGATTGTTGTTGCGCATGGATGTCATAACGCAGCATATAAGGGGTTTGCTCTGCCGCTTGCTGCAGCAAATCTTCGCGCACAATAACAACGGTAACACCGGCAATACCTAAGGTTTTCTGTGCACCCGCATAAACCAAATCATAGTGCTCAAAATCAATCGGCCGCATTAATAAACAAGACGTCATATCTGCCACTACAGGCACAGCTACATCGGTGACATCAGCGAGCTGAATGCCTTCAATCGTTTCATTTGGGGTGACATGAAGATAAGCACTATCGGCTGTAATCTGCCAATCATTCCGATCGCTAGCAGTCACGGCAACACCATCAGCTGTCTTATTTTCTGTTACTGCCGACAGCATCTGCACACGGCCATACTTTTGCGCAAACTCGGCTGATCGACGCGACCAATGCCCACTATCGACATAGGTCATCAGCGACTTATTGGAGAGTAGATTTAATGGCAGGGCATCAAATTGGCCAGTGGCACCCGCCTGCATAAAGAGGATCTGAAATTCATTGGGAATGGCATAAAGAGAGCGTAGCAATTGACGCGCTTGTTCAATAATAGCGGCAAATTCAGCGGAGCGATGACCCAGCTCAAGAATAGATAAACCACTGTTAGCATACTCGCGGATATCAAGCAGGATCTGTTGCTTAACGCTGTCAGGCAACGCGGCTGGACCCGCTGCAAAATAATGTTGGCGCTGACTCATAATCTATTCTGCAAGACGGCCTCAACCTGCAAATTTATGCAGACCGCTAGTGAATCGTTGGCTCGCTGCTATCTGAGGAATCATCATCCACTGAAGCATCATCAGCACTATCGATCGCATCATCTGCACCCTCTAGGGTTTGCACCGCCTCGATCTCTGTCATGTGCTCATCTTCACCTAGGCGAATCAAAGTCACACCTTGCGTATTACGTCCCATAGATGAGATCTCATGCACTGCCGTACGTACCAGGGTACCTTGGTCAGTAATCAACATTGCTTGGTCATCTTCGGCCACCATCACCGCACCGATAACATCACCATTTCGATCTGTTGTCTGCACTGCAATCACGCCCTGACCACCACGTTTTTGTTGTGGGAAGTCCTGCATTGGTGTGCGCTTACCGAAACCGTTGGCTGTGCCAATCAAGACCTGATGGGTCTCATCATTATGCTCAACCACCATGACTGAAATCACTTCATGCGATTCATCGATACGCATACCACGGACACCGGTTGCTGTACGACCCATTGGACGCACATCTTGTTCAGCAAAACGAATCGACTTACCGGTACTCGCGACTAAGATCACATCATATTCACCAGTGGTTATTTCAACCCCGATGAGATGATCACCTTCGCGTAGATCCAAGGCAATAATGCCGCTGGAGCGTGGACGCGAGAAATCCTCCAGAGGAGTCTTCTTGACCACACCCTGACTGGTTGCCATAAAGACATAGGCTTCCTGCGTAAAGTCTTTCACTGGCAAGATTGCATTAATACGCTCGTCTTCTTGCAGTGGTAATAGGTTCACAATAGGTTTACCACGCGAGGTACGACCCGCCTGCGGTAGCTCGTAAACCTTCATCCAATACACTTTACCCAAGCTTGAGAAGCATAAGATGGTGTCGTGTGTATTGGCGACAAATAGGTTGTCGACAAAGTCTTCATCCTTAACTGAGGTTGCCGCTTTACCACGACCACCACGATGCTGTGCTTGATACACATCTAATGGCTGTGACTTCGCATAGCCAGCATGAGACAGGGTAACGACTACATCTTCTTCTTGAATTAAGTCTTCTAGACTCAGGTCAACGCGCGCTGAACTAATTTCAGTGCGACGCTCATCACCAAAGTTTTCTTTAATCTCAGCCAATTCTTCCTGAATCACCTGCATTAACTTCTCAGGACTAGAAAGAATCAGTAATAAACCTTCGATTAAGCTCAACAACTCAGCGTAATCGCTAACAATCTTGTCTTGCTCTAAGCCAGTCAGTCGATGTAGACGCAAATCTAGAATCGCCTGTGCTTGCACTTCAGATAGGAAGTACTGGCCATCATGTAGGCCCATCTCTGCCGCAATGTTTTCTGGGCGAGACGCGTCAGCACCTGCGCGCTGCAACATATCGGTGACCGCACCAGGCTGCCATGCTGTCTGCAATAAAGCGGCTCGAGCCTCAGCAGGATTAGATGACGCCTTAATCATTGCAATCACTTCATCGATATTCGCTAAGGCTACCGCTTGCCCTTCTAATACATGGGCCTTTTCACGTGCTTTACGCAGCTCAAAAATAGTACGGCGCGTAACCACATCACGACGATGTCGTAAGAAGGC
>DGKH01000058.1:16603-19371 GCA_002386945.1 Proteobacteria bacterium UBA4575
TCGATCTTCTTCTCTTTAACTAGCTCGGCAATCTTCTCGAGCAAGCGGGCTTTATTAACCTGATAAGGCAGCTCAGTGACAACAATCTTTTCTTTAGAACTCTTCTCATCCACTTCAATATGACTGCGTGAGCGGATATGGACACGTCCACGACCCGTTTCATACGCCTCATGGATGCCTTGGCGTCCGTTAATAATAGCGGACGTTGGAAAATCTGGCCCCGGCATAATTTCAATCAACTCAGCAACGGTGATATCGGGTTGCTCAATCATAGCCAGACAGGCATTAATTACTTCGGTGAGGTTATGTGGCGGAATATTCGTCGCCATACCAACAGCAATACCTGAAGAACCGTTAACCAAGAGATTCGGTACACGGGAAGGCATGACGGAAGGTTCGTGCTCTGATTCATCGTAGTTAGCGGTGAAATCAACGGTTTCTTTTTCTAAATCCGCTAATACCTGATGCGCAATCTTGGCCATACGCACTTCGGTGTAACGCATCGCAGCTGGCGCGTCACCATCGACGGAACCAAAGTTACCCTGGCCATCGACCAGCGGGTATCGCATAGAGAAATCCTGCGCCATACGAACAATCGTGTCGTACACCGCGGTATCACCATGGGGGTGATATTTACCAATCACGTCACCGACCACACGGGCCGACTTCTTGTAAGCCTTATTCCAGTCGTTACCCAACACATGCATGGCGAATAAAGCACGTCGATGCACAGGCTTCAAACCATCACGAACGTCCGGTAAAGCACGTCCAACGATGACGCTCATGGCATAGTCCAAATAGGACCGACGCATCTCGTCTTCTAGATTTACACCAATAATCTCTTTAGCTACTGAAGCCATTGATTTTGCTCAGGTTTTTTTATATCGATATAGTCCGCAAAGTATATCACAATTTTGCCGTTTTCGGCGCTTTTTGAGGCAAAAGATCACCCAATATCTGACTGCTTTCTCGGTGCCCTAGCGGCCACTCTCGCCGGGTAGCAGACTAAGCCATCAAAGCCTTAACCTTGGCTCGATTAGGCGCCTCAATAACCCCGCGGTTTGTCACCAAGACGTCGACTAAATCAGCCGGCGTAACATCGAACACTGGGTTCCATGCCGCCGCCCCAGGGGCCGCAAAAGCAGTCCCATTTAATTCGGTCAGCTCACTCGCCGCACGCTCTTCAATCTCAATATCGGCACCACTGGAGGTCGCCATATCTATCGTGCTATCTGGCGCCACCACCATAAACTTCTTGCCATGATATCTCGCCAAAACAGCCAAGGCGTAAGTGCCAATTTTATTCGCCACATCACCATTCGCAGCGACGCGATCGGCACCGACAATAACCCATTCAATCGCCTTCTGTTGCATCGCACTGGCAGCGGCTGAGTCAGCCAATAACTGGGTTGTTATCCCCTCCTGCTGCAACTCCCAAGCGGTTAAGCGTGCACCCTGAAACCACGGCCGCGTCTCATTAGCAAAGACACAAGAAAGCTTGCCCTGCGCATGCGCTGCACGGATCACACCCAAGGCCGTACCATAACCGGCCGTCGCCAAGGCCCCGGCATTACAATGTGTCATCACCGCCGAACCCATCTCTATATAGGCGGCGCCTAACTCACCCATACGCCGATTAGCAATAACATCGGCTTGTTGCATCTGCATCGCAGCCTGTTCTAAGGCGAGACATAGACCCGCCACATCAGTTGCAGTGCATTCATCCAAGACTTGCCGCATGCGCGCTAAGGCCCAAGCTAGATTGACCGCTGTAGGACGCGCCAAGGCCAGGTAATCAATATCTACTGCAATTAAAGTCTTAACCGATGGTAGTTCTGAGTCAGTCGTATTCGACAGACTATGCTGCTGCGCAGACAAGACCACCGCATAAGCCGCCGTAATCCCTATCGCTGGGGCACCGCGCACGACCATCTCTTTAATCGCAACAAAGGCTTCTTGCGGTGTCTTAAGCTGCAGAAAATCCACTGTTAGCGGTAGGTATCGCTGATCCAACAAGAACAAGCCCTGTTCTCGCCATTCAATGGCACGGTTGGGTAATGATGGCTGCATCTTCAATATCCTTGGTTTCATCTTTACGGTTTATCTGCACCGGCTTTGCTTTAACACGGCCAAGCCTCAAGCTGTTCTTAGGGCTATTACTGAGGCTAACACCTCAAACTATCAGCTATCTTGCTTGCTGGCAGGCCCCATGCAGGGTAAGTTGCACCTATGCGATCTATCCAAACCTTACTCTCTGCAGGCACGGTACTCCCCGTAGACCCGCAAGACTCTATTTTAGTTGATCATTCTATTGCGATTGATCAAGGCCGTATTATTGATCTACTGCCAACGGCAGAGGCCTTGCAACAGTATCAAGCCAATCAACATATTGAATACGACGAGCATATCCTAATGCCCGGACTGATCAACGCCCATAGCCACGCCGCCATGTCCTTATTAAAAGGTCTTGGTAGTGATCAACCATTGCAACGCTGGCTCAATGAGCATATTTGGCCGACTGAAAATCGATGGGTCGACGCACAGTTTGTGCATGATGGCAGTGAGCTGGCTATCGCCGAGATGCTGCGTGGCGGCATCACCTGCTTTAACGACATGTATTTCTTTCCCGAAGTGACCGCAAGAGCGGCCTCGGCCATTGGCATCCGCAGCGTGGTCGGTATGATCATTATCGAATTCCCCAGCGCCTATGCCAACACCACCGATGAATACTTCGCTAAGGGACTGAGCCTGTTTGATCAATACAAGGC
>DGKH01000058.1:19504-23261 GCA_002386945.1 Proteobacteria bacterium UBA4575
GCTAGGTTGCACGAACTAGGCCTGATAAATCCAAATTTACTTGCAGTCCATATGACGCAGTTAACTCAGGAAGAAATCAGTCTAGTGGCTGAAGCTGGTGTCACTGTCGTGCATTGCCCTGAATCCAATCTAAAACTGGCCAGCGGCTTTTGCCCTGTAAACGAACTTTTGAAAAGCGGCAGCAAGGTTATACTAGGCACCGATGGTAGTGCCAGTAACGATGACCTCGACCTGTTCTCAGAGATGCGTACTGCGGCCTTATTAGCCAAGGGCGTCAGCGGTGACGCAGCAGCCTTCAATGCGCGCCTTGCGGTGCGTGCGGCCACTTTAGATGCGGCTATTGCACTAGGGCTGGGTGATCAAATTGGTTCATTAGAAAAAGGCAAAGCAGCCGATATTATTGCGATCGATTGCAGTAGCATAGAGGCGCAGCCGATTTACGATGCCTACAGCCATCTACTTTATGCTGTAGACCGTACGCAGGTAGAAGACGTTTTTGTTGCCGGTCGCCAACTAGTACGCAAACGCAGCCTAACAACGATTAGTGAAGACGAGATCATCACTAAGACCCATAGCTGGCGCGAGCGCATTCAACCCTAGACACCTACGCTGTTATTACGGCATGCGCTAAGTATGAGGATCGTATGGAAAATTTTGATAAAGAAGAACTAAGCAAGTTTGATGACCTCGCCGCACGCTGGTGGGATAAAGACAGTGAATTCAAACCACTGCATGACATCAATCCACTACGCCTGAACTACATCGATGAAAAGGCCGGACTCGACACTAAAAGAGTCGTCGATATCGGTTGTGGTGGTGGCATCCTGAGCGAGAGCATGGCGCTACGTGGCGCCAAAGTAAAAGGCATCGATCTGGCGACTGCAGGCTTATCAGTAGCCAGGCTACACGCGCAACAATCAGCCGCAAATGTCGAGTATGAAGAGATTTCAGCCGAGGCATTGGCCGAACGTGAGCCCGCTAGCTATGACATAGTCACCTGCCTAGAGATGCTAGAACACGTGCCGCAGCCAGACAAGATCATCGAGGCCTGCGCAAAATTGGTTAAACCCGGTGGCGATCTATTCTTCTCCACCATCAACCGTAATCCAAAGTCCTATCTATTCGCTATTGTGGGTGCTGAGTATGTCCTCAACCTGCTACCGAAGGGCACGCATGAGTATGCCAAATTCATTAAACCGGCTGAACTCGATGGCTGGATTCGTACCGCAGGCTTAGACAACCAAGACCTGATCGGCATGAGCTACAACCCGCTCAGTGGCAACTATTGGCTAGGCAAAGACGTTACCGTGAACTACATGATGCACGCACACCGACCGGCTTAAATTACAGAATATGGGTAGCGCAGAGAGCAATTCACTGACCCCCGTGCATGCGGTCTTATTTGATTTAGATGGCACTCTGCTAGATACCGCTGACGACCTAGTCAACGCCTTAGACGCCCTGTTGGCCAGTGTTGGCCGACCACCAGCCGATCGACAGATCGCACGCAGCCAAGTATCACAGGGCAGCGTTGCACTCACCCGCCTAGGTTTCCCCGAAGTGCTAGACACCGACGAGTTTGAACGTCTAAGACTACAATTCCTCGATCACTACAACGCCGCCGTCTGCATTGATACCGCCGCCTACGCTGGCATAGAAACCATCTTAAAGTGGATTGAAGCAGCTGGCATCCCTTGGGGGATAGTAACCAACAAACCGGGCTTTCTAACCGCTCAGGTGCTTGCCCACTTAGGCCTAGACCAGCGTGCAGCCTGCGTCGTTAGCGGTGACACCCTGCCTCGACGCAAACCTCATCCTGACCCCTTACTACTGGCCTGCCAACAAATCCAACGTCAGCCCCAGCATTGCCTCTATGTCGGTGATGACCCACGCGACATCCATGCGGGTAACGCGGCAGGCATGTATACTGCGGTAGCAGCCTATGGCTACGTTGACCCACAAATGGACGTCAACACTTGGGGCGCCGATTTCATCGTCGATCAGCCGTTAGCCATACAGCAAATTGTTAGCCTGAGCACTCGTATACCTAAGGTCGAAGACTAAATTGAATGCCCTACTATTATTAAGTGTCGTACTCGCCCTACTACTCGGTGCCCTAGCGGCCCATCTCTACACGCGCAACCGTTATGAGGGCAAGCTACAAAGCCTTAATGCTGAAAAACAAAAGCTCGACACCGAGCTACAACTTGAGCGCGCCCAACTTAAGCAAAAACTCGCCTCTATAGAAGAGAGTCGTGAACAGATCCTCGAGAGCTTTAACAGCCTGTCGAAAAAGGCCTTTGAAGCCAACAGTGAATCCTTCCTACAATTGGCGCAGCAAAAACTAGGCATCTTTCAAAACCAAGCCGAAGCGAATCTGACGGCAAAAGAAAAATCTATTGAGACCCTGTTGAAGCCAATCAACGAGGCCTTACAAAAAACCGAACATCAGATCTCAAGCATCGAAAAAGAGCGCAAAGAATCCTATGGCGCCTTATCCGCACAGCTCAGGTTGGTTAACGAGGCACAGCAGGGTCTGCGCTCAGAAACTGAACAACTGGTGCAAGCACTGCGTCGCCCTGAAGTGCGCGGCCAATGGGGTGAGATGACACTGCGTCGTCTAGCCGAGCTTTCTGGCATGGTGAATCACTGTGACTTTGAAGAACAAGCCCACACCGAAGTTGAAGGCAGCAACAACATGCGCCCCGACATGGTCGTGCGCATGCCAGAACAACGCGACCTCATCGTCGACGCCAAAACACCCTTGGATGCCTACTTAAGCGCCTCCCAATGTAGCGACCCAAAACAGCGAGAAGCACACTTACAACATCATGCACGCAAGGTTCGCGAGCGTATGAAAGAACTTGCCAGCAAGGCCTATTGGGCGCAGTTCAAGCAATCCCCCGACTTTGTCATCCTGTTTATCCCAGGCGAGCAATTCCTCACCTCTGCCTTAGACTATGACAGCAAATTATTAGAGGACGCCTTCGCCAACCGCGTAATCCTTGCGACACCGACAACACTGGTCGCCCTACTGCGCTCGGTAGCCTATGGCTGGCAGCAAGCCGCCATGTCTAAAAACGCAGAAGAAATACGCGACCTAGCCAAAAACCTCTATAAGCGCCTGCACACCTTTGGCGAACACCTACAGAAAATAGGCAAGAGCTTGGACACCAGCGTTGGGCACTACAACAAGGCCGTAGGCTCATTAGAAAGAAACGTACTACCAGGCGCACGTAAATTTACCGAGCTCGGGGTACAAGCAAAAGAAGAAATTGCTAACATCCCAACCATCGATGAGCGCACACGCGACCTCAACCTACCGAAACTAGAAGAAGACAAATAAAGCATGGATATCGCGAACTACCAGCCAGCAGCAGATTGCCTACAAGACCGCATCATCATGATCACCGGTGCCACCCGTGGCATAGGCAAGGCCCTCGCCCTCGACGCCGCCAAGCTAGGTGCGACTGTCTTATTGATCGCAAAAGACCTCAAGCGCCTAGAACAAACTTACGATGAAATAGAGGCGCTAGGCAAAGCCCAACCCGCCATGCTCAACATCGACCTTGAAAGTGCCGGCGCCGACGACTACCAAACCGTCGCCAACTCAGTACACGAAGAATACGGTCGCATCGATGGCCTAGTGCATAACGCGGCAAGGGTCGGTGGCCTAACCCCACTACAGCAGACCGATGTCACACTCTGGTCTAAACTGATCACACTACACCTCCATGCCCCCTTCTTGCTCACCCGC
>DGKH01000058.1:23371-23975 GCA_002386945.1 Proteobacteria bacterium UBA4575
AGCAAAGCCGGACAAATAAGCCTAATGAACATCCTTGCCGAAGAACTCGACGGCGACCAACAAATCAGAGTCAACGGCATCCACCCCGGCAAAGTACGCACCCACCTGCGCACCCACAACTACCCGGGCCTCAACCCCAACGAATTCCCAGCGGCAGAAGAAGTCACCAACCCCTACCTGTATTTCCTGAGTGAGGAAAGCAAGGCAGTCACCGGACAGTTATTCCGCATTTAGCAAGATAAAAGCCCACACTGATTATCGCAGCACTTTATACAAGGCTGTGACAAGCAGCATCAAACCTATTTGATACAAGCATATAATTAATCAAGTCAACTAATTGACTTGCGATCCTACTAAGCGCAAGATTTTACCTAAGTCGGCATGGAAGCTAAAAATACGCCAAACTTCCATCACCGTCTTAGGCCATGCAAGCACTGACCGACCTCAAAGCCATACTCCACTCCAAACGCGCTAACATCTATTACTTAGAAAAGTGCCGCGTCATGCAAAAAGATGGCCGCGTGCTTTATCTCACCGAAGCCAAAAACGAAAACCAATACTGGAACATCCCGATAGCCAACACCACCTGTCTCCTCCTCGGCAC
>DGKH01000073.1:0-3952 GCA_002386945.1 Proteobacteria bacterium UBA4575
GTCGCTAAAATTATTGAATAGAAGCATAAACCGAGTAAAGCAGTACGGACTAGGCCAGTAGCTCAATTGGCAGAGCGACGGTCTCCAAAACCGTAGGTTGGGGGTTCAAGTCCCTCCTGGCCTGCCAGTCTGTATCGTTGTCGAGGAAGATTAAATGGCAGAATCAACTGAACAAATGGGTTCAGGCATAGACATCGTTAAATTAGGTGTCGCTACACTGGTAATCATCGCAGCTATCGCAGGGTTTTATCACTTTGCTGAGCAGCCGCAGTTGTACCGTGTATTAGGCCTGCTCGTGCTTGTTATAGCTGCTGCAGGGATCGCTTTGACGACTGCAAAAGGCCGGGCATTAACTGGCTTTATGCGAACTTCGCGTACTGAAGTACGTAAGATGGTTTGGCCAACACGTGCTGAGACTATACAAACTACCGGAGTGGTAGTGGTTGTAGTGCTCTTGGTCGGCGTTTTTTTATGGTTGCTTGATATGCTGCTGGGCTGGCTCATGCAGCTGGTCATCGGTTAACTGAGGTAAGTAAGTAATGTCACTTAGATGGTATGTAGTCCACGCTTACTCGGGATTCGAGAACCAAGTGAAGCGCTCATTAGAAGAGCGCATTCAACGCTTTGGCATGGAAGACAAATTCGGTGAGATCTTAGTGCCGATGGAAGAAGTAGTCGAAATGCGTGAAGGGCAGAAAAAGCGCAGTGAGCGTAAGTTCTTTCCTGGTTATGTATTAGTGCAAATGGATATGGAAGATGAATCTTGGCATTTGGTGAAAGATGCACCAAAGGTTTTAGGTTTCATTGGTGGGACATCAGATCGTCCAGCACCGATCCAAGATCACGAAGCAGAGGCTATCTTACAGCGTATCCAAGAAGGTGTTGATAAGCCAAGACCTAAGGTTCTGTTTGAGCCAGGTGAAGTAGTACGTGTTACTGATGGACCGTTTAATGACTTCAACGGAGTGGTCGAAGAAGTTAACTACGAAAAAAGTCGTATGTTGGTCGCAGTACAGATTTTCGGTCGTTCTACTCCTGTCGAGCTTGAGTTCGGACAGGTTGAGAAAGGCTAATTTATAAGGGCTAAGGCTTTGGGCCTGGTTCAATAGAGATGTAACGGGAGGCAGCCTAAGGGTTGCCTCCCAATTTAAAACTAGCACGGGGAGCGTTCCATTTAAAATGGTCGCGATTGCACCCGTAGGAGATAGTCATGGCTAAAAAAATCGAAGCCTATATCAAGCTTCAAGTTCCGGCTAACGAAGCCAACCCTAGTCCTCCGGTAGGTCCTGCATTGGGTCAACACGGTGTCAATATCATGGAGTTCTGTAAAGCATTTAATGCGCAAACACAGAGTCTAGAGAAAGGCATGCCTGTACCGGTCGTAATCACTGTTTATAACGATCGTAGTTTTACGTTCATTATGAAAACTCCGCCAGCAGCTATCTTGTTGATGAAGGCGGCAGGTATCACTAAAGGCAGCGGCACACCGAACACTGATAAAGTGGGAAAAGTGACTCGTGCGCAGTTAGAAGACATTGCGAAGACTAAAGAACCTGATCTAACCGCCACTGATATGGATGCAGCAGTACGCACCATAGCGGGTAGTGCGCGTAGCATGGGTCTCGAGGTTGAGGGAGTATAGAAAATGGCTAAATCAGGAAAGAAAATTACGCAGGCGCGTGCCAATGTTGATGTCGACAAGGTATATGCTCCAATCGACGCAATGCAGTTGGTAAAAGATAATGCCGGTGCAAAATTTGTAGAGTCTGTAGACGTTGCCGTTAATCTAGGTGTTGACCCTAAGAAGTCTGATCAAGTGGTCCGCGGTGCTAGTGTATTGCCAAACGGTACCGGCAAAGTGGTTCGTGTAGCAGTATTTGCACAAGGCGATCAAGCAAAAGCAGCAGAAGCAGCAGGTGCTGATATTGTTGGTTTTGAAGATTTAGCTGAAACCATTAAGAAAGGCGAAATGGATTTTGATGTCGTTATTGCATCACCAGATGCGATGCGCATCGTCGGCCAACTAGGTCAAATTTTAGGCCCACGTGGTCTCATGCCTAATCCGAAAGTAGGCACAGTTACCCCTGATGTAGTGGGTGCTGTAAACAATGCTAAAGCAGGTCAAGTGCGTTACCGTGCGGATAAAACCGGTATTGTTCATTGCAGCATTGGCAAAGTAGATTTTGAACCTCAAAAACTGGTTGAAAATCTAGCCACATTAATTGCAGATTTAGTGAAAGCTAAGCCATCTGCAGCTAAAGGTATCTACCTGAAGAAGGTTGTTGTTTCTTCAACGATGGGTGTTGGTATTCAGCTCGACCAATCGGCGCTAGACTAAAAAATTAACGGCGCTCTGCGTCGGCTTTGGCTACTAGCTAAGTAGCTACTATAGACTTTGGGCTGTTTCGGTTTACCGAACGGCCGTCAAAGATCGCTGGTACAAGTGAGAGCTTGTTTAAACTGTAGGCCAGCGTAGACGGTGGCTCCATATCAGGATAATCCTGAGTTGGAACACTGCAATACGGATCGGAATTTTCCGGTCTTTAGCAACCTTGAACAGAAGGCCTAGCCTGATGTTTGAGTCAACTTAGGAGAACTAAACTGTGGCACTAAACCTGGAAGACAAAAAGAAGGTTGTCTCTGAGGTTGCTGCGGTTGCTGCTGAAGCTCACTCGGCGGTTGCCGCTGAGTATCGTGGACTTGAAGTTGATGCCTTAACTGAATTACGTAAGAAAGCCCGTGAAGGCGGTGTCTATCTACGAGTGGTGAAAAACACACTCGCTCGACGTGCGGTTGAAGGTACTGAATTTGAGTGCATGAGTGACGGTTTCGTAGGCCCATTACTACTTGCCTTTTCGCAAGAAGATCCGGGTGCTGCGGCGCGTGTCATTAAAGACTTCGGTAAAGAACATGATCTGTTAAAGGTCACAATGCTCTCAATCGGTGGGGAATTATTACAACCCACTGATCTTGAGCGTTTGGCCAGCCTACCGACTAAGGATGAGGCAATCAGCATGTTGATGTCAGTAATGAAGGCACCAGTCGAGAAATTTGTTCGAACACTGGCGGAACCACATGGAAAAATGGTTCGTACCGTTGCTGCTATTCGCGACCAAAAGCAAGCTTAAGAAGTTACACATACTAGTTAATTGATTTAGGAGTTTATGAAAATGGCTGTATCTCAAGATGAAATTTTAGAAACGATTTCCAATATGTCAGTTATGGAGGTTGTTGACCTCATTTCTGCAATGGAAGAGAAGTTTGGTGTATCAGCAGCAGCGGCAGTAGCAGCAGCTCCAGCAGCGGCAGCAGCCGGTGAAGCAGCAGCAGAGCAAACTGAGTTTGATGTTGTTATGAGTAGCTTCGGCAGTAATAAGGTAGCAGTGATTAAAGTAGTCCGTGCTGCAACCGGTTTAGGCTTGAAAGAAGCGAAAGAAATGGTAGAAGGCGCACCATCTACAATTAAAGAAGGCGCGACTAAGGATGATGCAGAAGACATGAAGAAGCAGCTTGAAGAAGCTGGTGCTTCAGTCGAACTGAAGTAATCGCACACCGTTTCACGTGCTAGAAAGATAGACGTGTGCAACGCACGCACAGCCTGAAAGCTGCGCGTGCGTTCGCTCGTTTTCGTAATTTAGATATTTAGTTTTTGCCCGTACACGAGGGAGGCTCGATGCAATATAGTTTCACCGAAAAGAAAAGAGTTCGTAAAGATTTCGGTAAGCGTCCACAGATTTTGGAAGTGCCGTACATGCTGCAATTGCAGATTGCGTCATACCGCCAATTCTTGCAGCTGGATACTAGTATCGAAGAACGTGCAGAAGTTGGGCTTCATAGTGCCTTCAGATCCGTATTTCCGATTGACAGTTATTCAGGCAACGTTGTTCTTGAATACGTTAGCTATCGTCTCGGAACTCCGAAGTTTGACGTTAAAGAATGTCAACTGCGTGGC
>DGKH01000073.1:4044-12517 GCA_002386945.1 Proteobacteria bacterium UBA4575
ATGGGCGAATTGCCGCTGATGACGGACACCGGTACCTTTATTATTAACGGTACTGACCGTGTCATTGTCTCGCAATTACATCGTTCGCCAGGTGTATTCTTTGACCATGACAAGGGTAAGACCCACTCGTCAGGCAAATTACTCTATTCAGCTCGCATTATCCCTTATCGTGGATCATGGCTGGATATGGAGTTTGATCCAAAAGATTGTTTATTTGTTCGTATTGACCGTCGCCGTAAACTACCTGCGACTGTGTTGCTACGTGCTTTGGGCTATGAGACACCGGAAATTCTTTCGATGTTCTTTGATACCCACAAAATTAAGATTAGTAAGAAAGGTTTTGAGCTAGCGCTTATTCCTGAGCGACTACGTGGTGAAGTAGCTACTTTTGACGTTGAGGTGGCTGGTAAGGTTCTAGTTGAAGCTGGTCGACGTATCACTATGCGTCACGTACGTAGCCTGACTGAAGCTAAGATTAAGACTTTAATCATTCCAGCTGATTTTCTTCTCGGTAAAGTGATCGCACAAGATATTGTTGACCAAGAAACAGGTGAGCTGATCTTTGCTGCGAACGAAGAGCTAGTAGAAGAGAATGTTGCTAAGTTGACCGAGAGTGGGATCAAAGAATTCGAAGTGTTATACACGAATGAAATTGATCGCGGTCCTTACATTTCTAAGACCCTTGCTATTGATTCCACTGCTACAGAATTAGAAGCACAGGTGGAAATCTATCGCATGATGCGTCCAGGTGAGCCACCAACTAAAGATTCGGCACAATCACTCTTCAATAATATGTTTTTCTCTGACGATCGATATGACTTGTCGCCAGTAGGACGTATGAAGTTTAACCGTCGCTTAGGTCGTGAAGAGACTACAGGCACCGGTACATTAAGCAAGGATGACATCCTTGATGTGATGAAGGTGCTCATTAATATCCGTAATGGCGATGGCATGGTCGATGATATTGACCACCTAGGTAACCGTCGTATTCGTTGCGTTGGTGAGATGGCTGAAAATGTCTTCCGTGTCGGTTTAGTACGTGTAGAGCGTGCGGTAAAAGAACGTCTAACATTGGCAGAATCTGAAGGCTTAATGCCGCAGGAAATGATCAATGCTAAGCCGGTAGCTGCTGCAATCAAAGAATTCTTTGGTTCTAGTCAGTTGTCGCAGTTTATGGATCAAAACAATCCACTATCAGAAGTAACTCATAAGCGTCGTATCTCTGCTTTAGGCCCAGGTGGTCTAACCCGTGAGCGTGCAGGCTTTGAAGTGCGTGATGTGCATCCGACACACTACGGTCGTGTTTGCCCAATTGAGACTCCTGAAGGCCCGAATATTGGTCTGATTAACTCACTCGCGATCTACGCGCAAACCAACGAATACGGTTTCTTAGAAACCCCTTATCGTAAGGTTAACAAGGGTAAAGTAACCGATCAGATCGATTACCTATCGGCTATCGAAGAAAGCCAGTTCGTGATTGCTCAGGCGAATGCCAGCTTGAATGAAAAAGGTGCATTAGTTGATGAATTGGTTTCTTGTCGTCACCTCAATGAATTCTCTTTATCTACTCCAGATAAAGTGGAGTACATGGACGTATCACCGAAACAGATTGTTTCAGTAGCAGCAGCCTTGATTCCATTCTTGGAGCATGATGACGCGAACCGTGCATTGATGGGTTCTAACATGCAACGTCAAGCTGTACCGACCTTGCGTGCAGAAAAGCCATTAGTTGGAACAGGTATTGAACGTGCCCTTGCGATTGACTCTGGTGCTTCAGTTATTGCCAAACGTGGCGGTGTTGTTGACAGCGTCGATGCAGGCCGTGTTGTGGTTCGTGTGAGTGATGAAGAAACTCAAAGTGGCGAGTCAGGTGTTGATATTTATTCTCTGACTAAGTACACCCGTTCCAATCAAAATACCTGTATTAATCAATGTCCACTGGTTCGACCAGGTGACAAGATTAGTAAGAATGATGTTTTAGCCGATGGTCCATCCACTGATATGGGTGAGTTGGCTTTAGGTCAAAACATGCTGATCGCATTTATGCCATGGAATGGGTACAACTTTGAGGATTCGATTCTCTTATCAGAGCGTGTAGTTGAAGAAGATCGTTTCACTACCATTCATATTGAAGAAATGAGCAGTGTTGCACGTGATACCAAATTAGGTGCAGAAGAGATTACAGCAGATATTCCAAATGTCAGCGAAAGTTTGCTGGCTAAGCTAGATGACTCTGGCATTGTTTATGTAGGCGCAGAAGTGAAGCCTGGTGATATCTTGGTCGGCAAAGTAACGCCTAAGGGTGAGACCCAGTTAACACCGGAAGAAAAGCTTCTGAGAGCAATTTTTGGTGAAAAAGCATCTGACGTAAAAGACACTTCTCTACGTGTACCTTCAGGTATGGAAGGCACCGTAATTGATGTTCGCGTATTCACTCGTGATGGTGTTGAGAAAGATCGTCGTGCACTACAGATCGAAGAAGCAGAGATTGAGCAGGTTAAGAAAGATCTGCGTGATCAAATCCGCATCTATGAAGAAGACGTGTACAGTCGTGTGCAACGTCTGATTACCAACAAAGTGTCTGAGGGTGGTCCTGAAGGGCTGGCTGCAGGTAGTAAAGTGACTGCGCAATACTTACAAGAGTTAGCACGTCAACGTTGGTTTGAAATACGTATGCGTGATGAGACTGTTAACGAAAAGCTTGAGCAGTTAGCTAAAAGTCTAAATACACAACGTGAACTGTGTGATAACCGCCTTATCGAGCAGAGAGAAAAGATTACTGCAGGCGATGATCTCGCTCCAGGCGTATTGAAGATGGTTAAGGTTTACCTTGCCGTCAAACGTCATATGCAGCCAGGTGACAAGATGGCCGGTCGTCACGGTAATAAAGGTGTGGTCTCTATGATCGTGCCAGTAGAAGACATGCCACATTCGGAAGACGGTACACCAGTCGATATCGTTTTGAACCCGCTGGGTGTTCCATCACGTATGAACGTCGGTCAGGTATTAGAAGTCCACTTAGGTTGGGCGGCTAAAGGTCTTGGCTTGAAGATTAAGGGCATGATGGAAAACGACGGTACGGTTACTGAATTGCGTGACTTCTTGGATCAGATTTATAACCAAGATGAAGGTACTTCAGTCGATCTGTCTCAGTTTAGCGATGATGAAATTATTGATCTCTCTACTAATCTACAAGGTGGTGTGCCAATGGCAACACCAGTCTTTGATGGTGCTGATGAGAGTGAAATTAAACGCATGCTAGCGTTGGCTGATTTACCTGAAAGTGGTCAAACACAGTTGATTGATGGTCGTACAGGCCAGGACTTTGAGCGGCATGTAACGGTTGGTTATATGCATATGCTGAAGTTGAATCACTTGGTTGATGACAAGATGCATGCACGTTCAACTGGACCATATAGTCTAGTAACGCAGCAGCCATTAGGTGGTAAAGCACAATTCGGTGGCCAGCGTTTCGGTGAGATGGAGGTCTGGGCACTAGAGGCTTACGGTGCGACTTACACCTTGCAAGAGATGCTGACAGTGAAGTCAGATGACGTTGCTGGTCGAAACAAGATGTATAAGAACATCGTTGATAATGACCACCAGATGGAAGCAGGCATGCCAGAGTCGTTTAACGTATTGATGAAGGAGATTCGTTCTCTAGGTATCAATATTGAATTAGAGCAGAACGACTAAGGGCTCGTTTTATGAGCCCCTGCATAATACATTTGAAATTTTTGCGTACACTCGTTAGGAGACGCGATGAAAGATCTACTTAATCTACTCAAGCAACAAGGACAGGTTGAAGATTTCGACGCCATTAAAGTTGGCCTCGCTTCACCAGATATGATTCGTTCTTGGTCGTTCGGCGAAGTTAAGAAGCCAGAGACGATTAACTACCGAACGTTTAAGCCTGAGCGTGACGGCCTCTTTTGTGCCAAGATTTTTGGTCCGATTAAGGATTACGAATGCCTCTGTGGTAAATACAAGCGTTTAAAGCACCGTGGTGTGGTATGTGAGAAGTGTGGTGTTGAAGTCACACAGACTAAAGTACGTCGTGAGCGTATGGGTCATATTGAACTGGCTTGCCCAGTTGCACATATCTGGTTCTTGAAATCACTGCCATCACGTATCGGTCTATTGCTTGATATGACCCTGCGTGAAATTGAGCGCATTCTTTATTTCGAAGCCTTTGTTGTAACCGACCCAGGTATGACTGAGTTAGAGACTAAGCAACTGTTGTCAGAAGAAGCTTATCTCGAGAAAGTCGAAGAGCATGGTGATGAATTCCGTGCCGGCATGGGTGCTGAAGCTATTTACGAATTGATGATGCAAGTCGACATGAAGTCACAGGCTGTTCAGTTACGTGAAGACATCGTTACGACTCGTTCAGAAGCTAAATTGAAGCGTTACTCTAAACGTTTAAAGCTTGTTGAAAACTTAGTCGAATCAGGTAATAAGCCAGAGTGGATGATCCTTACGGTTCTACCGATTTTGCCGCCTGATCTACGCCCATTAGTACCGCTAGATGGTGGTCGTTTTGCGACTTCAGATCTGAACGATTTATATCGTCGTGTGATCAACCGAAACAATCGTTTAAAACGCCTGCTCGAACTTAATGCGCCTGACATCATCGTGCGTAATGAGAAGCGTATGCTGCAAGAGTCTGTTGACGCCTTGTTGGATAACGGTCGTCGTGGTCGTGCTATCACCGGTACCAATAAGCGTCCGTTGAAGTCATTAGCAGACATGATTAAAGGTAAGCAAGGTCGCTTCCGTCAGAACTTGCTCGGTAAGCGTGTTGATTACTCTGGTCGTTCAGTCATCGTTTGTGGTCCGACACTGCGCCTACATCAGTGTGGTTTGCCGAAGAAGATGGCGCTTGAATTATTCAAGCCTTTCGTATTTAGCAAACTCATGTTGCGTGGTATTGCACCAACTATTAAGGCCTGTAAAAAGATTGTTGAACGTGAAGGTGCAGAAGTTTGGGATATCCTAGACGGCGTTATTCGCGAACATCCAGTGATGTTGAACCGTGCACCAACATTGCACCGTTTGGGCATCCAAGCATTCGAACCGATCTTGATTGAAGGTAAGGCAATTCAGTTACACCCACTCGTTTGTTCAGCCTTCAATGCTGACTTTGATGGTGATCAGATGGCGGTACACGTACCGTTGTCTATTGAGGCACAGTTAGAAAGTCGTGCCTTAATGATGTCGACCAATAATATTCTATCGCCAGCAAACGGCGAGCCGATTATTGTGCCATCACAAGATATCGTTCTAGGTCTTTACTACATGACACGTGAGCGCATCAACTCTAAAGGTGAAGGCATGATCTTCGCTGATGTTGATGAAGTGCGCTGTGCCTATGAGACAGAGATTGCTAGTCTCCACGCTAAAGTTAAAGTACGTATTACGCATAAGGTGAAAAACGAAGTTGGCGAACTGGAAGAGGAGACAATACTTGTCGACTCAACAGTAGGTCGTGCCTTAATGGCACAGATTTTACCAGCTGGTCTCGATTTCAGTCACGTAAACCAAGATCTTAACAAGCGTGCAATTTCTAAATTGATCAATGCTTGTTATCGACAGGTAGGTCTTAAAGAAACGGTCATCTTTGCTGATCAGTTGATGTATACCGGTTTTAAGTTTGCGACTCGTTCAGGCGTTTCATTCTGTTCAGATGACATGGTTATTCCAGCAGATAAAAAAGACATCTTGAATTCAGCCGAACAAGAAGTGAAAGAAATTGAACAGCAATACTCATCAGGCTTAGTAACGAAGGGTGAGCGTTATAATAAAGTGGTTGATATTTGGTCACACACTAATGACAAAGTAGCTCGCTCCATGATGGAGAAGCTGGGTAAAGAGCAGATTAAAGATGCTGAAGGTAATGTTCATACACAACCTTCCTTTAACTCTATTTACATGATGGCTGATTCCGGTGCTCGAGGTTCTGCTGCGCAGATTCGTCAGCTTGCTGGTATGCGTGGTTTGATGGCAAAACCGGATGGTTCAATTATTGAAACTCCGATCACAGCTAACTTCCGTGAAGGTTTGAACGTATTACAGTATTTCATCTCAACCCACGGTGCACGTAAAGGTCTGGCCGATACGGCGTTGAAGACAGCAAACTCAGGTTACTTAACACGACGATTAGTCGATGTTGCGCAGGACTTGGTGATTACCGAGCATAACTGTGGAACCGATAAAGGCATCGTCATGAACCCGATTATTGAGGGCGGTGATGTAGTCTCGCCTCTCAGTGAGCGTGTGTTGGGCCGTGTGGTCGCGAAAGATGTTATGGATGCAGACGGCAAGGAAGTACTTATCCCTACTGAGACGCTGTTGGATGAGGCCTGGGTCGCAAAACTAGAAGAGTTAGGCGTCGATGAGATTTTTGTACGTACGCCAATTACTTGTGAGACACGTCATGGTGTTTGTTCGATGTGTTACGGACGAGACCTTGCGCGTGGTCACCTGATCAATGGCGGTGAAGCTGTTGGTGTGATGGCGGCACAGTCTATTGGTGAGCCGGGCACACAGCTAACAATGCGTACCTTCCATATTGGTGGTGCTGCGAGTCGTGCTGCTTCAACGAATAGCATCACGCCGAAAGGTTCTGGCAAGATCCGCTTACATAACATCAAGTTGGTTAAACATATTGATGGTCATAATGTAGCTGTATCGCGCTCTGGTGAATTAGGCTTGGTTGATGAAGTCGGTCGTGAGCGTGAACGTTATAAGGTGCCTTATGGTGCTTCTATCAGCGTAAACGAAGGCGATTCAGTTCAGTCTGGGCAAGTGGTAGCGAACTGGGATCCACACACACATCCGATTATTTCGGAAGTGGCGGGTCAGGTGAAACTTTCAGACTTCGTTGATGGTGTGACTGTAAATAAGCATACCGATGAAGTCACTGGCCTAAGCTCAACAGTTATTTCTGATCCGAAGAGTCGTCCATCAGCAGGTAAAGATCTGCGTCCTATGGTGCGTCTCGAAGATGATAAAGGGAATGAGCTATTCTTAGCAGACACCGAGATTCCAGCACAGTATGTACTGCCAGCTGGTGCTATTGTGAGTCTGAATGATGGTGCGCAGGTAGGTGTAGGTGATGTTATTGCCCGCATACCACAGGAATCATCAAAAACACGTGATATTACCGGTGGTCTACCTCGCGTTGCTGACTTGTTTGAAGGTCGCAAACCAAAAGAGCCTGCAGTATTGGCACAAGCCACAGGTACTGTCAGCTTTGGTAAAGAAACCAAGGGTAAGCAGCGTCTAGTTATCAAGTGTGAAAATAACGAAGAAATCGAAGAGTTAATTCCAAAGTGGCGCCATGTGACTGTGTTTGAAGGTGAGCATGTCGAACGTGGTGAAATGGTTGTTGATGGCGAACCAAGTCCACATGACATTCTGCGTTTGCTGGGTGTTAAGGATTTAGCCGAGTACTTAGTTAAAGAAGTTCAAGACGTCTATCGTTTACAAGGCGTGAAAATCAACGATAAGCACATTGAGGTGATTATTCGCCAGATGTTGCGCAAAGTTGAAGTGGTTGATCCGGGTGATACCAATCTACTACGCGGTGAGCAGGTTGAACGTTCACACATTTATGCATTAAATGATGAAATGGAAAGCAAGAATCTACGCCAAGCCGAGTATGCACCTGTGTTATTAGGTATTACGAAGGCATCATTGGTAACAGAATCCTTTATTTCTGCGGCATCATTCCAAGAAACTACACGTGTTCTTACCGAGGCAGCAGTACGTGGCTCGAAAGATAACCTACGTGGATTGAAGGAAAACGTGATTGTAGGTCGCTTGATTCCAGCGGGTACTGGCTTGGCCTATCATGAGCAACGACGTAAAGCCCGCGAGGCTTTACAACTTAATCTGACTGTTGAGCCGATAATGGCTGAGCCGGAAGTAACTGAAACGGAAGAGAGTCCTACAGATGATGTAGCGACAGATTAGGAGTTAAGCGCGTAAATCCTTGACAGCGCTATACCCAGCTCCTAAAATCTCGCCACTCTGCGACAGGTCGATCTCGCCATTGACTTGTCGTTCATTATTTAGGCGGAGCAAATAAAGATATATGACTACGGTAAACCAGTTAGTACGTAAACCTCGAAAGAGTAAAGTGTACAAAAGTAATGTGCCTGCCCTTGAAGCATGCCCTCAAAAGCGTGGCGTATGTACTCGTGTATATACAACAACGCCTAAGAAGCCAAACTCTGCGCTACGTAAAGTTGCCAGGGTGCGATTGACCAATGGTTTCGAGGTGTCTTCATACATTGGTGGTGAAGGTCATAATCTACAAGAGCACTCGGTGGTATTGATTCGTGGTGGTCGTGTAAAAGATTTGCCCGGTGTGCGTTATCACACAGTACGTGGCAGCCTTGATACTCAAGGCGTGCAAAACCGCAAGAAAGGTCGTTCTAAATACGGCACCAAGCGCGTTAAATCATAA
>DGKH01000037.1:0-21336 GCA_002386945.1 Proteobacteria bacterium UBA4575
TTGCTAACGGCAGTGCTTAGCTCTGTGCTGAGTTCGGCAGCATGGTTGATATGTAGCACTATAACGATATCAAAACGACTGTTGCTTAGGGTCTGGATCAGCCCGGGCGTAATACGGCTAGGCATGATCGATGGGTATTTGGTGTGTAAGCGCAGGGTCTTGATGTGGTCTATGGCTTCTAAGGCATGGATCAACTGCGCCAGCTTTTCATCATCAAGGCTTAAGGGGTCACCGCCACTGAGGATGACTTCGTTCAGGCTTTGATCGGCGCGAATATAATCTAGGGCTTCGCCCCAACGCGCTTCGATTTGCTGACTATTGGTTTGTGGGTAAGGGTAGTCACGTCGAAAACAATAACGGCAGTGGATCGGGCAGGTGTCACTGGTGATGAGTAAGACACGGTGTTGGTATTTGTGGATCAGGCCCTGTGTCTTGCTGGCGGTGACGTCACCAACCGGATCTTGCAGTTCGTCTGGGTCTAGCTTGAGTTCATCGGCATGCGGTAGGTATTGGCGTAAGACACGTTCACGTGTGTCCTCATCGCTATGCCCTAAGCGTTGGATCAGTTCTGAGTTGATGCGGATTGGAAAGGTGCTATTGATCGCACTTAATTCTGCCGCATCACTGTTTGGGACTAATGTGTCTTTGCTTTCAGCACTTTTGACTAGTTCGGCTAGGTGCAGACTACTAGCAAATTCTTTTTTCCAGCTCGGAGTATGTTCTGCTACGGCTTTGCGCGGTATCATGACGTCTCTTTTAAATATCGGTTGAAACTCATGGCAGGTTATAACACAAACGAATTCCGTTCTGGTCTGAAGATTATGCTCGATGGTGATCCCTATACCATCGTTGAAAATATTTTAGTTAAGCCAGGTAAAGGCCAGGCCTTTAATCGGGTCAAGATTCGTAACTTAAAGACCGGCCGTGTGGTCGATAAGACCTTTAAGTCAGGTGATAGTGTGGATGCAGCTGATGTGATGGAAGTCGATATGCAATATCTGTATGCCGATGGCGAAGACTGGCATTTTATGGATCAGAATACCTTCGAGCAGCATGCCGCAAATAAAACGGCGGTCGGTGATGCGGCTTTATGGCTCAAGGAACAGGATATTTGTGTTGTTACCCTTTATAACGGTGCGCCATTATCGATTCAGCCACCTAATTTCGTCGAATTGAAGATTGTGGAAACCGATCCGGGCCTGAAAGGTGATACTGCAACCGGTGGTATTAAGCCTGCCTATCTAGAGACCGGCGCGATGGTGCGAGTGCCCTTGTTTGTTGATCAGGGTGAGAGCATTAGAATCGATACACGCAGTGGTGAATACGTCTCTCGTGCAAAAGAGAGCTAAGCCCCTTAGTAAACTGATGACCCTATTGTGTCTCAGTCAGAGTTAATCAAAACCTTAAAGCTGCGGGCGGAGCTATTAGCTACCGCCCGTAGTTTTTTTGCGCAACGTTCGGTGCTTGAAGTCGAAACGCCTGTGCTGGGTGCCAGCGCGGTCACTGATCCCAATATCCAATCTTTTGTCGTGGCCGATGAGAATAAGCCACCGCGTTATCTACAAAGCTCGCCTGAGTTTTTTATGAAGCGGTTATTGGTCGATGGTGCGCCTGATATCTATCAGATCACAAAGGCCTTTCGTCAAGCCGAGGCGGGTGCACGGCATAATCCTGAATTCACTCTAATTGAATGGTATCGACGGCAGTTTGATTTGGCGCAGATTTCACAAGAAACAGCCGAGCTGGTACAGCAGTTATTGCTGATACGAGAGATTAGCTTACCGATCCAGCGCATCTCTTATCGTGCAGCATGTCAGCAGGTGCTGGGCTTAGATTTGATTGAACAAAGTCTACAATCCTTGATTCAACTGGCAACAAAGCAAGGGTTGGTGGCTGCCGAAAAACTGCCTAGAGCGGCCTTGTATGATTTTATCTTTGATCAGGCAGTAGTTGCACGTTTGCCTCAGGATGTGATTCATATCGTTGAATACTACCCAGCAGAGCAGGCGAGTTTAGCGCAGCTGTCACAAACCGATGCACAGCTAGCAGAGCGTTTTGAGATCTTCGCGGGTGGCTTTGAGTTGGCGAATGGGTTTTTAGAGCTGCGTGATGCAGACGAGCAGCGGCAACGGTTTCAGCAGGACGTGCAGATACGCTCAGAGCAGGGTCTGCCGACGGTGGCTATTGATGAGACATTTATTGCGGCCCTGCGGCAAGGTTTACCAGCCTGTGCCGGTGTCGCCTTAGGCCTAGATCGCGTGCATTTGATCGTGGCACAGGTGGATAGCCTAGATCAGCTATTACCTTTCTCTTGGTCAGCGCTATAGGTGTCAGCGTAAGCCGTTATGGTTTGTTGCTGTCTGAAGTATCTGAGTCGCTATCAGGCGTGGTGACGTAATCTACCGGTGCTGAGGTCTGCTCTTCTGTCTTAACTTCGGCCTCTACTTCAGTGGCGTCTGTGGTTTCTTCCGTTGCGGTGGTCATCTCTGGTTCAACTTCTGGCACAGCTTTAGCTGCAGCATTAGCCGCTGCCTGTTCTGAGCTGTGGCCGATGGTTTCACCCATCTTTAAGGCCTGTTCTGTTGCGAGTGCTGCCATTGGCGAATAGCAGCCTTTGGAGAAACAAAGAACAACAGTGGAGCCCATGTTGAAGGTGCCCATCTCATCACCTTTCTTTAGGGTGATATCTTCATTCTGGTAGTCATAGCGTGCCGCTAGATTCATATGTGGTGGTGTGACCATGCCGTGCCAGGCCATATCTATGGCGGCAACGTTGACCGCGCCGACCATGGTTGCAGCCATGTAGCCACCATCCACTTCAAAGATTGAGACGACACGTTCATTTTTAGCAAAGACCTTTTCAATCGCTTTCGGTGCGTAAGGTGCGACACTAAACAGGCGGCCTGGCACATAGACCATCTCTAACAGATGGGCATCACAGGCCATATGTACCCTGTGGTAATCGCGTGGTGAAAGATAGATAGTCATGAACTGGCCATCGATGAATTTTTCAGCATGGCTGCAGGCCGAGGTGAAAAATTCGTTTAATGAGTAGTGCTTACCCTTAGCTTGAATCATCTGTCGATTATCGATCGTGCCAAATTGACTGATGCGACCATCACAGGGTGAGCTGATGACGTCGTTGTCACCATCTATCGGACGCGTGCCGTCTTTTAGGTTTCGGGTAAAGAATTGATTGAAGGTGGTATAGCCTTCGACTTGATCAATTTCGGCATCACTTAAATCAACCTTAAAAAATTTGATAAAGCTACGAATCAACGACGCTACCCAGAACCCTCTTTGGCGTGTAATCCAATAGGTGCAGCGGGATAGGAAGTGGTGTGGGAAGAGATGAAAGATTGCGGCTTTCACACGCTCCCAAGAGCTGGCGTATTCTTTATTCATTTTGAGTAGTTTGAGTGCACTTGTTGAAAATTATAAACGATATCATCGACCGAATGGGGTGTTCTCAGCAGAGCTGCGATAGCATTATTTGGTGCGATTAGATAAATCGAGCTGCTATGCATCACGTCGTAGTTGTCATTGACATCGATGGCTTCAGGCAGTTTTGCAACTATGCCCATACTCTTGATGAAGGTAGCAAGTTCTGGGCCTGCACTGCTGACACCGATTACTTCAGGACCAAAGGTCTCTAAATAGCTTTTCATGCGTTCGGGTGTGTCGCGTAGTGGGTCTACCGAGACAAAGACAGTGCGTACGTTATCAATGTCATGCTCTTGTTTTAGCGTCTGCATGACGGCGCTTAAGGTACCCATGGTAAATGGGCAAATATCAGGGCAATGGGTGAAGCCAAAGAACCAGAAGGTCCATTCGCCTTTGACCTGCTCTGGGGTAAACACCTGTTCGTTCTGATCGATTAAATTGAAATCGGCAATGGCGACCTGCTGGTTGAGTAGGTAGCTGGCATTAATCAGCTCAGGGCTGGCCGCTGGATCACTCTTGTTCGCAAAATAGATACCTAACATCAAGGGGATGGAAAGCACTAGTAGGGCGATGACTATATTTTTTGAGTTTTGCATAATTTCGACTGAATTAGATCTTCGTTAACTATTAATCGGCTTGCGACAATAAAACGAAAAATTCTCACCTCTGTGGAATACGGTTACACTCTATCGACTCGCGCGCACCGGATCGAATCCACTTGGGTTGCCTATCTATTAGGGTTCCCATTTCGTTCACGCTGACGCAAAACAAAACGTATCACGCTAATGGTAAGCAGGTGCATGCATTGATCCTCAAAAGTACAACAGTCCCAGACCTGATTAATGAGATTACAACGGCCTTAGAGCAGTCTGATCTCAGCTATGGTCACGGTATGGAAACGGCACTGGATGAGGCCGCATATCTTGTCAGCTTTACCCTGCGATTGCCACCGGATTTCGATCCCTATGAGGCTGGGTTAAGCGTCACAGGTGGTCAGCGTGAAGAGATCGCTAATTTGTTACAACAGCGTATCAAAGAACGTAAGCCACTGGTTTACCTATTAGGTGAGACTTGGCTAGCAGGCTATAAATTCATCGTTAATGAGCATGTGCTGGTACCACGTTCACCGATAGCCAGCCTGATTCAAGAGCGCTTCTTTCCTTGGTGGATGGGGGCTGGAGAGGCCAATGCAGAGCCGAGTGCGATTTTGGACCTCTGTAGCGGCAGCGGTTGTCTGGGTATTCTAGCGGCCTTAGAGTTTCCTGAGGCGCAGGTAGTGCTGACCGATATCGACCCAGAGGCCTTGCAACTGGCGGGACAAAATATCCAGGCGCATCAGTTGCAAAACCGCGTCAGCACAGTGTTATCTGATGTCTGGGCACAGATTCCAGTGCATCAATATGATATTATTCTGGCCAATCCGCCCTATGTTCCACAACGAGAGCAGCGCGAATTACCGACTGAGTATCAGCACGAGCCAGCACATGCCCTGTATTCGGGTAGTGATGGTTTGGATGTGACGAAAAAAATACTCGCCTCGATCAGTCGATATTTGACTGATGATGGTTTGCTAGTGCTAGAAGTTGGTGAATCGGCGCATGCCTTAGAGCAACACTTTGCCGATACCCAGTTCATGTGGTTGGCACTGGAAAATGGTGGTGAAGGCGTATGTGTACTGACGGCGCAAGAATGTAAGCAATTCGCAATGTAGGTATGCAACTAAATACGGCCATTTTGGCCTTATGTTGATCTTTTTTAATTGATGGTCACTAATAAAAGAACCTTACGATATGTCTGGAAATACTTTTGGAACGCTTTTCACATTGACCTCATTTGGTGAGAGTCACGGTCCTGCTATTGGCGCTATTGTCGATGGCTGCCCTCCGGGAATTGAGTTGTCTGCAGCAGATTTGCAGCCTGATCTCGATCGTCGCCGTCCAGGCCAATCCAAATTTACAACGCAAAGACGCGAGGCAGATGAAGTCGAAATCATGTCTGGTGTGTTTGAAGGGAAGACCACCGGTACCCCGATAGGTTTATTAATTCGTAACCAAGATCAGCGATCTAGTGATTACTCCAAGATCGCCGAGACCTTTCGTCCTGGTCACGCTGATTACACCTACTTTAAGAAATATGGCATCCGCGATTACCGCGGTGGCGGTCGCTCTTCTGCGCGTGAGACGGCGATGCGTGTTGCAGCCGGTGCGATTGCTAAGAAATTCTTATTTCAGCGCTATGGCACTGAGATTAAGGCCTGTGTATCGCAGATTGGTGATATCAAGGCGGAACAGATGGACTGGGCTAGCGTTAATCACAATCCGTTTTTCTTTCCGGATGTAAGTAAGCTAGATGCGCTGGCTGAATTCATGGAACAACTGCGGCGTGATGGCGATTCAATTGGTGCGCGTCTGACAGTGGCAGCGACCTCTATGCAAGTCGGATGGGGTGAGCCTATCTTTGATCGCTTAGACGCCGATATTGCCAAGGGCATGATGTCGATCAATGCGGTTAAAGCGGTTGAGATTGGCGCTGGCTTTGATTCTGTTACGCAACGCGGTAGTGAACATAGGGATGCGATTGAACCTGATGGTTTTCACTCTAACCATGCCGGCGGTACCTTAGGGGGTATTAGTTCTGGCCAAGATTTATCGGTATCGATTGCACTCAAACCGACGTCTAGTATCCGTATTCCGGGACAGACGGTAGACCAAAACGGTAAGGATGCCGAGATCTCAACCACGGGTCGACACGACCCCTGTGTGGGCATTCGTGCTGTGCCTATCGCTGAGGCGATGCTAGCCCTGACATTGGCAGACCATGCCTTACGTCATCGCGGGCAAAATGCTGATGTCAGCACCGAGTGTCCTGATATCCCTGCCTCCAAGAACTAAGCAACCAAGATTAAAGAGCATGTCTGGATTATCACTGTACGACAAATTATGGAATGCACATGTAGTGCATACACAAGAAGACGCCACTAGCCTGATCTATATTGATCGTCANNGCGAGCCTGCCGGGTATGACGATAGTCTGTGGTGATTCCCATACCTCTACCCATGGTGCCTTAGCGGCATTGGCCTTTGGTATTGGTACCTCAGAAGTCGAACATGTGCTGGCGACGCAATGTCTACTATTGAAGAAGACTAAGTCTATGCGCATAGATCTAGAGGGTGAGCTGCAAGCAGGTGTGGGCGCTAAAGACCTCGTGTTGGCGGTGATTGCTGAGATTGGTACCGCGGGCGGTACTGGCTATACGATTGAATTCGCTGGTTCTGCGATCCGAAATCTATCTATTGAAGGCCGTATGACGATCTGTAATATGGCGATTGAAGCAGGTGCACGTGCCGGCATTATTGGTGTTGATGAGCGCACGCTGGATTATGTTGCTGGCCGACCGTTTTCACCTCAGGGTGCCGAATGGGAACAAGCAAAAGCCGATTGGCGTGAGCTGGTGTCAGATTCAGATGCACACTTTGATAAGGTGATTACGATTGATGTCAATGCACTCAAACCTCAAGTCAGCTGGGGGACATCACCAGAGATGGTGGTTGCGGTCGATGCGGTCGTGCCTGATCCAGCAGAAGAAACTAGTGACAGTAAGGCAGAAGGTATGCGTAATGCCCTGCGTTATATGGGACTAGAAGCAGGCCAAGCGGTGAAAGACATTACTATTGATAAAGTTTTTATTGGTTCTTGCACCAATTCACGCATTGAAGACTTACGTGCTGCTGCCACTGTAGTGCAAGGCCGACAGCTAGCAGCAAACATCAAGTTGGGCTTGATTGTTCCAGGTTCAGGTTTGATTAGGCAACAGGCAGAAAAAGAAGGCTTAGATAAAATATTTAAGGCCGCAGGTTTTGAATGGCGTGAGCCAGGCTGCTCTATGTGTTTAGGCATGAATGCCGATCAACTGGAGGCCGGTGAACGTTGTGCCTCGACCTCTAACCGTAATTTTGAAGGCCGTCAGGGACAGGGTGGACGTACACACCTACTGAGTCCAGCGATGGCTGCGGCTGCTGGCATTGCTGGTCATCTAGCCGATGTGCGCGACTACTTATAAGGGATGATGATGCAAGCATTTACTACATTAAGCTCTAGCTTGTTACCGATCGATCGCCCGAATGTGGATACCGATGCGATTATTCCAAAACAGTATTTGAAGTCGATTCGCCGTTCTGGCTTTGGCCCTAATCTGTTTGATGATTGGCGTTATCTAGACCCCGGTGAGCCCGATCAATCCTGTGAAGGTCGGCGTTTAAATCCGGAATTTATTTTGAACGATGAGCGTTACCACAAGGCAGAGATTATTTTAGGCCGTGAAAACTTCGGCTGTGGTTCTTCACGTGAACACGCGGTCTGGGCCTTTCAAGATTATGGTATTAGGGCTTTATTAGCCCCGAGCTTTGCCGACATATTCTTCAGTAACTGTTTTAAGAACGGCCTATTGCCAATTGTTTTAGAGCAGGCGTTGATCGATGAGTTGTTTATAGCGAGCTTGGCCAACGCAGAGACTTCAGTCAGTATTGATTTAGAAAATCAGACCATCTTGCATGATGGTCAGCCTATGGCCAATTTTGAAGTGGATGAATTTAAAAAACACTGCTTGTTAAATGGCTTAGATGAGATTGGTATTACGCTGAAGTATGCAGACAAAATTAAGGCCTTTGAGGCAGCGCAGAAGAACAGCGCGCCTTGGCTATACAGTAACGATTAAAGGTATAGAAGTAACATGTCTAAAATTTTGGTATTAGCGGGTGATGGTATCGGCCCAGAGATCATAGAACAGGCCATTAAGGTACTGGATCAACTTAAAGCGCAGGGTTGTCAGCTTGAATTAGAGCCGGCCAATCTAGGTGGAGTTGCTTATGATCAAGAAGGGTCTCCTTTTCCTGAGAGCACACGCAAACTAGCAGAGCAAGCCGATGCAATTTTACTCGGTGCAGTGGGTGGGCCTCAGTATGATGGTGTTGAACGTCACCTGCGTCCTGAGCAAGGCCTGCTAGATATTCGTGGGCACCTGAATCTATTCGCTAATCTACGTCCGGCATTGCTGTATAAAGACTTGGCCGAAGCCTCATCGCTGAAACCAGAATTGGTTGCGGGTTTGGATCTGCTGATTGTGCGTGAATTGGTTGGCGGTATTTATTTTGGTCAGCCACGTGCAAAAGAAATCAAAGATGGTCGTCGCTGGGGTTATAACACCATGGTGTATAACGAAGACGAGATCAGACGTATCGCGCATGTCGCCTTTGCTGCTGCAGCCAAACGTGATGGTCGCTTATGCTCAGTGGATAAGGCGAACGTATTAGAAGTCTCTTTGCTTTGGCGCGAAGTGATGGAAGAGGTTAAGGCCGATTACCCAAGCGTAGAGCTGAGCCACATGTATGTCGATAATGCTGCCATGCAGTTGATTCGGGCACCTAAGCAGTTTGACGTCATGGTGACCTCAAATCTGTTCGGCGACATTTTATCTGATGCGGCGGCCATGCTAACGGGTTCGATTGGTATGTTGCCATCGGCATCGTTGAATCAAGACAATCTGGGTATGTATGAACCTATTCATGGTTCGGCGCCTGATATTGCTGGCAAAGGAATCGCTAACCCATTGGCAACCATTCTGTCGGTGGCGATGATGCTACGTTATAGCTTGAGCCTAGAGGCAGAAGCAAAGCAGGTTGAAGATGCCGTGATGCAAACCTTAATGGCTGGTGCGCGGACAGCAGATATTGCCAAGGCAGGCGAGACGGTAATGTCTACAAATGAGATGGGTGATGCGGTAGTGCAAGCGATGCAAGCGGCAAGCTAGGCGCGCTGCATAGACTAAGAATGATAGAGATGAGGTGTGAGTGACTCGCAATGACAAAAACATATGATGTAGCAGTAGTTGGTGCCACAGGTGCAGTGGGTGAGGTTATGCTCTCCATTTTGGCGGAAAGAAAGTTTCCAGTTGGTAAGGTGTACGCGCTAGCGAGTGCACGCTCTGTTGGTAAAAAAGTTCGTTTTGGTGAGCAAGAACTAACGGTAGAAGATCTCGCTGACTTTGATTTTTCTAAGGCGCAGATTGGTTTGTTTTCGGCTGGTGCATCGATCTCTGAGAAGTTTGCCCCAAAGGCAGCTGAGAAGGGGTGTGTGGTGATTGATAACACCTCTCGCTATCGCTATGAAGATGATATTCCATTAGTCGTGCCTGAGGTTAATCCGGCGGCTATCGCTGATTATAAAAACCGCGGCATTATTGCCAACCCAAACTGCTCGACCATCCAAATGCTGGTCGCGCTAAAGCCTATCCATGATGCAGTCGGTATTGAACGGATTAATGTGGCTACTTACCAAGCCGTATCTGGCACCGGTAAGGAAGCGATCGATGAGTTGGATATGCAGACACAGGCGTTATTTGACGGCAAGCCAGTAGTGTCTGAGGTCTATCCAAAACAGATCGCGTTTAATGCTTTGCCGCATATTGATGTCTTTTTAGATAACGGCTACACCAAAGAAGAAATGAAAATGGTCTGGGAAACACAGAAGATCATGGGTGACGAGAGCATCTTGGTGAATCCTACTGCAGTGCGTATTCCCGTAAAATATGGACATTCTGAAGCACTGCATTTGGAGCTAAAAGCACCACTGGATGCGCAGGCAGCACGTGCGCTACTGGCTGCAGCGCCAGGTATTACCGTAATGGACGACCGTTGCGATGGCGGTTATCCAACCGCAGCCACTGATTCAGATGGCACAGATCCAGTGTATGTCGGACGTATTCGTCAGGATATCTCACATCCTCGTGGCTTAAATCTTTGGGTTGTGAGCGATAATCTGCGTAAAGGTGCTGCCTTAAACAGCGTGCAGATTGCGGAATGTTTGATTCAGGATTATTTGGCCTAATGCCTTAATCATTAACTCTCACAGTGGGGAGAGCTATGCAGCGTAAAGCAAAATCGATTTTGATCTATAGTTTGTTAGCCGTGCTTTGGCCCGGGTTAGCGAGTGCTTTGGGCTTGGGTCAATTGGTCGTGCAGTCGGCTTTGAATGAGCCCTTACGTGCTGAGATTGAGCTTGTCACGGTCACCAGCGAAGAGTTTCAAACGCTTAAAGTTGGGTTGGCAGAGAATATCTTATTTCAGACCAATCGCTTGCCAGTGACAGACGAATTAAAGTCGCTACAGTTCAAGCCGATACGTACGGGTAGTAACAGCTATATCCGCATCCACTCGTCCGAGCCATTTAGACAAGCCAACACGGCCTTTTTTATAAAGCTGGAATCCAGTAGTGGTGTGTTGGTGCGTAAATATAAAATAGCACTAGCGGCTGCTGCCAAGTCTCCGGTTACAGTTGCCGAGAAGAAACCAGAACAAGTGCAGAAAGGTCAATCTCCTCGTGTCGTTGTCGCAGATGGTGAGACGCTGTGGAGTATAGCGAGTCGTTATACTACCGGTACTCGCATCAGTGGTAGCCAGATGATGTTGGCGATTCAAGCGATGAATCCCAATGCCTTCAATGCGCAAAATATCAATGAGCTGAAAAAAGGCTCGATATTGATTATCCCAGCATTAGAACAAGCGCGCTCAATCAAATCAGGACAGGCGCTTAATCAAGTCAGACAACAAGTCCAGCAGTGGAAACAACACCGCGCCAAGCAAATCGTGGTGCCGAGCACACGTCTGCCGACAATGGTTAGTGATAACAAACAGAAGTTATCCATTCTTGCAAAGACACCTAATGCTGGTAGTGATGCCAATCCACAGTCAGTAGAGCTGGCTGATATGCGGCAACAGAATCAGCTGCTGCAAGAGCAGGTAGGCTCCAAGGTGCAAGAGAATCTAGAACTACGCAGTCGCGTCGATAATTTAGAGTTGGTGCTGAAGAAGCAAGAGGCGATTATCGAGGTGCAAAATCAGCAACTGGCACGCTTGCAAGAGATCTTAGAGCGCCTTGAAAACCTACCGCCAATCAGCCCGCAAGCCAGCCCGCTAGCTGGTCCAAAATCTAGCCCACAAGCTAGTGCAATGCTCGCTGATTCAGAGTTAAACGCAGACCTTAAGATGGCTTTTGACAAGACCCTGAATGCCAGCCAACAAGCTTGGTTGGAATTGAAGACTTGGTCTCAGCAGCAGATGCAAGAGGGCCTAGAACGTTTTGAAAATCTACCCCCAATCAGTTCGCAATCGAGCCCAAAATCTAGTCCACAAGCTAGTGCAGCGCTTGCCGATTCAGAGTTAAACGCAGACCTTAAAATGTTTCTTGATAAGGCTTCACATGGCAGTCAACAGACTTGGTTGGAATTTAAGGCGTGGTCTCAGCAGCGGAGCGTAGCCTTCCTGTTAGGTGTTTCGAGCTTGTCTTTATTGCTATTAGTTATGTTTATGGTGTTCTTTTTGCGCCGACGTAAGTCAGCCTCAGAGCCTGTTTCCTCTGCTGATGAACCTCACTTTGATCCGCAAGCGATAGAGCAGATGGATGAGAGTACTGGAAAAGTGTCGCCGCAAGCCCTCTCTACCGCTGCTGCGCAAGAGCCACAGCCAGTGATTCTGGATGGGCAGGTCTTAAAGGATTTGGTTGATGGTGTCGTGGTTACTAATGAACCTGAACCGATGTCGGAGGTGGAGCCTGAGGATGATCTTGAGGAGCTGCCAGAAGATGCTGCGACTAAACTCGATCTGGTCGCTATTTTATTAGAAATGGGCGATGTTGACTCGGCCAGAGAAAGTCTACGTCAAGTGATTGCTGACGGTGATGCAGAGCAGGTTAAGCGTGCGCAACAGATATTAGCGACCATTGATTAATTTAGATTGATATTGGGATGATAGACCGTAGGTGAGATACGCTGCTGTAGTTGAATATGATGGTAGACCATTCTGTGGTTGGCAGCGTCAACCACATGCACCTTCGGTGCAGGCCTGTGTGGAACAAGCCCTAAGTCATGTGGCGGCTGAACCGATTAAGGTGCAGTGTGCTGGGCGTACCGATACGGGTGTGCATGCCTTGGGACAGGTCATTCACTTCGATACGCAGGTTGAACGTAGTCTGCGGTCTTGGCTGTTAGGGGCAAATTCAAATCTGCCAGAAAGTATTGCGATACAACGTGTACAGCCGATGAGTGAGGATTTCCATGCCCGCTTCTCGGCGCGTGCACGGTCCTATCGCTATGTGATTTCAAATCAAGTCTCGCGTCCAGCCTTACTCGTTGGCAAGGCAACTTGGTGTGTTAAGCCGCTGGATGTCGAGCGTATGCAGCAGGCGGCTAATAGCCTGTTAGGCAAGCATGACTTCACGAGCTTTAGAGCATTAGCCTGTCAAGCGAATACGCCAATACGGACGCTGCATGAATTGCGTCTGCGACGGGAAGGGTCGTTAGTCATATTAGATGTTACTGCGAATGCCTTTCTACATCATATGGTGCGCAATCTTGCGGGTGTCTTAATGGCAATCGGTAGTGGCGAACGTGAGGTGTCATGGGCTGCTGAATTATTACAGCAACGAGATCGCTCACAGGCTGGTGTGACGGCAAAGCCGGATGGATTATATTTTTTAGCTGTACAATACGATTCACAGTTTGAGATTTGATGTTTGTAGTCACTACTGTGTTTAATGAAGGATTACTGAGACCGATCTATGTCCAGGACTAAGATAAAATTTTGTGGCTTAACACGGGTTGAAGATGTGCAGCATGCAGCTGCTTTAGGCGTTGATGCTCTAGGCTTCGTGTTTTGTCAGCAGAGTCCGCGTTGTATCGATATTGAACAGGCCGAAAAGTTACTTGCGGTCTGCCCGCCATTTATTACTCGTGTGGGGTTATTCATGAATGACCAAGCGAGTACAATCGAACGGATAATCAAGACGTTAGATTTAGATGTGCTGCAATTCCATGGTGATGAGTCAGCAGAATTTTGTGCCTCCTTTGGTCATAGATATATGAAAAGTATCGCTATGGGTGGTACTACGGATCTCGCTAGACTAGATGAATATGCACAGGCATCGGCCTTATTGTTAGATGGTAATGAGCCTGGGCAGCCGGGTGGTAGTGGTGATGCCTTTGATTGGCAATCGACTCCACAGGCGTTGGGTCAAGCGATTATCTTAGCCGGTGGTTTAGATAGTCATAGCGTTGGCCATGCGATTAAACAGGCGAGACCTTATGCGGTCGATGTTAGTAGCGGCATAGAGTCTGCGAAAGGGATTAAAGATAAAATTAAGATGATAGATTTTGTAAACGCAGTGCGACTAGCCGATGGGTACTAATGTGAAAGATAAAGAGCAAGGGCATTTTAATGCTGTACCAGATAATAGAGGACACTTTGGGCCGTACGGTGGACGTTTTGTAGCTGAAACATTGATGACACCCCTGGCTGAGTTAGAAGCAGCCTATGAAGAATATAAAGTCGATCCTGCCTTCCAAGCAGAATTTTATAATGACTTAGCACACTATGTTGGTCGTCCAAGCCCACTCTATTTTGCCGAGCGTTTAACCGAACTTTGGGGTGGTGCACGCATCTTCCTAAAGCGTGAAGATTTAAACCATACCGGTGCACATAAAATTAATAACACCATTGGTCAGGCCTTATTGGCTAAACGGATGGGTAAGACACGTATTATCGCCGAGACCGGTGCCGGCCAACATGGTGTTGCCAGTGCTACGATTGCAGCGCGTCTAGGTCTGGAGTGCGTGGTCTATATGGGTGCCGAAGATATTCAACGGCAATCACCTAATGTTTATCGCATGCGTCTATTGGGTGCCACGGTGGTGCCGGTCACTTCAGGCTCGCGCACACTGAAAGATGCTTTGAATGAAGCATTACGTGATTGGGTAACCAATGTTGATGACACCTTCTACATTATCGGCACGGTTGCAGGGCCTCATCCGTATCCGCAAATAGTGCGTGATTTCCAAACCGTGATCGGTAAAGAAGCGCGTGAACAAATGCTAGAGCAATACAATACCTTACCCGATGCCTTGGTCGCCTGTGTTGGTGGTGGCTCTAATGCGATAGGTTTGTTTCATCCCTTCTTAGGTGATGAAGGTGTCGCTATCTATGGTGTCGAGGCCGGTGGTCATGGTGTTGATACCGGTATGCACTCAGCACCGCTAAGTGCCGGTAAGCCGGGTGTGTTGCACGGTAACCGTACTTACCTGATGGAAAGTGAGGCCGGTCAGATCATCGAAACGCATTCAATTTCTGCTGGTTTGGACTATCCTGGTGTAGGTCCAGAACATGCTTGGTTGAAAGATGAAGGTCGAGTGCAATATGTCTCGGTGACTGATGATGAAGCCTTGGCTGCTTTTCATCTGACGACGCGCAAGGAAGGGATTATTCCTGCACTAGAAACTAGTCATGCGATGGCCTTTGCTGAGAAATTAGCACCGACTATGGCAAAGGAACAGTCGATCATAATTAATTTATCTGGTCGTGGTGACAAAGACATTAATACCATTGCGCGTATAGAAGGAATTGAATTGTGAGTCGAATCAAGACGCGCTTTGATGCGCTAAAAGTAAAGAATGAAAAGGCCTTAATCAGCTATGTCACTGCTGGTGATCCGCATCCAAAACATACGGTGTCTATCATGCATGCATTGGTGGAAGCAGGGACTGATTTGATCGAGGTTGGGGTGCCCTTCTCTGACCCTATGGCTGACGGCCCGGTGATTCAAAAGGCCTGTGAGCGTGCGTTGAAATATGACACCTCGCTGGCTGATATTCTGCAAATGGTGAAAGATTTCCGTAAAAATGATCAAGATACGCCGATTATTTTGATGGGTTATCAAAATCCGATCGAAATTTATGGTGTTGAACGGTTTGCTGAAGATGCCAAAGGTTTGGTCGATGGCGTGATTACTGTCGATTTGCCACCAGAAGAATGTGCAGAAATTAATCAGTTTTACCGTGAAGTTGATATCGATTCGATCTTTTTAATGGCGCCAACTACCGATATCTCACGTATTCGTCGCATTTCTGAGATGGCCTCTGGTTTCCTTTATTACGTCTCATTTAAGGGCATTACAGGGGCTAATAGCCTCGATATCGGCAGTGTTTCTAGTAAATTAAGTGAGATCCGTAGCGTCACAGAACTACCATTAGCGGTCGGTTTTGGCATTAAAGACGCAGAGACCGCAGCTGCTGTAGCAGCCGTTGCTGACGCCGTTGTCGTCGGTAGTGCCATCGTTTCTCTGATAGCAGCAAATCAAGAAGATATGCCAACTGCGCTGAAAGAAGTGAAATCCCTATTGCAAGGCATCAAGTCCGCGTTGGATAATGCTGGTTCGATTTGACATTAAGTAGATAAAATATTGCCATGAGCTGGCTTGGAAAATTGATGCCTTCGAGCATCCGCACTGATAGCACGAGTAGTCGCAAAGTACCGGAAGGTTTGTGGGCGAAATGTGGTCGATGTAGCGCCGTATTGTATGGGCAAGAGTTGGAGCGTAATCTTCAGGTTTGTCCTAAATGTAACCATCACATGCGTATCAGCGCACGTAGTCGTCTGGACTCTTTCTTAGATAAAGAAGGGCGCAGCGAAATCGGTGCTGAATTTGAGCCGCGTGATTTTCTTAAATTTAAAGATTCTAAGAAATATAAAGATCGTCTCATTGCAGCGAATAAGGCCACGGGTGAAACCGATGCCTTGGTCGTAATGCAGGGGACCTTGCGTTCTCTGCCGGTAGTTGTGGCGGCCTTTGAGTTTAATTTCATGGCTGGGTCTATGGGCTCAGTAGTCGGCGAGCGGTTTTTGGCTGCAGTTAATCGCTGTATTGCAGAACGCATGCCGTTTGTTTGTTTCTCCACCAGTGGTGGTGCACGCATGCAAGAGGCGCTGATGTCATTAATGCAGATGGCCAAAACCAGTGCTGCATTAACGCGCTTAGCTGAAGAGCGTTTACCCTTTGTTTCAGTATTGACTGATCCCACCATGGGTGGCGTGTCGGCAAGTTTTGCGATGCTTGGTGATGTGCATATTGCTGAGCCAAATGCGCTGATTGGTTTCGCTGGTCCACGTGTGATCGAGCAAACAGTACGTGAGACACTGCCGGAAGGATTCCAGCGCAGTGAGTTTTTGCAGGAGCATGGAGCGATTGATCTGATCATAGATCGTAAGGACCTCGCACCGCGGATTCATAATCTGCTGCAATTGCTGACTGAGCGTAATCAGTAACCTTTAGCCTTCTATCTAAACGTTATGTCGGACTCACGCGCAAATAATTCACAGCAACTTAAGTTTAGGTCTCTAGACGACTGGCTCGCATGGCAGACGACTCTGCATGCGCGTGAAATCGAGCTAGGCCTAGACCGTATTACTGAAGTGGCCAAACGTATGCGGGTGTTAGATTGCCCGTTTAAAGTCATTACGGTAGCGGGCACTAATGGCAAGGGTTCAACGGTTGCCATGTTGACCTCTATCCTGCATCACGCCGGTTATCGCGTAGGCACTTATACCTCTCCTCATATCGTGCACTACAACGAGCGTATTCGTGTGGGGCAGCGCTGTGTCAGCGATGCGCAGCTCTGTGCTTCCTTCGCCAAGATCGATGCTGCGCGTAGCGAGATCAGCCTATCGTTTTTTGAATTTGCTACCCTCACTGCCTTAGATATCTTTCATAAAGAGCAGGTCGATGTTGCGATCCTTGAAGTTGGCCTAGGCGGACGCTTAGATGCCACCAATATGATCGATAGTGACCTGGGTATTGTCACCAGTATTGGTCTTGACCATACCGAATACTTAGGTCCTGACCGCGAATCTATCGGCTTTGAAAAGGCTGGTATTTTCCGTCAAAACACACCAGCTATTTGTGGCGACCCGTTGCCACCAGCCAGTGTGGCTGCGACTGCTAAAAAGGTTGGTGCCGAGTTTAAGAGCCTGAATCAGGACTATTCATATAGCGTGGAAAAAAGCTCATGGAGCGTTAAGAGCGAGCACTTTGAGCTACAAGGTCTGCCTTTACCTAATCTATCGGGTGCAGTGCAAATGCAAAATGCTTCTAGTGCCTTGATGGGGCTGCACCTGATAGCAGATAAGCTGCCAGTCAACTTTGAGGCGATTAAGACAGGGTTGCGAGAGGTTACCCTCGAAGGGCGTTTCCAACGCATAGTTAAGGATTGTGAAGTGATCCTTGATGTGGCACATAACTATGACAGTGCCGAGGTTTTGGCGAATAATTTAGTGGCGCTACCTAAGCCAGAAAAAACCATAGCGGTATTCGCTATCCTGAGTGATAAAGATTTAAGTGGGATTGTGCAGTTACTGCATAGCCATGTTGATGAATGGTATGTCAGCAGCGTCGATTCACCACGTGCCATGCCGATAGAGCGTGTTTCAGCCGCCTTATATGAGGCTTCGGCAGATACCGTGGTACGTTCATTCGATACCGTTGAGCAGGCCTATGAGCAGGCACAGCAGAATGCCAGTAAAGGTGATCGTATCCTTGTCTTTGGTTCGATCTTTACGGTTTCAGAAGTTATCGCCAGCGGCAAATAAGTCCCTTTATTCGCTGTTAACCGCCTGTTGTATTGGTTAGAATGTGGTCTTCCATTCTTGGACACAGGATCACATGGACCTAGCACTCAAATATAGAATTGTTGGCGCCATCGTCTTAGTTAGTCTCGCCGTGATTTTTGTCCCCATCGTGCTCGATGGCTCTGGTCATGAGTCGGCTGACGGTTCTGGTCATCGACAAAATATCCGTAGCGACTTGAATATCCCCCCTGAACCTGAATTCATTGATGAACAGCCAGCAGTTCGAGCGGGTTGGAAGCAGCAGATGGGGACCTCTACACAGACGGTCATAGATGCTGATGATCTGGCTCAAGGTATTCATCCTGAAGTGAGTTTAGCGAAAGGTGCTTCAGATAAGCTTATTAGCTGGGTAGTGCAGGTTGGTGCATTCGGTGAGCGTGAAAAAGCGCTGGCCCTGAAAAAGCAGCTGGCAGATGAGAAATTAGATCTCTTTATTGAAGTCGCTGGTGAAAAACAAAAGCGGGTTTACCGGGTCAAGGTTGGCCCTATGATTTCACATGAAAAGGCAGAGAAAATGCAACTGCGCTTGGTCGATAAGTTTAAATTAACAGCAGCCTTTGTCAGCTCTTATCCACGAGTTGAGCCCTAAAACTGATGCTAACGTCTATGCCTAAAAGCTCATGAATCTACTTGATCTAACTTGGATTGATATTTTTATTGTCGTTGTCTTCCTGATTTCCACTGGCATCGCCTTGATGCGTGGTTTTGTGCGAGAAGCTATCTCACTCGTGTCGTGGGGTGTCGCTATCCTCTTATCTATTCGTTACGCCGAACCGATTGCAGACTTATTGCCTGCAACTCTTGTCAGTATCGATATCAGCGCTGGAACAGACTTGGGTTATGGGCTGCGCATTGCGATCGCATTTATCTTAATTTTAATTGGCTCACTGTTATTGGGTTTTATTCTGAATCGCCTATTGGCTAGTGTGACGAAAATGCCAATAATCCGGTGGCTGGATAGTATGCTGGGCATGTTGTTTGGGATACTACGTGGTTCTGCAGTCGTAGTGTTATTACTGCTCGCTTCAGCTGCCTTTACTGCATTGCCAAGTAGTGATGCCTGGCGCCAAGCGCAGTTGATTGAGCCATTCAATCAATCGGCCTTATGGATTATCGAGAAAATGCCTGGGCATTACTCCGAACGTTTTTATCTCTATAAGCAAATTCTTTTAAGTAGCTAAGGTTTATTATTCATGTGTGGGATTATCGGTATCGTTGGCAATGGCCAGTTAGTCAATCAAGAACTGTATGATGGATTAACAGTATTGCAACATCGTGGTCAAGACGCGGCAGGTATCATGACCTATACCGATGGTCGCTTGTTTCAACGTAAAGGTAATGGTCTGGTACGTGATGTATTTCAAGAACGGCATATGCGTGTACTGCAAGGTGATATGGGGATTGCACATGTGCGTTACCCTACTGCTGGCACGTCATCAGAGGCCGAAGCACAGCCTTTTTATGTGAACTCTCCTTATGGTATTTGCCTCTCACACAACGGCAACTTAACCAATGCAGCTGAGTTAAAGAAAGAACTTTTCATTGATGATCGTCGCCATATTAATACGCGCTCTGATTCAGAGATCTTACTCAATGTCTTGGCGCATGAGCTGAGTGAAGTTGATCACCTCAAGCTGAGTGCAGAGGATGTCTTTGTTGCCGTGCGTGGTGTGCATAGACGCTGCCGTGGTGCCTACGGTGTAGTCACTATGATCTGTGGTGTCGGCATGCTCGCATTTCGTGATCCAAATGGTATTCGACCTTTGGTCTATGGCGTTAAAGAAGGTGAGAACGGACGCCAGTATATGATTGCATCCGAGAGTGTAGCGCTGGATGTGTTGGGCTATGAGTTGGTGCGTGATGTTAAGCCGGGTGAGGTTATCTTCATCGATAAGGACAATAAACTGCACGCACAAGAGTGTTCAGAGACAGCGGTTCTGACACCATGTCTATTTGAATTTGTCTATTTTGCGCGACCAGATTCCATTATTGAAAATGTCTATGTGCAAAAGGCACGGATGCGTATGGGTAATCGCTTAGCTAAAAAAGTGCAACGCGAATGGGCTGACCATGATATCGATGTCGTTATCCCTATCCCTGATACCAGTCGAACGGCAGCTTTAGAGATGGCCCATGTGTTGGATTGTGATTATCGCGAAGGTTTTATTAAAAACCGTTACATCGGTCGTACCTTTATCATGCCTGGGCAGAAACAACGATCAAAGTCGGTACGTCAGAAATTAAACCCGATCACTCTGGAATACAAAAATAAGAACGTGATGCTGGTGGATGACTCGATTGTACGTGGCACTACGTCGCGTGAGATTGTACAAATGGCACGCGACGCTGGCGCCAAGAAGGTTTATTTTGCCTCGGCTTCACCGCCTGTGCGTTACCCGAATGTCTATGGCATCGATATGCCGGCCGCTGCTGAGTTAATAGCACATGATAGAAACGTAGAACAAATACGCGATGAAATCGGTGCCGATCGTTTGTTCTATCAAGACTTAGAAGACCTGGTTTGGTCGGTCAGTGAGGGGAATAAAGAAATCAGTCAGTTTGAGACATCGGTCTTCACTGGTGAATATGTGACTGGCTTGCAGGATGACTACTTGGAATCATTAGAGAAAACTCGTAATGATTCAAGTAAGACGGCACAGGAAGATTTCACTAGTATCGATATTGTTAATGTTGACTAACAACGGCGAATAACGATGATTACGGCGCAATATATTGCACAGTTACAGCAACAGTTTGCCGCCCTCATCACACCCCTCTGGATTCATGTCGAAGTTGCTAGCCAAAGCCTTAGGTTATTAAAACAAGATAGGGTGTTGCAGGAATATCCAGTCTCGACCGCTACGCTGGGTGTAGGTTGTGAGCAGGATAGCTACAAAACACCGTATGGTGCACACAGTATCGCGGCCCGCATCGGTGGTGATCAGCCCCTCGGTGAAATCTTTGTCGGACGCCGTGCTATCGGTGAAACTGCTAGCATAGAGCAGCAAGCGATATCCACGGGTGAAGATCTGATTCTGAGTCGTATTTTGTGGCTGAAAGGCCTACAGCCTGACGTTAATCAGGGCGCTGGTGTTGATAGTTATGCACGCTATATTTACATCCATGGTACGCAAGAAGAGGGCCTTTTGGGCCGGCCAGCCTCACATGGCTGTGTACGCATGGCCAATCAGGATGTGATCGACTTGTTTGAACCAGTGATGGTCGGTACATTTGTTTATATCGCCGGCTAGCAGGCGAATTTGATACTAAATTGTTGTATTCTCGCGCACTTAAATCGGCGCACTTAAATTTCCACTTAAATAATTGAATTATGAAAAATACTGAAACCGACCTAGCTCTGGCAACCGCACGTGAACAAGTCCGTGCC
>DGKH01000037.1:21416-25324 GCA_002386945.1 Proteobacteria bacterium UBA4575
TTAGTGGTGATTACTATTTGTTGTCAGTGGGTAAAGCCGGTTCATCGATGGCATTAGGTGCCTTATCGGTGTTGGGTGAGCAAATCAAGACCGGTTTGGTTGTGACTAAACATCATCATGCCGAAGCCGATCTCCTTGCATGTGAACGTATGCAGGTAATCGAGTCAGACCATCCTGTGCCTGGCGATGCCAGCATCAAGGCCGGTCAAGCGGTAATTGATTTTGTTCAGCAAGCACCTGCCGATGCGCGCTTCCTTGTTTTATTTTCTGGTGGTGCATCGAGCTTGATGGAAGTGCTAGCTGAAGGTATGGATCTAGCTAAATTAACTGCTATGACAAACACCCTGTTATCGATTGGTTATGACATCACTCAGATGAACCAAGTACGCCGTGCCGCCTCTTGCATTAAGGGTGGTCGCCTGGCGTCTTACATTAATGGTCGTGAGACCTTGGCGTTGATGATCTCGGATGTGCCAGGTGATGACCCCGCAGTGATTGGTTCGGGCCCGTTAACACCCATCTATGACAATATTGCCGATGTCGATCTACCTGAAGAAATCAGTAGCGTACTGGCAGGCGTTAAATTTATGCCGGTGCCGGATAGCAGTGCCTTTGCGAATATTGAAAGCCACGTTATTGCAACACTAGATGATGCCAAACAGGCGGCGGCTAAGCAGGCACAGACCTTAGGTCTCCAGGTCACCTTACACAAAGAGTTTATGGAAGGTGATGCCAGTGCTAAGGCAACTGAGATCAGCCAACAGATGAGCTCTGCAGCAACTGGTATTCATATCTGGGGTGGTGAGACCGCCGTGACGTTGCCAAAAAATCCAGGTCGTGGTGGACGTAATCAACACTTCGCCTTGGTCGCTGCTAAGGTGCTGGCTGGTCAGGATGATGTCGTGCTGTTGGCGGCTGGCACCGATGGTACTGATGGCCCAACCGAAGATGCCGGTGGTATCGTCGATGGCAGCAGTGCAGCACGTGGCCAGCAACTCGGTTTAGATCTCGAGCAATACCTAATGCAAGCGGATGCTGGCAACTGTCTAGAAGCACTGGGTGACTTAGTCACTACCGGCCCCACCGGCACCAATGTGATGGATTTGGTGGTGGCACTTAAACGCTAAGGTTAGTGTTTAAGCTCCCCGTCTAAATTCTATGTCTCACTCACTCCCTACGGATAACATTTTTGAACGTGTAAAAGACGCGATTCTCTGTCCGCAGCCGAAACAAAAAATTGAATTGCTGAGAGCAATCAAAAGCAGCTTGGCAGATCTGTCTGAGGTCCCTCAGGCTAGTGCTGAGATCTTAACGATTGCCTTGCCTGGACTACCTCCTGAACTAGAGCTAGTTCATCCTGCGCAGGTGCCACGGCGTAAACTACATAGTGTAGAAGGGCGCATCGCACTGATTCATGCCGTATGTCATATCGAATATAACGCTATCAATCTAGCCTTAGATGCCATTTATCGTTTCCAAACTATGCCTCTGGCCTATTATATGGATTGGATGCAGGTGGCAGCGGAAGAGGCCAGCCACTTTCAAATGCTCTCTAATCGTCTGCAACAGTTGGGTAGTTACTATGGCGCACACAGCGCACATAACGGGCTTTGGGAGATGGCGGTCAAGACTGGACATAGTGTCTTGCATCGTATGGCCTTGGTGCCACGCGTGCTGGAAGCACGTGGTCTGGATGTTACGCCAGGTATGATCGAACGTTTAACATCAGTCGGGGATCACGAGACAGTTGCCTTGCTGGAAATCATTTTGGCAGAAGAGGTGGGTCACGTTGAGATTGGTACGCGTTGGTATAAACATGCTTGTGCCGAAGCTGGGGTCGAGTCACAGACGACCTTTATCGGATTACTAAAACAATATGATGTGCATACCGGCAAGGGGCCACTGCATGTCACAGCGCGTAAGCAAGCGGGTTTTAGTCAGATGGAATTAGACGCCCTAAATTAATAGACCAGCCCAGTATTGCACTGGGCTAATCAAAACAGCTTTGTATTACTCGATCATGCTCGCTTTGTTGACGATGATTGGCTCTTTCGGAACATCACCATGTGGCCCTAAAGTGGCAGTCTCTACTTCAGCGATCGCCATCACTACATCCATACCATCAACTACTTGGGCAAACACGGCATAACCCCAACCCTGTGAACTCTCGCTGGTGAAGTTTAAAAAGCCGTTGTCAGCCACATTAATAAAGAATTGTGACGAGGCTGAATGTGGCGCCGAAGTTCTCGCCATGGCGAGTGAGCCAACGACGTTTTTTAGGCCATTATTCGCTTCATTCTGAATATTTGCATGGCCATCTTTTTGGCGCATATCGACCTTAAAGCTACCGCCTTGCACCATGAAATTTGGAATCACACGATGAAAAATAGTGTCGTTATAAAAACCTTCCTTCACATAGCGGATAAAGTTCTCCACTGTAATCGGTGCTTTCTCGGCATATAGCTCAATCGTGATGTTGCCTTGGCTCGTCTCAAAAAGAGCTTTAGGGTTGGAATCGCTCATTGCTGCACTCCCTGCAAATGTTATGAGGATTAAGCACGTAGTGAGGAGAGAAGTAATTCGTTTAGTCATTCTGTGCCTATTCGTCTGGTTGTTGTTGCGCAGTATCATAAGCGGTCAGCAGTAAGGAATAAAGCGAGTAGGGTGGTTACATTAGGCCGAGTCTATGAGCAAGACCGTGACTTTGTCATGGCTACCACATGGATTGGCTATAAATCGATCGAAAATAGGCAAAATAGACACAATAGGTAACGAGAATTAGTTGACGATAGGGCGTTAAAACACGTATTCTTGCGCGCTGTCTTAGCTTCTCTTAAAAACTAAGACTGCCAATCTAGTCGGGGCATAGCGCAGCCTGGTAGCGCATCTGCTTTGGGAGCAGAGGGTCAGAGGTTCGAATCCTCTTGCCCCGACCACTTCGCCATCTCTGGCAATCTTTATTTTAAAAACAAAACCACGCCAGACTATTTTTGTCACTTAAGCATTCGTTCGTCTAACGAATCAGATTCGATTGATTCCGTATACGCAAAGTAATTAGAACAGACGACAAAACAAGCGCAGCCTCATATCAACTTAATATGTCTGTGTTGTTTGCTTAGGAATGGTTGTTCTTACTTACATCTTCTAGTCGTGAAGGCATTGGACTGGAAATCTCGTCTTGCTGTATTACTTCTTGGCTTATTTAGTGATAATATCGCGTCCTACATGGCTCATCGGGCTATGTAGTTTGCGGACTTAAGTTAGATCTCTCTGCGCCCGTAGCTCAACTGGATAGAGCATCGGCCTTCTAAGCCGGGGGTTGCAGGTTCGAGTCCTGCCGGGCGCACCAGTTTTGCCCAGGGGAGAAGTCTGTATTATTGCTTTATGGTGAGTGTAGCTCAGTTGGTAGAGCCCTGGATTGTGATTCCAGTCGTCGTGGGTTCGAGTCCCATCATTCACCCCATCTTTATTTATAAGATCATTTTCAAAGCTGTTGCTCGGAGCCTGTATGAATCTTAATGCGCGCGCTGTGATCATCTCTATTTTCTTGCTATTAGCATCTCCTGTTATCTTGGCTAATGAGGCCGTTGCGCCTTTGCCACAAGCCTGTCTATCGGCATGCATTCAGCCATTTAATAAAATACTAGGACAGTCACCTCGTGGTGTAGTCGCCTACTCCAATTGTTCCGAACGTTGTGTCCATCCACAGCCACAGTTTAGTGAAGGTGTGTTTACTGGCATTAGCTGGCAGTGTGTTGAATACGCTAGACGTTGGCTGCTAAAAAACTATGGTGTGGTTTATGGCAGTGTTGATATTGCAGCCGATATTTGGGATTTAGAGACGGTCTCGTCGGCGGATAAAAGTCAGCAATTTGCATTCCATTCCATCGTTAATGGCGAGGCCTCAG
>DGKH01000066.1:0-257 GCA_002386945.1 Proteobacteria bacterium UBA4575
ATTTGGCGCAAGCAGGTGATAACGTGTTGGTTTTAAGTAATGGCGGCTTTCAAGGGTTTTGTGAGCGTCTGTGTAAGCAGTTATCTAAGATTAGTTAAGACTTTTGCCGGGTTGCAGTATCTGAACATCAATCTTACTTTATATTGATCTGTACAATTCGCTAGCAAGACGCAGGGTGCACGCAGATTATGCTACCATTCTGGTCATCTTAAGCATGGTGAATCTGCATGCAGTTGCCCATATTTCCATTAAATACT
>DGKH01000066.1:395-1049 GCA_002386945.1 Proteobacteria bacterium UBA4575
TTGATTGGGATACTTTACCGGATGGCCTGCTAGGCGTCACCGTTGAAGGGATGCGTCGCGTTAGTATTGCTGATGCCAAAGTTCAACCTGACCAGCTTCTAATGGCGGACGTTGAAACCATAGCAGAAGATGAAGATCTGCCCTTAGATGAAACATTTAAGGCGTGGGCCGATTTGATTAAATCAGTATTAACTCATCTGGGCGCACCTTACAGCCAGTTAGAATTCCAGCTGGAGAGTGCAAACTGGGTGGCATCACGTATGACTGAAGTGTTGCCTTTGGAGTTATCTATTAAGCAAAAGATCTTAGAAATTAATCATCCTACTGTGCGACTTGAGCATTTGCGTGAAGCGTTGCAGGATGTTGAATACTACAAAAAAAGAGCCAAATTCATGAATAAGGAGGAATGATGGCAACCCTAGAACTGACCGCAGAAAACTTTAATGAAACGATTGAGAACAATGACATTGTGATTGTTGATTTTTGGGCGCCCTGGTGTGGTCCCTGTAAATCGTTTGCACCTACTTTTGAGGCAGCTTCTGAAAGCCATCCTGATGTCGTATTTGCCAAGGTGAATACAGAAGATGAGACTGAGCTAGCACAGGGTTGCAGCATACGTTCGATCCCTACCTTGATGTTGTTTCGTCAAAAAAT
>DGKH01000066.1:1087-7719 GCA_002386945.1 Proteobacteria bacterium UBA4575
TAGCTAAGGTGAAAGAGCTGGATATGGACCAAGTACGTGCTTCTATGGCGGAAGCAGAAGCGGAACAAGCACAGGGGGAATAACTCCCCTTGTAGTTTAATTAAGCACTTAATAATGGAACAAGCACCCAATTCATATTCGCTTGCTTACATTATTAAGCTTGCACTGCGGCATAAGCGAGAACTGATTAAGGCGAATATTATCGCCATTATTGCCGTTGCTGCTGCAGTGCCCATTCCACTCTTAATTCCCTTGCTGGTCGATGAAGTGTTACTTGATCGACCAGGTAAGGTAGTGGCAACGATTCAACAAATCTTTCCATTCCTGCCGCAAGAGTCTATCTACTATATTGGTGCGGTCACGCTATTTACTGCCGTATTGCGTGTTATTTCTGTACTACTCAATGTCTGGCAGACACGTAAATTTGTCGCTATATCAAAATCTGTTATTTACACCGTGCGGGCACAACTCCTGCGTCGTCTACGCCTGATTGCCATGTCTGAATATGAATCAATGGGCGGTGGTACGGTTTCCTCTTTATTAGTTACTGATCTCAATACCGTTGATCAGTTTTCTGGTGAAAGTGTTAGTAAGTTTCTGGTCTCTATGCTGACGATTGTCGGTGTTGCTATTGTTTTGTTCTGGCTGCATTGGCAGTTAGCCGTTTTTATCTTACTGATGAATCCTGCGGTCATCTACTTCACGATGAAAATGGGATCTTTAGTTAAGTCGCTAAAGAAAAAAGAAAACAAAGCGTTTGAAATCTTTCAACAGGCACTAACTGAGACCTTGGATGGTATCCAGCAAATCCGGGCTAGTAATCGTGAATATTTCTATCTAGGTCGAGTAGAGCGATTGGCCTCTAAGGTGCGTGATCATTCGACTGAATACTCATGGAAGAGTGATGCAACGAGTCGACTTTCTTTCGTAATCTTCTTGATTGGTTTCGATGTTTTCCGTGCGGTTGGCATGATTATGGTGCTCTTCGCTGGTTTAACTATTGGTGAAATGATCGCTGTTTTTGGTTATCTCTGGTTCATGATGGGGCCAGTGCAAGAAGTGCTGAATATGCAGTACAGCTACTTTGGTGCTAACGCGGCTGTAGCACGTATTAATCGCTTGCATGAATTAGCAGAAGAACCGTATTACCCACCAGTGTTGAATCCTTTCGAGGGTCAACGTGGGGTCAGTATTGAGCTGGAGAATATTTCCTTTGCTTATGGTGACGGGCCTGATGTCCTGAAAGGGATTGATCTTTCGATTGCAGCTGGTGAGAAAGTAGCGGTGGTCGGTGCTAGTGGAGGTGGAAAGTCGACCCTAGTGCAAGTGCTGCTCGGCCTGTATCCGCCGAAGGCAGGTGATATCAAATACGATGGCGTCTCAGTAACCCAGATTGGTTTTAGTCGTGTGCGTGAACATGTGGCCTGTGTACTGCAGCAGCCAGCCTTGTTTAATGACAGTCTACGGATGAATTTAACCCTCGGGCGCGATATTGCTGAAGAGCAACTCTGGGAGGTGCTAGAAGTGGCCCAGATTCGTGAACTGGTCGAACAGCTACCAGAGGGTTTAGATACGCTGCTGGGTTTAAATGGGGTGCGTTTATCAGGTGGGCAGAAGCAGCGTGTGGCTATCGCCCGCATGGCCTTATCTAATCCAAATGTCGTAATTTTAGATGAGGCGAGTTCGGCCTTGGACGTCGATACTGAATCGCGTGTACACCAGTGCTTGCAGGAGTTCTTACGTAATCGTACAACGATCATTATTGCCCATCGATTAAGTGCAGTGCAGCAAGCTGATCGAGTCTTTGTGTTTGAGGATGGCGCTATTCGTGAGCAGGGTAAGCATCAGGAATTGCTGACTTCTGGGGGGCTATACGCCCAGCTCTATGGCGAGCAGGAGAGGACAAGCGAGTAAGAGTTGCATTTAGTAATGAGAATCATTATCATTAATGAGACATTATTTCTTAGAGGTGTGTGATGACTCAGACTGCAAGCAATATCCAGGAACAACCACCACTGGTAACCGTTGATCTTAAGCATCTACTGCGTGGTAAGCGCTATGCTTGGATTAGTCACGGCAGTGAAACCTATCTGTTACAACTGACTAAATCGAATAAACTTTTATTAACAAAATAGTCGATTACGATTATTTACGACTCCTGTCATCAAGATAATTCTTGATGAATTTACCCCAGCGAGAAGTCTTTCTCCTCAGTCGGTTTGTTAGCCAGGGTACTTTTTATTCACTTAAGCGATGCTGCTGAAGACACGATCGGCGTGTTCTAGAGTGGCTTCAATATCCGCTTCGCTATGTGCTGCAGAAATGAAGCCGGCTTCATAAGCGGATGGTGCGAGATAGACACCAGCAGCTAGCATGCCTTGGAAGAATTGATTGAAGCGCTCTAGGTTACAGGCTGTAACCTGTTCAAATGTTTCTACCGTGTCGACATCGGTAAAGAAAAAGCCAAACATGCCGCCGATATGATGAACTGCCATTGGAATATTATGTCTACGCGCGCAAGTCTGTAAGCCGAGTACCAGTTTTTCAGACTTTGCACTGAGTGATTGGTAAAACCCATCCGCATTTAATAAATTTAGAGTCGCTAGTCCGGCAGTCATCGCAATCGGGTTGCCTGACAGCGTTCCTGCTTGGTATACCGGTCCAGTAGGTGCTAAGTAATCCATAACATCAGCGCGGCCACCAAAGGCGCCAACCGGCATACCACCACCGATAACTTTCCCTAAGGTAGTGAGGTCTGGCGTGACTTGATATACCTCTTGCGCACCACCTTTAGCGACACGAAAACCAGTCATCACCTCATCAAAGATTAAAAGACTTTGATAGTCATTACAGACTTCTCGTAATCCCTGTAAAAAGCCATCTTTTGGTGGGATGCAATTCATATTGCCGGCAATAGGCTCAACGATGATGCAGGCAATCTGATCACCTATTTCAGCGAAAAGCTCTTTTACATGCTCAATGGAATTAAACGGTAGGGTGAGTGTGTGTGCGGCTAATTCTGCTGGCACTCCCGGTGAACTCGGTGTACCCAAGGTTAGTGCGCCAGAACCTGCTTTTACTAGTAATGAGTCTGCATGTCCGTGGTAACAGCCTTCAAATTTTAAAATCTTTGAGCGATTGGTAAAGCCACGAGCTAAGCGGATAGCACTCATGGTGGCCTCTGTGCCTGAACTGACCATGCGCACTTTCTCTATAGAAGGCACAATTTCGCAAACTAGTTTGGCTAACTCTGTCTCTTTTGTGGTCGGACAGCCGAAGCTCAAACCCTGTGGCACGGCATCTTGTACCGCTTTAATCACCTCTGGGTGTGCGTGGCCTAAGATCATCGGCCCCCAAGAACCGATGTAATCAATGTATCTCTTATCATTGGTGTCAAAGATATAAGCACCCTGCGCTCGTTGAACATAAACTGGGGTGCCACCCACGGCCTTGAATGCGCGCACCGGTGAATTAACACCACCAGGGATATACTTTTGAGCTTCTTCAAATAATGATTGCATCGGTTCCATAACACTTCTCTAACAATTGAATGGGGATTATCTCACTGCGTGAAGTATACCTTGTTGCAGTGTATTGATTGCAGCCTGTGTTGGATTTTCTGCGTTGAACACATGATGTACGCAAGCGGCCCAATCTATTTTACGACGACTGATTAAAGCAATATTTTTTTCAGTGATGCCACCAATGGCGCAGATTGGCAGTGTTAGGCGTTCTCTCGCTAAAGCCAGTTGGCTTAGACCGCAATGCACTGCCTGAGGTTTGGTGTTTGAGCGAAAGATGCGGCCAAAGGCAACATAATCAGCCCCTGCCTGCTGTGCCTTTAAGCCTCGCAGCAAACTGGCATAACAAGAGGCACCCACTAAGAATTGTGCACCAAGATAATCACGTGCCACTCGAACCGAGACATCACTGCGGCCCAGATGCACACCATCGGCGCGAATCTTTTTTGCTAGAGCTAAACGATCATTGATGATCAATGGTACCTGATAGGCCTGGCAGACCTCGCGTACGGCATAGGCGGTTGGTTCTAAGGCGTCATCACTGAGCTGTTTGTCACGTAACTGAATCAAGCCTGCGCCACCAGCAAGACAGGCTTCAACACGATCTGGCCACTCTGTATGTGGGAACAGGCTATCGTCTGTTAGTACATATAGGCCGTTAAACATGGGTTATGAAAAAGATTCTTTATTGGCTTGTATGCGATGAGGGATGTGCTGGCCCTGACCCAGAGCTTGGCCACGTTTCAGGCTATATTGAACGTAATTCTGTGCCTGTTGTACGGCATCGACTAAATCTTCGCCTTGGGCTAGCCGGCTGGCTAATGCGCTACTTAAGGTGCAGCCACTGCCATGATAATGTGCTTTTAGGCGCGGCCAGACATATTCGATGGGGTCGCTACCTTGACGATAGAGTGTGTTCTGCACGTCGATGGTATCTTCATCTGCAGCGGTAACTAATAGGGCGTCTAGCCCATACTCAAACAACTGTTCTGCTTGTCTTGAAGGTGTCGTATCGAGCCTGCTTAAGCCTGCTAGTTCAGCCTGATTGGGCGTACAGATAGTGACCTGAGGCAGTAACTCTTGTTGTATTGTCTGCCAGCTCTCTTGTTCTGCGAAGTGAATGCCGACAGTTGCGCGCATCACTGGATCAAATACCACGGGAATGTCGTCTAGTTGGGATAAAAACGCTGCAACGATGGATGCCGTTTCGGCATTGGGTAGGACACCAATCTTACAGGCATGGATCGGCATATCCGTCTGCAAGCATTTAAGCTGTTGCTGAATTAAATCGGCATCGACCGCTTGCATGGCAAGTGTCTGCTGACTATTTTGTACAGTAAGGCAAGTGGCCAGCGTTAAGGCATGCGCCCCAGTTGCCGCTACAGCCTCAATATCAGCCTGAATACCAGCGCCACCGCTAGGGTCCAGCCCGCCTAAACAGAGTACACAGCTTCGAATATTTTGTTCTGACATATTTCTTCTTGCATAAGAGGCATAGGTGACTATGATCTAGCCATTCTACCATGTTGACGGTAGCCTAATAGACTTGAATAAAGGGGTTTTACGTGTACAAGAAATACATGTGTGTAATTTGTGGATGGATCTATGATGAAGAAAAAGGCGCGCCAGATGATGGTCTTGCTCCTGGTACACGTTGGGATGATATTCCGTTGAACTGGCAGTGCCCTGAATGTGGCGCGATCAAAGAAGATTTTGAAATGGTTGAAATAGACGAGTAAGCCTTTCTGTAATATGGCAATCCTAAACGCCAAACCCGAATCCAAGGAAAATAAATGACAGCGTTAATTTGTGGCTCTTTTGCTTACGACAATATTATGGTGTTCCCTGATCAGTTCAAGAATCATATCCTGCCCGATAAGGTGCATATGTTGAATGTCTGTTTCTTGGTGCCTGATATGCGGCGTGAGTTCGGTGGCTGTGCCGGCAACATTGCCTATAACCTCAATTTGTTAGGTGGAGATGGTAAGCCGATGGGTGCTGTAGGTCAGGACTTTGCACCCTATGCTGAATGGATGACAAAGAAACAGATTAGCCAAGAATTTCTGTTACCAGTCTCTGATGCATTTACTGCACAGGCGTTCATTACAACTGATCTAGACGATAACCAAATTACGGCTTTTCATCCGGGTGCGATGAATCATGCGCATGAGCAGGTTATACCTACTGACGCAGGCATTAGCTTGGGTTTGTTATCACCTGATGGTCGCGATGCGATGTTGCAGCATGCGGAGCAATTCAATGCAGCGGGCATCCCTTTTGTGTTTGATCCAGGTCAGGGCTTGCCGATGTTTAACGGTGAAGAGTTATTGCGCTTCATTGAGCTTGCAGAGTACGTCACAGTGAATGACTACGAATCACAGTTGCTGCAGGAGCGTACTGGCCTTTCTGAGGCTGTTATAGCGCAGCGAGTTAAGGCCTTGATTGTGACACGAGGTGCTGAAGGTTCTGTCGTTTATACTGCAGATGAAACGCTTCAGATCCCTGCGGTCTCGGTGGCTGATATTAAAGACCCAACGGGTTGTGGTGATGCCTATCGCGCTGGCCTCATCTTTGGTTTGATGAAGGGCATGGACTGGCAAACGACTTGTCGTATTGCCTCTCTAATGGGTGCTATTAAGATTGCCCATCATGGCACCCAAAATCATTACTTCACAATGGCAGAATTTGCCGATCAATTTGAGCAGGCTTTTTCTTACCGCTTCTAAAGCAAGCTCAAGACAGGTGTTAACGCAGAGATAGTAACGGCCAAGCATATTTCTCTGCGTGCGCACGCAATGTGTCATCTGGATCGACAGCATGAGGGAACTCCACTGTTTCAAGCAGTGGGATATCGTTACAGGAATCACTATAGCCATAGCTGCCACTCAGATTTAATGTGGTAGTTGCTAGCCATTCTTGCAGTCGTATCGGTTTGTCTGCTGCAAAGCAGGCAGCCTCTAATTCGCCAGTATAAACACCATCTTTCATGCTAGGGCGAGTCGCGATCAGTTGATCGACTTGATAAAGCTCTGCGATAGGCTGGGTGATGAAATTATTGGTAGCCGTAATAATCACTAGGGTATCGCCACGCTCGCGGTGGTACTGCAGTAA
>DGKH01000066.1:7799-16547 GCA_002386945.1 Proteobacteria bacterium UBA4575
GTGTTGGCTTAGAGGTTTAAAGGCAAAGCGACAGAATTCTTCAATATCGAGACTCCCTTGCTTGTATTGCTCATAAAATTCTCGGTTAGTTTGTTCATATTCGGTTTGATCGACTACACCTTGCTCCACTAAGTGTTGCCCCCAGAGGTAATCGCTATCACCACTCAAAAGGGTTTCATCAAGGTCAAAAAGGGCTAATGGCACGGGGTACTCCAGATATTTGGTTGGTTTTTCGCAGACGTTCAACTAGTTTTCTAACTATTTCATCAAGGTTTGCGCCGCTGTGATGGCTATGGAAGAATGCAATAAGAATCATAGGGGTAGTCTAGTACAAGATGATCGATCTGCAAGGGTATCGTGCGAATGTTGGCATTGTTTTACACAACGCGGCTGGCCAGGTGTTCTGGTGCAAGCGTTGTGGACAGGATGCGTGGCAATTCCCTCAAGGTGGCATGCGTGAGCATGAGACCACAGAGGAGGCCTTATTTCGTGAGCTGGAAGAGGAAACTGGCTTAGTTTCAAATGATGTAGAGGTCGTTGCTCAATCCCAAGACTGGCTAAAATATCGACTACCACCACACTTGATTCGTCGTCACTCGTTTCCAAAATGTATCGGCCAAAAGCAACGCTGGTTTCTTTTACGCATGAAATCAGATGAGAGCAGTATTAAATTGGATCAGTCGGAGCGCCCAGAATTTGAGCGTTGGACCTGGGTAGATTACTGGTTACCGATGGATGAGGTGGTGTTCTTTAAGCGTGCGGTTTATAAGCGCGCATTGAATGAGTTTGCACCGATTCTCGATCGTGAGATCAAACAATAGGCTGCTGCCGCGAACCACTTACTGTCTGCGAGACCAGACGTAAACCCCTGATAAAGCTAGAAAAATTAGCGCCACTGCACTCAATGACATGAGTGTTTCCCCAATCTTTCCAAACAGACGCCCACTGTGTAGGTCTAGCAACATACGTTCTAGACTAATCTCATGAGTACGGGCATGACGTTGAATTTCTTTTGAGAGAACGCTCGGTGTTTCTATGGCGTCAGGCCAAGAGATATTCTTGCGGCTGATTTGTTGCCATGCACTGAGGTTACTATCGCTCTGCCAAACTGCATTTTGGCCCTTTAAGAGCACTAAGCCTAGGGTATCTACCATGAGTGCTTGTGGTCTCTCTGGTAAGCCGGAGTAGTCGAATAGCTGATCAATAACCTCTCCTTCCTTGCTGATTAACAACAAGCTGTTAGGCAGGGCAATGAGGATGTCTTGCTGTAATGCAATGCTACCGACTAGTGATTCATTCATTTCGCTAACAGCCTCATTATTGAGATAGAGATAGCGACCTGATTTAGAAACGATGGTATCGCTTGCAGCATAAGATTGGACTGGAAATTCGCCCAATGAATATTGTTTTAGTAACCATGAGTTTGAGATAAAGCGTTGATCCAGCTCAAGGTCGGTACTATTGAGTAGTAAACCGGTAATGCTGAGTATTAACACCAGGATGGCTGAGCCGACACCTGTGTAACGGTGGAATTTGTGAAGGTTTGACATGACTTATGGCGTGCTATTTTTTGATATCACCTCAGCATGTAATAAAAGTGCCATTCGCGCCAGTGTTTTCATAGCATCAACAGACATTGTGGCGCCGGTAATATTATCAACCTGATTACTGAGCTTTTGTTTGTCCTTGAGATAAGCGTTATCAAATTGCTCAGTAAAGAATTCATTATGAATTTCCCAGCCTCGACTTTCGCGGAAGATCAGGACTTTAAAAGAGACAATACGATTACCTTCAACAACGAAACCCGCTGTAATAGGACGCTCTTTGCCGATACGTTCAAGTATCCAAGCAGTTTTGTTACCAGACTGCCAATAGGGGATTCTAATCTTGCTGTAACGGCCACTGAGGACTTTGCGCAAGTTTGTTTTCAGGTCACCCGTAATCAGTAGTCGATTGGCATCGGGGGAGGTTTTAGGGAAACTTTGCGAGAGAAAGTCTCCTGGTTCTAAATAAACCCTCTTAGCATGAGCGCTAAGAGGGTTTACTAGAAAACTAAGAGTAACCAGGGTTAATACTAGATTTTTCATATTCATCCTTAAATTACTCTTAGCTCAGTGTTGAGGAGGCTCTAGAAGGACCAACCAACGCCTAGATTGTAACCGTCATAGTCACGGCCTTCAGCAGAAGTTACGTCATGCTTACGATCAGCCCAATCTAACTTTAAGACTACATTTGGGTGCAGCCAATAGTTCATACCGAGAGATACCTGCTCGAAACGATCTTGTGTGCGTGCACCACGAACTTCTTCAAAGCGTCCAAATAAGCCAACTTTTTCAGTTGCCTTGAAACTAGGCTCAATGTACCAACCATACTGCTTGTCATTGTTAGCTGCTTTAACGGCATCACCATCAAAGTCCCATTCAGCATAGAGCGCACGTAGACCCATTGCACCTTTATTGTAGATTAGGTGGGTAGTCCACAATACACCTTCTTCCATACCGTCATTTTTAACTTGGGTAACGTCTTCTTGGTACTGTATAGCGCCACCAACTTCTAAACCAGCGATGCCCGTGTAGGTTGCAGCAACTGTGTATGCCAACTCATGGGTGTCTGCGTTAGAAGCCTTTTGGCGACCACTACGGATGCGATGTGTGCTGCTCCCAGAAGTTGGAATCTTAAGACCACTATGAGCGGCTACTTCTAGTTTTAGACCTGAGTCAAAACGTTGGGTGATCATGGTACCGATTTCCCACCATGTGCCTGGCATAATCACATTCTCAACGCTATTACGTTCAACGCCGTAGAAAGTGTCTGGCTCGTGAGTTTCATTCATGATGCCTACAGGTATTAAGAATACACCCGCTAATGCGCTGCTATTTTCAGCAAAATCCCACTCAATGAAGGCTTGCTCAACTTCTACTTCACCATTTTTGCCTTCACCGGCAACACCATGCTCAATCTCAAATTCTGAGTAAAAACGGATCGAGTCAGAGTATTCGTAACCAGCAAATAATACGAAGCGGTGAATGTCTGATTCTTCTTTGTCATACTGGGAGTCGTCGGCTTGCAGGTTGTTGTAATGAACTTCACCATAACCGCCTAGGGTTACTTTATTTAATGTGGAAGATAATGAAGATTCAGCAGCCTCGACTGCAGCTTCAGCAACGATAGTAGCTTCATCAGCTGACTTCTTCGCCGCTGTGGCTAGCTCGTGAGTCTTTTTGGCGTTAGCTTTGGCTTCAGCTCTTTCTTCCAGCATCATCTCTACAGCTGCCTTCAATTGCTCATATTCTGCACGGTCTACTGTGACTTGATCAGCAGCAAAGCTAGGTGCCGATAATTGAACAAGTAGAGCTGTAGCAGCCCCGAATAGGGTGATTTTTTTCATGTATAGGTCCTTTATAAGCTTCTGGGTAATGGGCGTATTCTCACCTGTATCATGTGCTTTTGGTTACCAGGTAAGATTGTGATGCAGCAGACGATATAGTAAAGTTATAACTAATGCAAATCATTCTCATTAGCATTACTAGAAAGGGTGCGTTTAAATTTTTTATTGGCGTGTCATGCCGTTTGAAATGACATTTAATTAGAAGGATAAGGTAATGAAAAAAGCGTTTTTCTTAAGCTTATATATTTCAGTTCACATATTAGGTCTGAGCAGAACCGGTTTTGCCAATGAGGTTTCTGTACCCTCATCTGAAACTGTTACACAACATTATGTGGTCATGGCACACGCTATGTTTACTGAGGCTCAGGCTGCAGCTGCTGATTTAGCGCTGGCAACTGATGCCTTACTCAGATCACCGAATGAGGCGAATCATCTGCATGCTAAACAGGCTTGGGTAACTGCTCATCGTGCTTATTCACGGACTGAAGTATTTCGGTTTGGTAATCCCAATGTGGATGACTGGGAAGGACAGGTCAATGCATGGCCGATGGATGAAGGCTTAGTCGATTATGTTGCCGATGGTTATGTTTCTGATAGTGGTAATCCCTTTGCACAGAAAAACTTGATTGCTGATGCTGTCGTTTTAGATCAGGCTCTTTTACGTGATATGCATGAAGGGGCAGGTGCTGAAGCCAATGTGGCGACTGGCTATCATGTCATTGAGTTTCTTCTTTGGGGTCAAGACCTTAATCTAACAAAGGTGAGTGCGGGTACCCGCAGTTACCTAGATTTTTCGCAGAGCCAGTGTGCCAGTGTGCACTGTGATCGTCGCGCACTCTATCTAAAGGAGAGTGTGGATCTATTGCTAGCCGATCTTGCCGATATGGTACAGCAGTGGCAGCTAGGGCAAGGTGACTACGCCAAGACGTTTATGGCCTTGAACGTTGATACTCGTCTGCAACGCATGTTGTTTGGTCTGGGAAGCTTGGTCTATGGTGAGTTAGCCGGTGAGCGTATCCGCGTTGCTATGCTTGCACAATCACAAGAAGATGAGCAGTCCTGCTTTAGTGATATGACACACTTTGCAATTAAGGAAAATGTTGATGCAGTCGCTGATGTATTTAACGGCATCGTGCAAGCCAAGGGCCAGCGTATTGTTGGGCCATCTTTGAGTGATCTATTGCTGGCAAATAATGCTAAAAAACATCAAGCACTGATGTTGGCCTTTACAAAAGCTCAAAATACCGTGGATAAAGTGGCGCAGCAGGCAAAGAATGGTCTACCATTCGATCAACAGATTTTGCTTGAGAATATTGAGGCTTACAGCACGCTAGAGCTGCTGATAGCACAACTCAGAGATCAAGCTATTTTAATAGAGTCAATTGATAGCCAGCAACTAGCTATGGTTAAAGTCATGCGATAAGGAGATGAAATGCGTCGTTTTTTAACGCTCATATTAATTTTAGTGAGTGTTCACGGGTATGCCGAAGCGCCTTATTCCGGTGGCGCAACAACGGTCTTCAAAGAAGATCATAATGCATATTCTATGCCAGCGAAAAACCTATCATTAGTCTCGCGTGAATCTTTTTTTGTTGGTAATGCCTTTTTTACCAACCCGTGGGTGGCAGCCCCAGCGACGGTCTCTACTCGAGATGGTTTAGGTCCCTTATTTAATGCTAATGCCTGTCAGTCTTGTCACATCAAAGATGGCCGTGGGCGTCCCCCAGCAAAGGGTGAAGCCTTTGCTTCCATGTTGATAAAGATAGGCTCCACTGCGATTGGGCAAGGTGATAGCCGTTATGGAACACAATTTCATCTATTGTCTATTCCTGGAGTCGAGGCCGAGGGCTCAGTAAGCCTTGAATGGCAAAGTTATAGTTGGACTTCTGAAGCAGGTGAGACCTTCCATCTACGTAAACCCCATTATCGATTCTCTGAGTTGAAGTATGGTGAGTTAGAAGAGACCAGTTTTTTCGGTGGTCGAACAGCACCGGCAATGATTGGCTTGGGCTTATTAGAAGCTGTGCCTGAAGATAGCTTAATCGCTTTAGAGGCAGCTCAAGCTAGGCTTGGTGTATCAGGCCGGATTCATTGGTTATACGATCAAATGAATAATCAAAAAGTCGCAGGGCGCTTTGGTTGGAAAGCTAGTCAACCTAGTGTCAAAAAACAGGCAGCAATAGCCTTTGCCGAAGATATGGGGCTGACGTCTAGTGTTGTATCAGAATCAAACTGCCAACCACAACAGCTGGACTGTGTGACAGCACCAGAGGGTGGTGATCCTGAGGTCAGTGATCAGATCTTAGAGTTAGTCAGTTTTTATTCCAGTACCTTAGCCGTGCCAGCGCGGAGAAATATAGAAGATCCTATGGTCATTGCGGGTGAATTAAGATTTCAGCAGGTAGGATGCAACTCCTGTCATACCGAAACGTTAATGACTGGTGACCAATCGAGTATTGCCGAGTTGAGGCAGCAGGAGATTCATCCCTATACTGATCTACTATTGCACGATTTGGGAGAGGGTTTAAGTGACCAAAATAATGAAGGCAATGCCTCTGGCCTGGAGTGGAGAACGGCACCTTTGTGGGGGATTGGCCTACTGCAGGCCGTCAATGGTCATCAGCAACTGTTACATGATGGTCGTGCACGTGGTGTTGAAGAAGCGATCTTATGGCATGGCGGTGAGGCTAAGGCCTCACGCCGAGCGTACCTCTCTTTGGGTCCAGAGCAACGCCAAGAGCTGCTCCAGTTTGTTGAGAGTTTGTAGCTAGTCCGGCGTTTAATGCAGACTTAAATAGGTTTCACGATAACCAGAATGACCACTGCAACCAGTGCTAGCACTGGAGCTTCATTAAACCAGCGAAACCAGACATGACTGTGAGGGTTGCGGTCTTCTTTGAAGAGGCGGACATAATGGCCACAGTAAAGATGATAGATCACTAAAAGTGCGACTAGACCGAGTTTGATGTCCATCCAATAACCAATCATATACGCCTGCCAGCCTATACTCAGTAGCCATCCACCAAAGACAATTGTAAGAATGGCGCTCGGTGTCATGATGCCAAAATATAATTTACGTTCCATGATTTTGAAGCGCGCATTACTGGCTTCATCTTTTGCTTCAGCGTGGTAGACAAATAGCCGGGGTAGATAAAACAATGCGGCAAACCAAGTCACCATAAATATGACGTGAAAGGCTTTGATCCAGAGCATAAAAATCCTTCTTATAAATATTGAAAAAGTTGTTGGCGACTAATAACACCTAGGCAGGCTGCATTATTACTAGCATTAATGACATGTAAAATTTCAACGTCATATTGTATAAAATATGCGCGTGCTGTCGATAGAGTGGCGCGGCTATCAATAGCCATACTCTTAATAAGAGAAAGACGAGTTGTGACTGACTCCTCATCTGAATCAGCTATTTGATGAAATAGTGATATCGAGTCGTCAGTACTAGATCTGAGTAAAAGCCACTCACTGCTAATGTTTAAGGCCCCAGCTCTAATCGAGGCAAACTGTTCTGCATTAATAGTCAGAATGTCAGTGTTCATGATGTTGCTGACCCCGGTTCTTTGTAAGTTCTGTGTCAAAGGGTCTTCCACTGCATCTAAGCCTCGACTCTGTAAAATCACATCGATCACAGGGCCCTGTTTGAGTACTTGGCGAGTTACTAGCTGCGCCACCGCGATGCAGAGCATGCTTGGCCAAATAATATTTGGGTTGGCCGTAATCTCAAAGGCTGCAATTAAGGCGGCTAATGGGGCTTGTAGGCAGGCACCCATCATCGCGGCCATGCCAAGGATAGCGTAAAGGCCACTGCTCTCGACAGGGAGGTGTAGCGCTTGATCTAGGACTAAACCCATGAATGAACCGCCTACTGCTCCAATGACAAAGCTTGGGCCGATCAGTCCAGCGGGTAAACCACAGCCGACTGAAATAGAAGACGTAATTAACTTCATCACCAGAATAACGATGAGAGTGACTAACGAAAGTTGCCCTAAAATAGCCTGGTTTAAACTGTCATAGCCGACACCTAATACTTGTGGCAAAAAGATGGCTGTAAAGCCGGTAATAGAGGCAGCCAGGCTATAACGTTTGAACAGATTCCAGTTGGCGGTTATCTCGCTGCTGCGGCGAACAATATAGATGAAGCTGGCAGCAGCTATGCCAACCAATATGCCAAGTAACAATAAGAAGGGTATTTCTTGTAGTGAGGCTGAAGGCACTAGCCCAATCGAGAGAAATGGCTCGTTCCCTAAAAACCAACGACTGATACCAGTCGCAGCCACTGCTGAAATCATAATCGGAACAAAGCTGCCAACGGCATACTCTGCAATAATAATCTCCATTGCAAAGATGACGCCAGCAAGTGGTGTATTAAAAGCGGCACCAATAGCTCCTGCGGAGCCGCAGGCAAGTAGGATACGAAGCGTATTGTGTGGCAGATGCAGGCTCTTACCAAACAGGCTACCCAATGCGGCACCAAGGTGAACACTAGGGCCTTCTCGACCCAAAGATTGGCCACTGATCAAGGCAATGCTGCCGCCAATGAACTGCATGATAAAACCACGTAAAGTGAGGTCACTATTATGGTGATGTAATCGTTCACGCACATGGGCAATGCCTACGCCCTGTCCTTTTGCAAAAAAGTGAAACAGTGTGGCTAATAATAAACCACCTAAAATTGGTGCTAATACACGTGATAAGGTATTTAGGCCTTCAAAATTCTCAGGCTGAATATTTAAGAAGTAGGTGAGAGAAAACTCGACGATTAAGATAAAGGCAACAATAACAACACCGGTGGCGATACCCGTAAATAGGCCAGCCAGTGAGAGTTGGAGTAGTGCATCGGAGCTAGCAGACTGAATTCTAAGTCGTTCTAGACCAGTGGCCAGATTTTTTCTAAGCGACAGCTTGGACTTCATATGTGTATTATGCCACGTTAGTTAATACAACAAATTAATCTAAATTAGATAGTAAATATTATGAGCACTATAAATGTTGGCGTTGTGGGTGGTACTGGATATACCGGCATTGAGCTAATTCGCCTATTACTGGCGCACCCAAAAGCAAAACTTAAGGTGATTACCTCGCGATCTGAGCAGGGTAAATTATTAGCCGATCTTGTTCCTAGCTTTCATGCAGGATGTGATTTGGTTTTTTCTGAGCCTAGTCTTGCAGTCTTGCAGCAATGTGATCTTATTTTCTTTGCCACACCTAATGGCACGGCGATGAAAATGGTGCCGGAATTGTTGGCTCAGGGTAAGCGAATAATAGATCTGGCAGCTGATTTTCGTCTGCTAGATGCTGAACAATGGCAGCAATGGTATGGACAAAAACACAGCTGTCCAGAATTA
>DGKH01000066.1:16691-22778 GCA_002386945.1 Proteobacteria bacterium UBA4575
CGAGGGGCTCAAGTGAGTGCTTTGCATGCAGAGGTGAGCGAAAATTTCAAGGCTTATGGCTTGCAAGGGCATAGGCATTTGCCGGAAATATCACAAACGTTGCAACAAATTGCAGGGACAACGATTGACCTTACTTTTGTACCACATTTGTTGCCGATGAACCGCGGTATTGAGGCTACAATCTATACTCGTTTGCTCGACGATCAGGCTATTGATTTGACTGCCTTATACCAAAAGCGCTATCAACAAGAGAGTTTTGTCACGGTATTGCCAGCAGGCACTGCGCCGGAAACGCGCGCTGTGCGTGCAAGTAATCATTGCATGATGTCAGTAACTCAACTGGATGCAGGTCGAGTGGTGGTTTCTTCTGTGATTGATAACTTAGTCAAAGGTGCTGCCGGTCAAGCGATTCAAAATATGAATATTATGTATGGCTGGGAAGAGTCGAATGGCCTGACCAGTATAGGTTTAATCCCTTAAGGCAGATGGTTAATGGGTCCAGTTAAAGTTCATCTGCCCAAGTATCGATCAGTTAGGCTCAAGATTTATGAGCCGTTTCTGAAGCGGTTCCGCATTTTCAGTTTATTGCTGGGCTTTTTTATAGGAGCAGTAGCTTGTTATTGGGGCTTTAATTCAGAGCTACGTTCACTACTGTTGGCAGATGGGCGAACACTGGGTGAACTGAGTGCTACAGTTGAGCAGGCCAAGCTGCGCAATCAAGCACTCGCTCATGATCTATCTAAGATGTCTCGCTCAGTCGAAATTGAGCGGCAGACTGGCCAGCAGTTAAAAGAGATTCTATTGAAAAAAGAATTTGAGCTGGCCAAGCGGGATCAGGAGCTCATTTTATTACGTTCATTGGTGGCACCAGAAAATGCGGCATTAGGACTTCAAATACACGATTTTAAGTTGCGCCACTCTCCTCGTGAGCGAGAGTTTTACTACGACCTATTATTGACCCAGTCCAGCGTCAGCAAAAAGGCTGTTAAAGGTGAGCTTAATATCTATATTGATGGTTTAGTCAATGGTGAAAGGCAGCGACTAACGTTCGCTGAAGTATCACCAGAAAAGTTTAAGCGAGTGCCTTACCAGTTTCGGTTTTTTCAACGATTGAGTGGCGTGATGCAGTTGCCAGAAGCCTTTGAAACTGACAGGGTTGAATTAAAGCTTATGCCTGCAGGTAAGTCATCCAAACCGATACAAATGACTTATCAATGGGCTGAATTACTCAGTGGGGACTGATATGTTTTCTAAGAATAAAACGCGAACAGCAAATATTGAGACCGTGATAGGCCAAAATACGATATTAAAAGGTGATGTTCACTTTGCAGGTGGGCTGCATGTGGAGGGGTTTATTCAAGGTAACCTAATTGCGAATAATGAGGAAGAAAGCATCTTGATCTTGAGCCAGAAAGGTCGGATTGAAGGCGATATTTGCGGGACAGTGGTCGTTTTAGATGGCGAAGTGCTAGGGAATCTGACGGCTAGTGTGTCGCTGGAGCTGGCGCATCATGCGCGAGTTAAGGGTAATATCAGTTATAAAACCTTAGAAATGGAAGGTGGTGCCACTGTGAATGGCGTCTTAAACCAATTGCAGCCTACCGATCAGCTTGTAATAGAAGAACGACAGCCAAAACTAGGGGAAGTGTCACAAGACTGATGAGGTTCAATATTGAGATTGCACTGTAGCTGTCTCTAGCGGGTAGTTGACCCTGCCGAGGTGACTAGGTAGTCTCGCGACTTAATAGCTAAATTATGGAGAATAACTCATGGCATCAACTGAAAGTGTGACCTCATCTGGCATGCCAGTGCCATTGATTTTTACCGATGCAGCCGCTGGTAAAGTAAAGCAGCTGATTGAAGAAGAAAAAAACGATAAATTAAAGCTACGTGTTTTTGTCTCAGGTGGCGGTTGTTCTGGGTTCCAGTATGGCTTCACTTTTGATGAAGAGCTACAAGATGGTGATACAGCTGTTGAGAATTCTGGTGTTACCTTGCTAATCGATCCAATGAGTTATCAATATCTAGTTGGCGCTGAAATTGACTACAGCGAAGGCTTAGAAGGCGCTCAATTTGTGATTCGAAATCCAAATGCTAAAACAACCTGTGGTTGTGGGTCGTCTTTTTCAACCTAGTATCTAGTTAGGTAGTAAAACAGACGCATAAAAAAACCCGCTTTTGCGGGTTTTTTTATGCCGGATAGCAGGCGCCTAAGATGCGTTTTTGTTTGGCGCCAGTAATACTCTCGGCATTACCGCTTTGTTTGTTGATATGTCGAAAAGCGAGCCAAGCAAATGCAGTCGCTTCTACCCAATCAACTCCTATGCCGTAGTCCTCACTCAATTCTAATTGGATTGCTCCTAATCCAGCCTGAATACGTTGAATTAAGAAGTGATTATGGCAACCGCCACCACAGGCGATAAGTTTTTTGCAGTGGCCAGCATATTGCTTGACGGCTTGGCATACCGTGACGGCACTGAGCTCGACTAAAGTGGCTGCAACATCAATATCACTGATCTCCTTAAAAGAACTCAAGGCTATTTCTAGCCAAGCCAGATTGAATTGATTTATATCGGCCGACTTTGGTGGGCTTGCGGTAAAGAATGGGTGTTGTAATAACAATGCTAGCAACTGCTGATGGACCTGTCCTTGACGTGCCCAAGCACCATCTTGATCATAAGTCTTACCTAGTCTATGCCGCACCCAAGCATCTATGAGTGTGTTTGCTGGGCCAGTATCAAATCCAAGTTGTGGGTCTTCTCCAGCGGCACCTAGTAGCGTAATGTTTGCAATGCCACCGAGGTTAAGTACGGCATCTATACCCTCGATTTTTTCTAACCAACTTTGATGGAAGCAGGGGACTAAAGGGGCACCTTGACCTCCAACTGCGATATCTCTGCGACGAAAGTCAGCAATCGTAGTAATTCCTGTCTCTTCTGCAATGATATTCGGATCACCAATCTGCATGCTATAAGCCGGCGATTGATCTGCGCCATGTAATAAAGTCTGTCCGTGACTACCAATGGCTACGATTTGTTGTCGTGCAATTTGATGGTGCTGTAAGACATGGTTGGCTGCCTTGGCAAAGTGCCTGGCAACTCGCACATCGAGTTGAGCTAAATGATGTAATGCTATTTGCTTGCTGGATACTGCATGACGCAGCTGTTGTTGCAGTTCAGGTTCAAACGCTTCGTTATGACTAGCTAAGACATGGCATATACCGCCTGAGCTAATCTCTACGACAACAGCATCAATACCATCCATGCTAGTACCAGACATGAGGCCGAGGTAAAGAGAGGACATGACGCTAGATAGCCTACTGCGCGAACTGTGCAATACGGGTAGAGGAGAATAACTCTAACCGTGCAAAGCGTTCGGCGGTTTCTTCTTTAAAACGTTGTAATGCATCTCGTGCCAGCGGTTTTGCATCGGGCAGTTTTACCGTTAATGGATTGCGGTGTACGCCATTAATGCGGAATTCATAGTGTAGATGTGGGCCGGTAGCGAGACCGCTACTACCTATATAGCCAATGATTTGCCCCTGTTTTACGCGACTACCTACACTCAAGTTTTTACCATAGCGTCGCATATGGGCATAGAGGGTGCTGTACTGGCTACCATGTTGCAGGATGATGGTGCGACCATAACCTCCTTTGTTGCCACGATGGATAATCTTACCATCGCCAGCAGCCTTGATAGGTGTGCCAGTGGCAGCGGCATAATCAACACCTCGATGTGCGCGGATGGTATTTAAGACAGGGTGCCGACGGTTTAAGTTAAAGCCAGAGCTGACTCTGGCAAAATCAACTGGGGTACGCAGGAAGGGCTTGCGCATGCTATGCCCGTCTTCTGAATAATAATCTATATTGCCACTAGCATCTGTATAACGGACAGCACGGTAACTTCGGCCGGCATTAACAAATTCAGCAGAAAGGATGACTCCATCTTTTACCCGCTGATCATCTAAAAAGAGTTGTTCATAGACCACAGTGAATTGATCACCAGTACGAATATCAAGAGCGAAATCGATATCCCAACCAAAGATAATTGCTAATTGCATGATGACTTTGTCGCTTAGTCCAACTGTTTGGCCAGCAAGGTAGAGTGAAGAGTCAATCGTTGCAAATGCCATTTTACTGCGTCGATCGAAGCTACGGCGGTGTTCTAGAACGCTATAGTCATCCTCGTGTCTAACAATTTCCAAGCTATGTAATGGGTCTAAATCCAGTGTGATGGAGTCTAAGTTAGAGCCCTTGGTCTTGATGTGGATGGTCTGCCCAGGGTGAATGTTACGAAGTTGAGCGACCTGCTTCCCTAAGGCGAGGATGCTATGTAATTCAGTCTGGAATCCACGTCGTGAGAACAGTGCGGATAGCGTGTCCCCCTTGCGTATGGTGACCGACTCCAATGTGCCCTTTTCCTCGACATCGCTTGCTACCACACCCGATCTAGAATCAATACTGGTTAATGAGGCAGTAGTCACAGTGGTTTCTTGCGGTTGTGCCGGAGCGGTTGCGAGCAAGGAGTCTTGTGATGGCAATGCTATAATCTTATTCTTATTAGAGACTAGGCTTAATGTGTCGACAGTAAGTTTTTCGTCAAGCGGTGTATTTAGGCTGACGGAGGCGATGACTACTCCAGTTAGGATGATAATAATCAGCGCAAGTAAGGGCATTACTGCTGGGCGATGGCCGTCACGCTTTTTGAATCGCGGCTTTCGTTTATAATCCGCTTCGAATAGGGGTCGGTGTCGCACGTATGATTTGTTCCAATACGTCACCAGACTGAAAGTGTGGTGATCTATTTTATTAGGTAGGCAGTATAGACTGGAAAGCCGGATGAGTGAATCAGCTCGTAGGCTTTAAATTTTAGGTATTTATTGAGTCAATTATGAAAGAACTAGAGCTGTTTGAAGAATTAAAGCGGGGCTGTGAAGAGTTGCTGCTGGAGCAAGAGTTTAAGGAAAGGCTAGCAACAGGCAGACCGTTGAGAATTAAGGCGGGGTTTGATCCGACAGCACCTGACCTTCATCTAGGGCATACCGTATTAATCAATAAGCTGCGGCAGTTTCAGCAACAAGGACATCAGGTCCTGTTTTTGATTGGTGACTTTACGGGTGTTATTGGTGACCCAACAGGAAAGAATGCAACACGTAAGCCGCTAACGGCAGAGCAAGTTGCAGAAAATGCAGAGACCTACAAACAGCAAATCTTTAAGATATTAGACCCCGAAAAAACTGAGATCTGCTTCAATTCTGAGTGGATGGGGAAAATGTCTGCCGCCAACTTGGTGCAATTAGCGTCGCAACATACCGTTGCACGGATGCTTGAGCGTGATGACTTTCAGAAGCGATACAGTTCAAATCAGCCCATTGCAATCCATGAGTTTTTGTATCCATTAGTGCAGGGCTATGACTCTGTTGCTTTAAAGGCCGATGTTGAGTTGGGAGGGACTGACCAAAAATTCAATCTCCTAATGGGGCGGGAATTGCAAAAGGCGCATGGGCAGAAACCACAAACCGTCATGATGTTGCCGATTTTAGAAGGATTGGATGGCGTTCAGAAAATGTCGAAGTCATTGAATAACTATATTGGTATCAATGAGCCGCCAAATGAAATGTTTGGCAAGATCATGTCGTTGTCAGATGACATCATGTGGCGCTACTTTGAACTACTGAGTTTTAAGCCACTGTCTCAAATCCAGTCCTATAAAGACGCCATTGAAAAAGAGGGCGCTAATCCAAGAGATATTAAGTTTGAGCTGGGTATGGAGATCGTCGAACGATTTCATGATGCTGCGGCTGCAGAGAAGGCTAAGCAGGATTTTCTACAGCGCTTTCAGAAAGGCCAGTTACCAGACGAGGTGGCTGATTATGTGTTGCAGCCTGCAGCTGCACCATGGATGTTAGGGTCTGCATTAAAAGAGTCTGGCCTAGTTGCGAGCACCTCAGAAGCCATTCGTATGATTAAGCAAGGTGCTGTAAGGATTGATGGGGAAAAGGTGCTGGATATAAAAACAGTGCTTGAGCTATCAAAGCCAGTGGTTTTACAGGTAGGTAAACGCAAGGTTGTTCGAGTTTCTCTCGGA
>DGKH01000003.1:0-5341 GCA_002386945.1 Proteobacteria bacterium UBA4575
TAGAGCAGTTAAAAGATCTACAAATCGAGCTGATTGACCGCTTTGGTCTATTACCCGACGCCGCTAAGAACTTATTTGCAAGCACAGAAATGAAGCTTTACTGTGCCGGCTTAGGGATTGTTAAGATTGCAGCTCATCAGGATGGCGGCCGCATCGTCTTTGATAAAGAGCCAAAAATTGATGTAACAGCCCTACTCAGCTTGTTGCAAAAAGAACCGTCTGTATTCAAACTAGTCGGAAATGAGAAGTTATACTTCACACTAGAATTAGACACCGTTGATAAACGCATTGATTATGTTTTGCAATTGATCAATAACATCGCTATTCGAGAGGCTGCGTGAATAAAGCATTCTTTTTCATAGGCACGGCCCTACTTACTTTCAGCGAGTATGCCAGCGCGCAAAAAGACTATGCCTTTGAGATTATCTTTTTCACACCTAGTGAAATCCAACGCCCCTATGAAGAACTTCCCAGCCTAGAACCTGTGCCCGCCCTGGCAAAGGGTATTGATTTAGATGCATTACGCGCCCTACTGCTTAAACGATCGGAACAACAGCTGTTTAAAGATATCAGCGAGCTACAACAGCAACCTGCCAATATAGAATTATCTGATACAGAAATCGAAGAACTTACAGACACTGGCCTTACGCTAATGCCACTCAGTAGTAACACACCTCTACTGCATGAATTACCTATAAACAGTCTATCGCCTACCACTAATAATGCTAAACAAAGCCTTATGATTGGCACGTTGTCTGAATTAGAGATAACCCCAGCAGCAGGTATTTCTACTGCCATTGTCGAACTGCTGCCGATAGACTTAGCCCAGAATTTTGATGTCGCTTTACCCAAATTAGACGCCAGTGAGGCTTTTACTCAATGGTTACCACTAGGTAGTAACGATTTACAGTTAGCTGATCTAATAACCAAGCTAGAAAAAAAAGCGGGTTACCGCGTCCTGCATCATATGGCTTGGCGACAGCCTGCAAGTAATGCCAGTAATAGTAAGGCCATTGCAGTACATGCAGGGTTTCGTTACCAACATAAGGCCGACCAACCTGAGGTGATTAATGCTGAGCCTCTATCCGACACTATTTTAGAGGCGCAGAAGATTGATATGCCTAAGCCCCCCGAAGTCATCAGCATTGCCTTGAAAGAAATTCAACCAATCGATTTTGATGCTGTAGGGCACGCTGGTCTATTACAGAAAAGCTTCAACGAGCTGAGTGAGCTAGCGACCATAACGACAGACCCTGACGTCATATATGAATTAGAAGGTAGCTTAAAAGTTGAGGTGGGACGTTATCTACATCTATACACCGACCTGGTGTTCAGAATCGAGCAGGTAGAAAGCAATAGTGAGGAGCACGCCTTGCGCTGCATGCCAGCTATGGACGATTTTCGTATTAAAAACCACCATCGCATGCGTAGTCGCCAAGTCTATTATATCGATCACCCAATGCTAGGGATTTTAGTCCAAGCGACTCCAATCAGTGCACCTAAGCCAGAGCAATTACCACAAGAGTCAGTTAATTAAACAAGCTGCCTAGTCATAACTAGCAATGGTTTAACTCGCCTGCAGCAGACCACCGATCAATGCTTGTACCTTCTTTGTTGCTGCCTGCGTACACTGCATAATCAGCTCCATTGTAATCTCTTCTTGACTGCGACCAGCCGCCCAATTAACCGACATGGCGCAGTGTGCATAAGCCATATCCAGCTCACGTGCTAACGCTGCCTCAGGCATTCCCGTCATACCTACAATATCGCAGCCATCACGTTCTAGCCGATTGATCTCAGCCGCACTTTCTAGCCTTGGCCCCTGTGTTGCGGCATAACAGCCTCCATCATAGCAATCCAAATTCATGCTAACGCTGGCAGCCATTAGACTTTGCCGAAGCGCTTCATCATAGGGCTGTGAAAAATCGATATGTTTAACCTGCTGTAGATCCTGCTCAAAAAAGGTATGTGGACGACCATAGGTGTAATCAATGACCTGTTCTGGAATAACTAAGCGAGTGGGATAGATATCGGTATGAATCGAGCCCACTGCAGCCACTGCAACGATGGATTTAATATCCTTCTCTCGTAATGCCCAGAGGTTTGCACGGTAGTTAATCATATGCGGTGGAATGGTATGGCCTGAGCCATGCCGTGGAATAAAGATCACCTCACAGTCAGCGTATTCACCATGACTGATAGGGCCTGAAGGTGTGCCATAGGGTGTTCGCACCACTTCTTGTTTAATGATTTTAAGCCCAGGAAATGACTTTAATCCAGTGCCACCAATAATTGCGATCTTTGCGCTCATACTTCTCTCAATGCGTAGATATCGGCTAAGTCTCTAAAATACCCTTGATAATCCATACCATAGCCGTAGACATAACGATCAGCTACTTCTAAGCCGATCACATCAGGCATCAAGGCATGTTTACGTTGCTGCTTATGTTTATACAGTAGCACTGCACTGAAGATCTGTTTGGCCCCCTGCGCTTTACAATACGAGACCAGTTCCTGCAGCGTTTCGCCTTCATCAAAGATGTCATCCACCAGCAAGACCGTTTCGCCAGCTAAGGCATGTTGTGGCTGCTTATGCCAATGCAATTGCCCACCCACAGTCTTATCTTGGTAACGCGCAACTTGAAGATAGTCCAAGCGACTGTATGTCTTAAGTGCACGGATTAAGTCCGCAGTCAGTGGCATGCCGCCATTCATCACTGCAATGATAATAGGCCGAGTGCCAGCCAATAATTGATCTGTTGCAGTGGCCATTTGCATCACTGCAGCTGCGATCTCTGCTTGCGTATAGATCAGATCAGAGTCATTCAGAATCTGCTGCAAGTCTTCCTGATTCGGCGTTGCCATAACCATCCGTCTTAACACTTACGCTTGCGTTGACGGTTGTATCGCTAAGCCTTTGATCGCTGCACTCTCTTCAACGTAGAGTGAACGTGATGGAAAGGCCATTTCTGCATCATGTTGATCAATAATGTCAGCAATCTGTAGTAAGACGTCTTGCTTAATCTGGTGGAAATGCACCCAGTCAGTGGTTTTGGTAAAGGTATAGACCATGAAGTCGACTGAAGACGCACTAAATTCAATGAAGTTCACAATCAGTGTTTGTGTTTGATCAATCTCTTTATGGTTACGTAGCATCTGCGTGACTGCAGTGACAATCGCATCCATCTGCTTGATGTCTGCATAACGTAATCCAATGCTTTCATAGATTCGACGGTTTGACATACGTGATGCATTTTCAACGGCAATTGAAGCAAATACTGAATTTGGTACGTAGATAGGTCGCTTATCAAATGAGCGGATAACGGTTAGACGCCAACCAATATTTTCAACGATACCTTCGATCTCACGATCTGGAGAACGTATCCAGTCACCTTCACTAAAAGGACGATCCAAGTAAATTGTCAGGGCACCGAAAAAGTTAGCCAGCAGATCTTTTGCTGCAAAACCAATTGCGATGCCGCCAATACCACCAAACGCCATCACACCAGAGACACTAAAGCCGAGTGTCTGCATGACGATCAATACCGTCGTTATGATAACGGCAGTACGCAGTAATTTACCGACAGCACGCATGGTTGTGGCATCAGCGCCTGTGCCCTTTTCTTTGGCTAGCTGAATGCTGGCTTGTTGTACGCCAGAAATAAAGACGACCAGACCCCAGGCTAGCGTAATAACAATAAAGACATGACGTACCGTACCGACTAAATCGATCAGCCCACTCGCATTGTCTTGATTGGTAATCTCAATCGCAAAGGAGATACCAACAATTAGAATGAGATAATTAACACGAGTGCGCAAAGCACCAACTAAGGCATCATCCCAGGGATTACTCGTCTTAGTCGCACGCAGCGCTAGCTTTGTTATCAGATGACGTGCAATCAGTGATACCGTCAAAACCAGCAAGACGATGACGAAGACTTCATAAACCCATAAGCTGACGCCCCCAAATTCGAAGAAGTTAATCAGTGGGTCTATTAATAGTTCTTTCATTACTTAAGGCTCCAAATTAAGGGATAAGCTTTCATTTTTCCCTAGGTCATCTATCCATGTGTCTAAAACCAATCGTGCTTCTGCTGTCAATGGTTTGGCAGTACGTCCATGGTAGCGCGCCAAGCGTAATTGCGAGGCTGGCACATTGTAATCATTCAAATAGTCTAGTGCAGTAGGTACATCTTGTGGCCTGTTACAAATCAGCAGCATGTCACTACCCGCCTCTAGCGCCTGCTCTAAACGAAATTCTATCGATCCCTGTGCAAGTGCACCCTGCATACTCAGATCATCACTAAAGATAACACCTTGAAATGATAGCTGTTGCCGTAGAATTTTTTTCAACCAAATCGGTGAAAGGCTTGCAGGTTTACTGTCCACCGCTTGATAGATCACATGGCTACTCATGACACCAGCTAATTCATTTGCGATGAGACGCTGAAAAGGCACAATATCCGCATTCCAAATTTCAGCTTCCGAGCGCATATCTATCGACACTTCAGTATGGGTATCCGCCTTAACACCGCCATGACCAGGAAAATGTTTAGCCACACTTTCCATACCACCTTCACGCAAACCTGATTGGAAGCTAATAGCTAAACGTGACAGGGCATCAATATCACTATGGAATGCACGATCACCAATCACTGCACTCAGCCCATAATCAATATCTACCACCGGCGCGAAACTCAGGTCGATACCAATCTCACGCAGCTCACAGGCTAGTTGTTGTGCAAACAGATGGCTTAAGCGCACTGCAGTGGCCGCATCTTGGTCAAAGGTATGGCCTAGGTTACGTAGTGGAGGAAATGCAGTAAATCCTTCACGCAGCCGTTGAACACGACCACCCTCTTGATCAATAGCAACCAGCAGTCGTGGTGCCTTAATCATATGTATCTCTGCGACTAAATCCTTAAATTGGTTTTTATCGACATAATTACGTGTAAATAAAATAACGCCACCGACAGCAGAGTGCTCCAGCCAAGCTCGTTCCTGTGGGCTAATTTCAGTTCCTGCCAGGTCAATCATTAACGGACCGATAGTCATAGTATTCACTCAAAGGTGGCGTGATTAAGTCAAGTTGGCTGTCGCAGTCCAAATAGAGTGGCTGCCTTCATTCATGTCCAATAATGCTACAACAGAAGGCAGTTTTGTATTAGTTTATTGCGTTTAAGACTGGCTTAAGCCAATGAAATTAAAAAAGGGCATTTAGTAATGCCCTAAGAGCCCAAGAATAGGCAGAGAATAACAACACGCAGGAACTAAATTGATTACAATGTGTGCTGTTCAAGCTTATTAGTGGCAGATTTAATGCCAAAAAAATATAACTATA
>DGKH01000003.1:5472-10147 GCA_002386945.1 Proteobacteria bacterium UBA4575
TAATTTTTAAAATACTTATGCCAAAGATTCGTTACCAAAAAGACCTACAGTCGGAAGAATTCAACCCCGACCCAGCACAACTGCTAGTGGTAGAGCATTTAGATGCCTTAGAACAAACCTTACTGAGTAAACCAGCAGGTAAGATTGGTATTGCTGCGCGCGTAAAGACCCTATTCGGTAAGAAAGAAGCCCCTACTCATGCTATTCGTGGGCTCTATATCTATGGCACGGTGGGTCGCGGCAAGACTTACCTAATGGATCTGTTTTATGACTGCTTACCGCCTGAAGAAAAAATGCGCATGCATTTCCATCGCTTCATGCATGAAATCCATCATCGACTAAATCAGGTCAAGAATGAAAAAGAACCACTCCAGTTAGTCGCTAATCATTTTCGCAAACGTACACGCATACTTTGTTTGGATGAATTATTTGTCGCAGATATAGGTGATGCCATGCTCCTCTCTGGCTTGTTAACCGCCATGTTTGAAAGTGGCATAACCTTGGTCACAACCAGTAATTGCCCTCCTGATAACTTATATAAAGACGGCTTACAACGTGCCCGCTTTCTACCTGCCATAGAATTACTCAAGAATAATACTAACGTAGTTGAACTCGGTGGGAACACCGATCATCGTTTGCAGTTTTTACAACAGGCCGACATCTATCACTACCCATTAGACGAGGATGCTGAACAGGTGATGCTAGATAACTTCCATCACATTGCACCGGATGCAGGTAAAGAAAATGAGCTACTTGAAATTGAAGAGCGCAGCATTCAAACCAAGCGCAGTGCCGATGGTGTTGTCTGGTTTGAATTTGATGAGCTGTGCAATGGCCCTCGTAGTGCTGCAGACTACATCGAGATAGCCCGCTGCTTTAATACCGTATTAATTTCTAACCTACCTGACTTAACTGATAATAATGATATTGCCAGACGCTTTATCACTGCTATTGATGAATTCTATGATCGTTCTGTAAAATTGGTTATTTCTGCTTCAGCAGAAGTCGATCAGCTTTATAAAGGCAAAAAACTCGCTTTTGAGTTTCAACGAACAGTCAGTCGTTTGATTGAAATGCGTTCGAAAGAATACTTGGCAAAAGAACACAAATCCCTGTGACATAACTGCGCTAATTCGCTATGATTAGTTTAATATTTTTACCTTAGAGAAGTATGAAAAAACCAGTAACAGTTGCGATAACTGGCACCGCTGGAAACATCGGTTATGCCATTGCGTTTCGCATTGCATCCGGCGGCCTATTCGGCCCCGATCAACCAGTCAACTTACACCTTATTGAAATCGAGCCTGCTCTAGGAGCGCTTGAGGGTGTCGTAATGGAACTGCATGACTGTGCCTTCCCTACTCTGAATAATGTCGTCGCAACCGCTGATTTAGATACCGGCTTTGCAGATGCCGATTATGTCTTCCTGATTGGTTCAAGACCGCGTTCAAAAGGTATGGAGCGACAAGACCTATTACTAGCTAATGGCTCTATATTTAAGCCTCAGGGTGCAGCAATAGATCGAAGTGCCAGCAAAGATGTCCGCGTCCTAGTGGTTGGCAACCCCGCCAATACTAATGCCTTAATCGCTTTACATAACGCACCAAATTTAGCGCCTACACAAGTCTCATCAATGATGCGCTTAGACCATAATCGCGCAATCAACAAATTATCTAGGCAGCTGAAAGTCCAGCCCAATATTATTAAAAATATGACCGTTTGGGGGAATCATTCGACAACTCAATTCCCTGACCTACAACACTGCACGGTAGACGGCAAAGCCTCAGCTGATCTAGTCGATCAAGATTGGTATCGCAGTGAATATATTTATAAGATTCAACATCGTGGTGCGCAGATCATCGAAGCACGCGGTGCCTCTTCCGCAGCTTCTGCCGCCTCCGCTGCAATCGATCATATGCGTAACTGGGCCTTAGGCACAGATCCATCGAGCTGGGTTAGCATGGGTGTTATGACGGATGGTAGTTACTATGATGTAGGCAAGAATTTAATCTTCTCTTTCCCTGTCCGTTGTAAAGATCACAGTTTTGAAATTGTTGATGGCCTTAGCCTAGATGATTATTCAATGGGCATGATTCGAGCCTCAGAAAAAGAACTGATCAAAGAACGCGACATGGTTCTTGATCTACTGCGTTAAACCGTAGCAATAAATATCCCTCAAAACTAAAAACGGGCGGACTAAATTAATTAGGCCACCCGCTTCTTATGACTACAAAATCTAGTCCATATTAAAACTGCATTTTAGGCAATCGAGACTCCAGCCCATTCCGTTACAAAGTCATCGATATACTCTGCAACCACATCTGGACGATCTTCTTGCACGTAATGCCCTGCACGCTCAATTACTTGGAAACGAACAGGTCCAGCAATCGCTTGCTTCAAGCGACGACCTGATTCCACTGGCATCCACGCATCATGTCGCGCCCAGCAGACCATTGTTGGACAGGTTATTTTTGAGTGATCAACATTCATCGTTTCTTCATTACTTGGTTCAGCACAAATCTTTACTAGGCTCTTAAACCCTAACAAGTCAGGGCCACGTCCCCAAAATTGCAGATAATTTTGTTTCACATTTTGATCTGTGAAAGCCATCTTGTCATAACTACCGGTGCGTAATAAGCCTGGGAAGGACGCTGCAGCCTGACCTAAGCCCATTTGCAAAGTTGCTTCATCAGCACCAACCAAGGCATTAAAGGCTTCCACTTCCAGTACTGGCCAGTAATCAAAGGCAACTGGATTGATTAAGATCAGACGTGAAATATAGTCACAGTATTTGCTAGCAAAAATCTGACACGCACCACCACCATGGTCATGCCCAACCAAGATCACTTTACCTTTTAGATCGAGTGCTTCGATAACACCACGGATGGCTTCCGCTTGGTTAGTTAGAGTATGTTTAAAGCTATCTAGAGGCATATCTGATTGACCATAGCCAACCATATCCATCGCCAAACAGGTGTAATCATCTTTCAGATGTTCTTGCACATGTCGCCATAGACGCGCATTAGTAGGAATACCATGCACCATAAGTAAGGTCGTCTTGCCAGTACCTACCGCCTCGATATTAATAGTGAGCTCTTGCTCACCCACTTTTATCAGTTGCTTCATTGTCATATCCTCCTAGTAATTAATCTTCTACTCTATGGTAGATCGATAGAATTTATAGCTATTTCACATTAGTATAAAAATAGAGCGTACATCTTCATATTTTCATCGGCAACTCAGTCAAAGCTATGCCCCCGCCGAAGTAGGAAGCTTAACCATTTTGATAAAAAGCGATTATCTCGCCAACGCCGTAGCAGACGCTTATTTTCATATTGCGCCGAACTATCGCTACCCTGTGTGATTCCTGGTAACACTTCAGCCTGCATCGCATCATGATAGACGCGCACTGTGAGTTGTGGATAATCCGCTGGTGCCGTCGTTTGATCGCTATTGAAATGGTAGCTCAAGATCAGTGTGTAGGTGTAGCGGCTACGCTCAATTATCTGCATATGCAGATCTAAATCAGCCGTTGAAACCGACAAATACTGCCCAACATTAGGGTTGATGTTATCGCACAACTTCCTGATTTTTCTATAATTATCCTCATAGACTTCCATCAAGCCAGCAAAGGTATTAGGCAATGGCGGTGGAATCATTGCAACATTAGCAGGCTCACGCATGAGCACCCCCAGGTAGTTCCATTGTGACTAAGTCTTGCTCTTGTAATGCAATGCAATGACGTAGAAATGGTAGCTGTTCACGTTGACTAAGGCTATCGCTAGCAAGCAATAAACCCCAAGTTGATTTTCGCCAAAAACGGTTATGACTGGGCTTACAGCGACCACGCAAAAGCACTATTCCAGCACCTAATGGCCGCACACTGATGCTGTCGAGCTGAACCCATCGCCCTTGAAGGTCACCGATAGCAAACGACTGTTGCCCCAACACGAGTTTATTTAGAGGTTTCTGCTGTTGTTGGAACTCATAAACTAATACCGCAGTCAGCGCGGCTAACAAAGCTAGCTTTAAGCTCTTAGTGAGATCAAAGTGAAAGGTACAAAAAAGGAGCAGTGCAACATAAGCCAACAACAACAACCGAAAATGATTCGAATGTTGTAGCTGGTAATACATATTAAGGTTTTAACTTGAGGACGATGGCTTCTATCAGCGGATCATCGAATTCAGTGTAGACAGTTAGGATGTCATACAAGATAGGGTCTTGCAGGGTCAGCATATGTTCAAAGGCTTGCTGTTCTGCTTTTGGTGCATCTGGATAAAACGACTCCAGATAACGCGTGGTTAGAACGTCTAATTCTTTCGTGCCCCGGCGGCAACGCCAGCGTAATTTTGCAAGGGCTGGCGTGCTGTCGGTAGACATTTAGTTCTTACGCTTAACGATTAATTTCTTAATTTCAGTAATCGCCTTTGCTGGATTCAAACCCTTAGGGCATGAATTAGTGCAGTTCATAATAGTATGACAACGATATAGCTTAAACGGATCTTCTAATTCGTCCAATCGCTCACCAGTGGCTTCATCACGACTATCTGCAATCCAACGATAAGCACTCAAGAGTGCTGCTGGGCCCAAGTAACGATCACTGTTCCACCAATATGATGGGCAGCTAGTTGAACAGCAGGCACATAAAATACACTCTTCCAAACCTTCAAGCTG
>DGKH01000003.1:10312-15160 GCA_002386945.1 Proteobacteria bacterium UBA4575
GTCACCTTTCACATCAGAGATCGCTTTAATACAGGCTAATGTATTACCACCATCGATATTCATAGAACACGAACCACAAATCCCTTCACGACATGAACGTCTAAAAGTTAGGGTTGGATCGATTTCGCTTTTAATTTTAATCAGCGCATCTAGCACCATAGGGCCACAGGTATCCAAGTCGACATCATAAGTGTCTACGCGTGGATTACTGCCACTGTCTGGGTCATAACGATAGACTTTGAAGCGCTTCACATTGGTCGCGCCAGCCGGGGCTGGAAAATCCTTGCCCTTTTTTACTATCGAGTTTGCTGGAAGATTAAACTGTGCCATTCAATAACTCCTTAAAATCCTTGCGCGACTAGTAAACGCGAGCTTTAGGTGGGAACACTTCAACCTCGTCGCTCATGGTAGTCATGTGCACGGGGCGGTATTCCATTTTCACTTCACCTGTTGCTGAAACGTTAGCTAGTGAGTGCTTCATCCATTTCTCATCATCGCGATCTTTAAAGTCATCACGTGCATGTGCACCACGACTCTCTTCACGGTTCAGCGCCGAAGCTACTGTTGCAACCGCTTGTGGTAATAGATTAGAAAGCTCTAGAGTTTCAATTAGATCGGTGTTCCAGATCATTGATTTATCTGCCACGCTAACGTTAGAGAAGTTAGTATTAAGGCCATTCACTTTTTCCATACCTTTTGTTAAAGATTCACCAGTACGGAAAACGGCTGCATGAGATTGCATCGTCTTTTGTAGGTCTAAACGAATCTCTGCCGTGCTGGTATCACCGTTAGCAAAACGAATACCATCAAAACGGTCTAAAACCTTATCAGTGACGTGATCAGGCAATGCACGATGAGGTGTATCTGCCTTAACGATCTCAGCGGCACGTTTAGCTGCTGCTCTGCCAAATACAATTAAGTCCAGCAGCGAGTTTGAACCTAGACGATTAGCACCGTGTACTGAGACACAGGCCGCTTCACCGATCGCCATCAAACCAGGCACGACATGGTCTGGGTTGCCATCAACTAAGTTCACCACTTCACCGTGGTAATTAGTTGGCACTCCGCCCATGTTGTAATGCACTGTAGGCAATACAGGGATTGGATCCTTATTTACATCGATGTCAGCAAAGATACGCGCACTCTCGGCAATACCTGGCAGACGTTCAGCAATCACGTCAGCACCTAAATGCTCTAGGTGAAGATGAATATGATCACCCTCAGCACCGACACCACGACCTTCGTTGATCTCCATAGTCATAGAACGACTAACAACATCACGTGAGGCTAAATCTTTTGCGTTAGGTGCATAGCGTTCCATAAAACGCTCACCATTAGCATTAGTTAGATAACCACCCTCTCCTCGCGAGCCTTCAGTAATCAAACAACCTGAACCGTAAATACCGGTTGGGTGGAACTGCACAAATTCCATATCTTGTAGCGGCAAGCCTGCGCGTAATGCCATTGCATTACCGTCACCAGTACAGGTGTGTGCTGAAGTACAAGAGAAGTAAGTACGACCATAACCACCAGTTGCCAACAACACTTCGTGTCCACGGAAACGGTGTAATTTACCAGTTGCTAGATCGATAGCCATAACGCCACAACAAGTGCCGTCCTCAGCCATCAATAGATCCAGCGCAAAATACTCGATAAAGAACTCAGCATTATGCTTTAAAGACTGTTGATATAGCGTATGCAAGATCGCGTGGCCGGTACGGTCCGCTGCAGCACAAGTCCGCTGCGCAATACCCTCACCATAGTGAGTTGTCATGCCACCGAATGGACGCTGGTAGATTTTACCGTCATCAGTACGTGAGAAAGGAACACCGTAGTGCTCTAGCTCAACAATTGCAGGGACTGCTTCACGACACATGTATTCGATTGCATCTTGATCACCTAACCAATCGGAACCTTTAACCGTGTCGTACATATGCCAACGCCAGTCGTCATCACCCATGTTACCAAGTGATGCACTCATACCACCTTGAGCGGCAACGGTGTGACTTCGAGTTGGAAAAACCTTAGTAATACATGCGGTAGATAGACCGCTCGCGGCCATACCTAAGGTCGCACGTAGTCCAGCGCCACCAGCGCCAACTACTAATACGTCGTAGGTATGATCGGTAATCTCGTAACTGTTCGCCATAACGTTAGAAAGAAACCTTAATAATTGAATATAAACCGACAAAGACCATCACGATGCACGTAAAGTTAAGTGCAATCAGTGATGCGATTTTCAAAGCGCCACCAACGTAGTCTTCAATAATAACTTGTAAGCCGAGTTGCACGTGATAGAACAAACTAATCACCAACAGACTCATAGCAATAGCTGCAACTGGCGTCTGCATCCACGCCACTGCGCTTGCATAATCCATTTCAGGCAGCATTACGATAGAGATCGCCAGCCATAACGTTAAAGGCAGTAGCGCCAGCGATGTTAAACGCTGCATCCACCAATGGTGTGCGCCTTCGCGCGCTGAACCTAAACCTTTAGCGGCAGAAAGAGGTGTCCGTAAACTCATGTTAATGCTCCCATGGCCATCGGCAGCCAGCTAGCAACAGTGGCTAACACAGCGAATGCCAATACATACCAACCAGACGATGAAGCGACCTTCTTACCTAAGCCCAGTCCTGCATCCCATACTAGGTGACGCACGCCATTAGCCATGTGGAAGTAAAGCGCAAATGTCCAGGCAAATAAAAATAATAAACCGATTGGGTGAGTCAATGCATCGTGAACACAGCTATAAGCATCAGCGCCTGATGCCAGGCTGGATAAAACGATGACGAGTGCGACCGCACCAAAACTTAAAAATACCCCAGTCATACGGTGCAAAATAGATAGCGCCATGGTTAGGTGCCAGCTATAAACTTGCAAGTGGGGTGAAAGAGGTCGTTGTGAAACGCTCATTCAGCATGTTCTCCTAATCTAGCGGTAAGTTAGCAACAGCCTGTCGCTACGACTACACTTCCGATAGTTGATTATTATATGTAAGTTTTTGAAAATCTTACCATCGCAAGGCCTTAAAGTCATGACACCGGCGATGCCGGGGTGTTTCAAAAACACACCCAGAGGAGGTATAACAAAGCAGGTAAAAGTACCTTAGTTTAGCCTCTAAAACCAGCTTGACAGATGGAATAGACGACTATTCATCGGATCAAGATGTACAAGGATTAAACCGTGCTCGAAAAACTCAAAAACATAGCCCCTACACTGCCTCTATTTGCTACTGACACAGCAAATCCAGCATTATCTGTACTAGACCAGTACAGTGCTTATCGCATCAGCGGTGACGATGCGGAGACTTTTTTACAGGGTCAACTGAGCAATGATGTAAAACAACTCGCTGATGGCCAACGTGGTCAACTGACTAGTTATTGCACCCCTAAGGGTCGCATGCTCGCGCTGTTCTACTTAATGAAGGCGGAATCTGGCTACATCGCCATCATGCCGAGTGCAATTGCTGAAAGCGTATTTAAACGCCTACAGATGTTTATTATGCGTTCAAAAGTTGAGATCAGCCCCCTGGCCGATGAATATTCCCTACTCGGCTTACATCAAGCCGATAGTCTGCTCAGCCAAGAATTAACACCGAGCGACAGTGCCTACACCATCGCTAGCCAAGGCAACAATTTCAGCATGCGCATCGCAGGCCAACCCTCTCGCTTACTGTTACTGGCAGATGACGATTTAGCGAATAAGCTAACGCAGGACGAAAGCCTATTAGTCAGCAATGATCGATGGCAGCTAGCCGACATTGAAGCCGGCATCCCCAACATCTTTGCCAAAACGCAAGAGAGCTTTGTGCCGCAAATGACCAACCTAGAGTTAATCGACGGTGTTAATTTCCGTAAAGGTTGTTACCCGGGACAAGAAGTCGTAGCACGACTGCATTATCTAGGCACAGCCAAGCGCCGCATGTATCGCTTAGCCATCAACGCAAGTGAGATGCTAGAAATTAACGCCGAAGTATTTGTCGAAGGCTCAGAACAGGCCATCGGCCATATTGTAAATGCAGTTGAGTTAGAGCCAGGCCTCTATAACGCACTTGCTGTGCTGCGTGTTGAACATGCTAGTAATGATTTATTACACACAGACTACTCAAGCAACATCGAACAGTTAAAACTACCTTATAGTTTGATTAGCGAAAGTGAAGCAGACAATAAAGCAGGAGAAAAATAATGCGTGCCATCGTGATCTATTTCGCCATCGCAGCCTTAGCACTACTCGCCGCCTACATCATCCGTGGCAACAGCCGCTTTATCTCTAATGCATTACTGGTTATATCAGCAGCATTTCTAGTGATATTGGGCATCGCGGTGATAGTGGATTGATATTGGATTTAGTGAGTTTTGCTTGATCAATAGTTTACTCTTAACAGTTACCTTTCTATTTTGGCCTGCACAACGTAGAGAGATAACTTTAGCTACTTGGTTAAAGCACATTCTTATCGTCGTCTTCAGTCAGATATTGAAAACAACGAATCACATAACTCGCTTATCTTCCTCTAATCTAAATATGCGATGAATACTGCTCATCTAAATCAAAGTTTTTACACTCAGATGGTGAGTGTGAGCTATTCATTCTTTCGATGAGGTCTACAAATTGATGGTTGGCTTTCAAATAGGTGAAAATCTTAATGGCTTGCTCACGACTGATATTGCGTCGCTGGAGATCAGCTTCAAGGTCGTAATACCCTTTAAAGTGGTTTAGTCGGTTTTATCTTGCCAAACCGCCAAGAGGATATCAGTGACTGCTTTGACTTGAGTATCTGAAATAGTCCCAACAACCTCTAGCTCTCGTTCCACTGCTCCTTCAAAACCATTAAGCAAGGCATAGATACG
>DGKH01000003.1:15194-18455 GCA_002386945.1 Proteobacteria bacterium UBA4575
CTAATAACTTAAATTTAAACGCCAAAAAATAGTGGCCAAGGGTCAAACCCCACGATTAATAAATTATATCAAAATACTATTCTACCTATAGTAAATAAAATTAATATTAATCATAATTTATTGTTTATTAGAGATTAAATGAAGATATAGAGCACGATATACGTAAAAACCCATGTGAAATTGAGAGAATCGACAAAAGTAGAATGGAGTAAAACGAGCAGAGCCTGGCTATAGCAGACTCTGAACTCTAAGGCAGCAAGTAGAATTACTTACTCTGGGCGCATGTGCGGGAATAACAATACATCACGTATTGATGCTGAGTCAGTAAACAGCATAACGAGTCTATCGATACCGATGCCCTCGCCTGCTGTAGGTGGCAAGCCGTACTCTAGAGCACGAATATAGTCAGCATCGTAATGCATCGCTTCATCATCACCACCCTCTTTCTGAGCGACCTGCTCTTTAAAGCGTGCTGCTTGATCCTCAGCATCGTTTAACTCAGAGAAGCCATTAGCCAGCTCTCTACCGCCGACAAAAAACTCAAAGCGATCAGTTACTTCTGGACGGGTGTCATTACGACGCGCCAGTGGTGACACTTCAGTCGGGTATTCAGTAATAAAGGTTGGTTGATCCAAGCGATGCTCAACCGTCTTCTCAAAGATCTCAATCAAAAGCTTGCCGTTTCCATAGCTGTCTTCAACCTTAATATTGAGATCAACACAGATTGCACGCAGTGATTCAGTGCTCTGCAACTGCTCTGCCTTCAGATCCGGATTGTAATGCAAGACAGACTCCGCTACTGACAGCCGAGCAAAGGGCTGTTCAAAATCATATTCTGAGCCTTGGTACTGAATCGTAAACCGACCATAGAGGTGATGTGCTAGCTTACGCAGCATATCTTCAGTGCGATCCATCAAGGTGTTGTAATCGGCATAGGCCTCATAGAATTCAAGCATAGTGAACTCAGGGTTATGACGTGTCGATAGGCCTTCATTACGAAAGTTACGGTTAATCTCAAATACGCGTTCAAAGCCACCAACAACTAAACGCTTAAGATATAACTCAGGTGCGATACGCAGATAAAGCTGCATATCTAATGCGTTATGGAAGGTTTCAAATGGCCGTGCAGTAGCACCTCCAGGGATGGCCTGCATCATCGGTGTCTCCACCTCTAGGAAATCTTGCTCACCTAGGTATTGCCGAATGAAGGTAACAACCTTAGAACGGATCTTGAAAGTTTCGCGTGCCTCTTGATTCATAATCAAGTCGACATAACGCATGCGGTAGCGTTGCTCTTGATCAGTTAGGCCGTGGAATTTCTCAGGCAAAGGACGTAGCGATTTGGTTAGCAGCTGTAGCTGATCACCCTGCACGTAAAGATCACCCTTACCAGATTTATTCAAGACACCCTTGGCACCAATGATATCGCCAATATCCCAACCATCAATTTCTGTTAATTGTTCTTTTGTCGTGCCTTTACGGTCAACATAGGTTTGAATACGCCCTGACATATCTTGCAGTAATAGAAAGGGTCCACGCCGCGCCATAATACGTCCAGCAACCGCAACCACTTCTGCTAGCTCTTTTAATTCATCTTTGCTTTTCTCACCATGGGCTGACTGTAGGTCAGCGGCATAATGCATACGCTTAAAGTCATTTGGAAAGGCATTGCCATTCGCGCGCAATACAGCCAATTTTTCACGACGTAGGGCTATGAGTTGATTTTCATCTTGATTAGGCGTTTCGTCCGTCATTTTAAAGTCCGTGTTTTAAGCTGGCTTCGATAAACATATCTAGGCCTCCATCGAGTACCGCTTGTGTATTACCAGTCTCAACCGAGGTGCGTAAATCTTTAATTCGCGATTGGTCTAATACGTAAGAACGGATTTGACTGCCCCAGCCAATATCCGACTTAGATTCTTCCAATGCCTGTTGTTCTGAGTTGCGCTTCTGCATTTCTAGCTCGTACAGTTTTGCCTTTAACTGCTTCATCGCAACGTCTTTATTCTTGTGCTGTGACCGATCATTTTGACACTGCGTCACGGCACCAGTTGGTAGATGCGTAATACGCACCGCGGATTCAGTTTTATTCACATGCTGACCACCGGCCCCACTAGCGCGATAAACATCTATACGTAAATCTGCTGGATTAATCTCAATATCGATATCGTCATCCACTTCGGGGGAAACGAATACCGAGGCAAAAGATGTGTGTCTACGATTACCTGAGTCAAAAGGTGACTTTCGCACCAAGCGATGCACGCCAGTCTCGGTGCGCAACCAACCAAAGGCATTATCACCATCAAACTTAATCGTTGCACTCTTAATGCCTGCAACATCACCCGCTGAGACTTCAATCAACTCAACGCTAAAACCATGCATCTCACCCCAACGCAGATACATCCGTAGGATCATTTCAGCCCAATCTTGGGCTTCGGTGCCACCAGAGCCTGATTGTATATCTAGGAAGGCATTGTTCGCATCCATCTCACCAGAAAACATGCGTTGAAACTCAAGCTTAGCAACGCCGGTTTCAAGCTTCTCTATATCGAGCAATACGGCATCAACGGTGTCTTGATCGTTATCAAGATCCGCCATCTGCAATAATTCTTCAGCCTCTGTAATCCCTGCTTCTACTGTATGCACGGTATCAACTACGGCTTCACATTGTGCACGCGTCTTACCCAGGGTCTGCGCTCGCTGAGGATCGTTCCAAACCTCGGGTTGCTCTAATTCACGGATAGTTTCTTCTAGTTCTTCGACCTTATTCTCATAGTCAAAGGTACCCCCGTAAATCGCTGACGCGTTCACTTAATTGTTTAAGTTGTAGGTAGTAGGGATTGAGTTCCATGATAACGGCTAGATCAGTAATGAGTTAAGGTGCTGCTACGCAAGGACGCTATAATAACGCTTTCAAGCCTGTTATGCATGCGCACAAACAGATAACTAATGCGTCTCAGATACGCGCAGATGCCGAATCATCAACTGTGCCGATTCAATGCCTCTAAAGAAATTCACATCCAGCTCAAAGGCCAAATGCACCCTGTGTGCCCGACTAGACCAAGCCTCATGATCAAAATTGAACCAAATAGCCTCAATTTCAGCTGCATCTAGATCCGCCTTCAATGTTAACTTCAGATGCTTTTCAGCCAGTATGCGATGTTGTGTGACGATAAAGTCTGTATCAAATATTGGCATGGGGAACCCCTGCCCCCAAGGCCCAGCATTGCGTAAGCCCTTAGCTGTAGCGAGATTTAATTC
>DGKH01000003.1:18602-25143 GCA_002386945.1 Proteobacteria bacterium UBA4575
CCACCAAATTTATTGATCAACCCCGGATTACGCGCGGCAACGGTATCCAATACGTCACGGATATGCACACCTGGGATCGAGCGTGCAGACCCTTTGATCTCACCCTGATCACCATCGGCGAAGGCAATCGTCGGTCGATAGGTTTTTTCTTTAATTCGTCCTGCAAGAATACCAATGACACCTTGATGCCATTCCGCACGATACATACAGATACCTAGGGCTTCTGTTGCCTTATTGTTCTTTGCTGGGGCTAAGTCGAACTCATTCAAGGCCGCTAAGTCTTTCAGCGCCTGCTCCTTCATCACGCCTTCAATCTCACGCCGTTTGCTATTTAGATCATGTAGGGTCTGCGCAATCTCTTGCGCCTGATTAGCATCATCTGTGAGTAAACAAGCAATGCCCATGGCCATATCTTCTAGCCGCCCGGCAGCGTTAATTCTAGGCCCCACATAAAAACCTAGATCACTAGCGGAGCAACGTTTCGCCTCTATATTCGCTACATGTAATAAGGCCTTGATACCAACACTAGATTGGCCTGCCCGAATCCTGCGTAAGCCCTGCTCAACTAATATCCGATTGTTTTGATCTAGAGTAACGACATCCGCAACTGTGCCCAGAGCAACCAGATCAAGATAATCGGCTAGATTGGGTTGCGTTAGACCCTGTGCTTCAAACCAGCCCTGCTCGCGCATCAATGCACGTAACGAGACCAGTAGGTAAAACATCACACCGACACCAGCGAGCGCCTTACTGGCAAACTGATCACCGGGTTGATTAGGATTGAGGATGACATCTGCCGCCGGTAGCTCAGACCCTGGCAGATGATGATCGGTGACTAAGACTTGAATACCGGCCTCTTGCGCCGCCGCAACCCCAGCGATACTAGAAATACCGTTATCTACAGTAATGATTAAATCCGGTTGAAATTGCTTTGTTAAAGCGACAATCTCTGGCGTCAGACCATAGCCATAGAGAAAACGATCTGGCACGATGTAATTCAGTTGTGTTGCCCCCATGGCACTTAAACCACGTATCGCTAGGGCAGTACTGGTAGCGCCATCGGCATCATAGTCACCAACGATAACGATCGATGATTGCTGCTGGATATGAGTAAACAGCAACTCACTTGCAGCGTCTATTTGCAAAAGGCTCTGTGGCGGCAATAAATACTGCATGGACAGGTCGGCTTGCGAGGCCTCGGTAATGCCTCGATTAGCGTATACTCTGCGAATTACCTGCTCCCATGGCGTCTCTATCGTAGACGCTTCTGCATTTACAGCGTGGGTAGGTATTGGACGACGAACAACTTGAATAGACATAACGCCAGTGTAGCAAAGACTGCTGCTGTTGGCGGCTAGGCTAAGGAATATAATGCAAAGAACCTCCCTTCCATAATTTAGCCATGACAGTGCTTGAGTTTGAAACAGTATGAATAAGCGGTACCTCTTTTTAACTGGAAAATTAGCCGAAAAAAGCCTACATAAGGTGCTTAGTGGTCTCGCTGATCGCAAGTTCGACTATGAGATTCGACAGATTGGTGTCAGCGTCGCTGCGTTGATGACCACCGATTTAATCGCACGCCGACTGAAAGCGACTGATTGTGTCGGTTTTGATAAGGTCATTCTCCCAGGCCGTTGCCGTGGTGACATTGAAGAACTCTCCAAGACTTTAGGACTAACAGCTGAACGTGGACCTGAAGAATTAAAAGACATTCCACAGCATTTTGGCCACGCTGCGAAAAAGGTAGATTTAAGCCAGTATAGTGTGAAAATCTTTGGTGAGATTGTTGATGCACCGAATATGACCGTGCCTCAGATCATCCAACGTGCCGAACGCTACCGCACCGATGGCGCTAATGTGATCGACCTCGGCTGTCTCCCTAATACACCCTTTGGTCATCTCGCCGAGACCGTACAGGCATTAAAGAATGAAGACTTTAAAGTCAGTGTTGACTCACTCTTACCAGAGGACTTAGTCACTGGTGGCCAAGCTGGTGCAGATTATCTACTGAGTCTGCAAGAAGCCTCGCTTTGGGTCTTAGAAAAGGTCGATTCCACACCGATTGTAATTGGCACACCGCCGACTAACCTGCGCTCTCTTTATCGCACCATCGATTTCCTAATCAAAGAGGGTGTCGACTTCATAGCCGACCCTATTCTTGATCCAATTAATTTTAATTTTACCGAATCAATCGTACGCTACCGTAATCTGCGCAAGCGTTACCCCGACATACAGATCATGATGGGTGTCGGTAATCTGACTGAATTGACTCATGCCGATAGTGCCGGTATCAATGCCATATTGATGGGCATTATCTCTGAGTTAGATATACAGGCGATTTTAGCCACTGAGGTCAGTGAGCATTGTCGTAAGGCTATACGCGAAGCCGATCTTGCCAGACGCATCATGCATGCCTCACGCGAGGACAGCATTCCACCCAAAGGCTATGACAACGGTTTAATGGCTCTACATGAGCGTAAACCCTTTCCATATGAGCAGGCAGAGATTTTAGAATTCGCCGAAGCCGTAAAAGACCCTAATTTTCGGATTCAGGTATGTGATGAGGGTGTATTCATCTATAATCGCGACGGTATTTGGAACGCAACCGATCCTTTTGACCTCTACCCTCACCTCAGCGTCTCTGACGATGCGGGCCATGCCTTCTATTTAGGCTGTGAATTAGCAAGGGCGCAGATCGCCTGGCAACTGGGTAAACGCTATGACCAGGATGAAGAGCTTACTTGGGGCGTTGCGGTAGAACGTGATGCTCAGGATCTAAAAGTCTTCAAGGATGAAGGCTCGACTATGAAAACGCGCGAAGATAGACGTGCCGTGCGTGACAAGAAGATTAAAGATAAAAAGAACGACGCTAGACGTTGCTAATGGACCGCTAGTCTCAATGAACTAGCCAACACAATGTTTAGCTCGACTAAAATGGATAAGACATAAATGCCCTTTATCAGAGAAAGTATCATTACTACGGTGCGCGAAGACGGCAGCGCACATATTGCACCTATGGGTGTACATGAAACAGATAAAGGTTTGATGTTGGCACCATTCAAGCCATCCGCCACTTTAGACAATCTGCTCCGTAATGGTGTAGCCACCATCAATTACACTGATGATGTGCGTGTATTTGCCGGCTGCATGACTGGTCGCAGAGACTGGCCCTGTGTCGCTACTAGCAAGATTAAAGGGCTGCGCTTGCAAGAATCATTGGCTCACGACGAAGTGCGCATCACCGTGGAAGAAGAAGATGCTGAGCGACCACGCTTTTATTGCGAGCTAGTACATAGCGAAAACCATGCACCCTTTCATGGCTTTAATCGTGCGCAATCGGCTGTTATAGAGCTTGCTATTTTAGTCAGCCGACTACATATGCTACCAGCGGAAAAGATTAAGAGTGAATTAGACTATCTCACCATCGGCTTAGATAAGTGCGCCGGTGAACGTGAACTGGAAGCCTGGCAATGGCTTTATCAACGCGTAACAGACTTTAAAGAGCAAGGTGCAACATGAGTGGATTTTTAGCCAGCGTCGATAACTTAGAAGACGCCATCAAAGTGAATCAATTAGGCGCCGATATCATCGACCTAAAAGATCCCAAGCAAGGTGCTTTGGGTGGTCTCAATTGCAAACTCATTACTGAAGTTGTCGATCAATTATGGGAGAGTGCAGTGGTTAGCGCGACCGTTGGAGACTTAGATGCGGATGTCAGCCTGATCTTAGACCGCATACAAGCAGTTGCAGATACCGGTGTGGATTACGTCAAGGTCGGCATGTTTAGTCAAGAGCATATTGATAAGTGTCTACCTGCTTTTGAACATCACGCCCGTAGAGGCATAAACATCATCGCAGTCTGTTTTGCCGATGTGGAATTTAATATTGAAGAGACCATACAGATCGCCAAAAAAGCACAGCTAAAAGGCATCATGATCGATACCGCAGGCAAGGGCTCTGGCAGCCTATTGCTACATAAAGAATTAGACGTACTGCAGCAATTCACAAATACAGCACGTAGTGCAGGTCTGCTCACCGGTTTGGCTGGCTCTTTGCGTGAAACCGATATTGCCACCCTTCTACCTTTAGGCGCTGACTATATCGGCTTCAGAACAGCCCTGTGTAAAGACTTGACCCGTACCGCCGGCATTAGTGTTGAGAATGTACGTCGTGTGCGTAAGCTGATTCCTGTAACAGAAACCAGCTTACGCCCTAGTGCAGCGCTATAAGTAGCGTCATACATACGTCAGCATATAAATTAAGGGCTTTGCTATGGACCCGCTAAGTCAGGCCGTTGTTGGCGCCGGTTGCGCACAGGCGCTGAGCAACAAAAAACATTTCATCACTGCGACTATTCTTGGTCTGTTGGCTGGGATGGCCGCTGATCTTGATATCTTTATCCGTTCTGATGAAGACCCGATGTTATTCCTTGAGTTTCATCGCCAATTCACTCATTCCTTACTCTTTATACCGATCGGTGGCCTACTCTGCGCGGGCCTGTTCCATCTCTTATTCCGTAAAAAAACACAGCTAGCCTTTCGCTGGACCTATCTCTATGCAACTGTCGCTTATGCCAGCCATGGCCTATTAGATAGCTGCACCAGTTACGGTACACAGTTATTCTGGCCGTTTAGCAATCATCGTGTGTCATGGGATACGATTTCGATAATCGACCCTATTTTCACTCTACCCGTTTTATTCTTAGTGGTTTTAGCCACGATAAAAAGAAGTCGGCGTATTGCGATCTATGCCGTAGCTTGGATACTCTTAGTACAAAGTTTCGGTTTGATACAAAATCAGCGCGCCAGCGCGGTGGGCTATCAGCTGGCGGCAGAACGAGGTCATCAGGTTATACGCCTAAACGCTAAGCCTAGCTTTGCCAATCAATTACTCTGGCGAGTGGTGTATGAAACCAAAGAGGGTTTCTATATTGATGCTGTACGCCTAGGACTGAAGACAGAGATTATTCCTGGGCAGTTTATTCGACATCTCAACATTGCTAGAGATTTTCCTTGGCTGGACCGGTACTCACAACAGGCTAAAGATATCGAACGCTTTCGTTGGTTTTCACAGGGTTATATTGCGCTAGACCCAAAACGGCCACTGCGTATTATCGACATCCGCTATTCACTGATGCCAAATGAAACCTTAGGTCTATGGAGTATTTGGTTGTCACCTAACGCATCGCCAGAGGCTTATGCTGACTATCGAATGGATCGGGATATAGATCCCAGACAGCGAAAAGAATTTTTTGATCTGTTATTTCAGCAATCTAATTAAAGCTCATTCACTATTAGTCACAAGCAGAGACGAGACTAGGGTTTTGCTGAGAACTCACGCATGGCACACAATACGTCACGACGACTAATGTGACCTACCAATCGATTATCTTCGACCACTGGGTAGCGTCGCGGTGTTTTCTCTAAGAATAACTTAGCAATATCAAAGACACTGCTATCGGCTTCAACAGTGACTGCTGGTGACGTCATATGATCGGCTACCTCACCTGCTCTTTCGTTATGGAAGCCAACTTGCGTCGCTAAAAACATACAGTCTTTTTCAGAGAAAAACCCCAACAAACGACCACGGTCATCAATGACTGGTGCGCCTGAGATATTTTCACTGACTAATAAATCAATCGCTTCCAAGACATCCATAGTAGGCGCAAAGCTCATACGCCTAGCACTCATATAATCTCTAACAATAAAAGATGCCATTATTATATTTTCACCTTGTCTTTACAGGGCTTTTTACAGGAGGCGCATTTCTGGCCACCGCATGAGCCTTGTATCGGTTTATTCGCAAATATGACGCCAATAGACATCGCCATAAAGACTAGAACAAACACCAATGTAGTTATTAGTAGGGTTTGCATCATCTAACCACCAAAGTCGTCCAGTAAGATATTTTCTTTCTCAACACCCAACCCTTCCAGCATGTTGACCACAGCTGCATTCATCATCGGTGGCCCACAAATATAGAACTCACAATCTTCTGGCGCCGGGTGATCTTTCAGATACTCTTCAAAAAGCACTTCATGAATAAACCCAGTATAACCCTGCCAATTATCTTCCTCTTGCGGATCAGATAAGGCAACATATCTATGAAAGTTCTCATTACTTGCTTGTAATTGATCAAAATCATCATCAAAGAACATTTCACGCTTACTACGCGCACCGTACCAGAAGCTTATCTTGCGCTGACTATTTAACCGTTTCAACTGATCAAAAATGTGTGAGCGCATCGGCGCCATGCCAGCACCACCACCAATAAAGATCATTTCATTCTGTGTTTCTCGAGCAAAAAACTCACCAAAAGGCCCTGAAATAGTGACTTTATCACCCTCTTTCAGACTGTAGATATAAGAGGACATGATGCCAGGTGGAATATCCTTACCTGCTTTTGGTGGCGGCGTTGCAATACGCACATTGAGCATAATTAAGCCTTCTTCTTCTGGATAATTAGCCATTGAATACGCGCGTGTAACGACGTTATCGACCTTAGATCCATATTGCCACAGGTTAAATTTATCCCAATCTTC
>DGKH01000035.1:0-3496 GCA_002386945.1 Proteobacteria bacterium UBA4575
CCGTTTTACCATGACATGGGCTTAGTCGGTCAGATGCTGGCGCCTGTCGCCTCACAAACTTCTGTTGATTACTTAGACACCCGTGATTTTGCTATGCGTCCTAGGCGTTGGTTAGAAATCATGTCGCAAAACAAATCTACCATTTCATTCAGCCCGCCATTTGGCTATGAATTAGTAGAACGCAGACTACGTGAGGCTGTTTGTAAAGATTACGACCTCAGCAATTGGCGTGTCGCTGGTATTGGTGCTGAAACAATTCGCCCTGAACCCATGTTGCGTTTTGCAAAAATCCTAGCCAATTGCGGCTTCGACGCAAAAGCCTTCTTACCTTGCTATGGCATGGCCGAGTGCACACTTGCTGTCAGCTTTGCTGATATTGATAAGCCACTCAACATTATAACGGTTGATGGTGACAAGTTAGCCGAAGAAAATCTCGTCGTTATGGCAGACCCTGCAGAGAGCACCCGCATCGCTCAATTTATTGATTGCGGTAAAGCGCTGCCGGAACACACCATGGAAATTCGTGATCACGAAGGTAATGCCCTAGCAGATAGCAGTATCGGTGTGATTCATGTCTCAGGACCTAGCGTCATGTCACATTACTTTGACAATACGGAAGAGACTGCACGCACTTTACAGAACGGCTGGTTAAACACAGGTGATATCGGTTTCATGATCGATGGCAGTGTCTTTATTACAGGCCGAGAAAAAGATCTGATTATTGTTAATGGCCGTAACATCTGGCCTCAAGATATCGAAGCAATTGCTGAACAACAGCCAGAAATCAGGACCGGTGATGCGTTGGCATTTTCTGCACCAAACTTTGATGGTGACACCACGGTTGTAGTGGTGGTGCAATGTCGAAATCGAGATGAAGAAAACCGCAAAGATCTAATTGAGCGTATAGAGACCGCCGTCATCAACGGAGTTGGCGTGCGTTGTTTTGTTAAACTAGTTGCACCTCACACGTTGCCACGAACATCCTCAGGCAAACTGTCCCGTTCAGCAGCACGTCGTGATTACATGGAACAAAATGGTATTAGTGAAGGTTATCTTGCGGAGACTGATCACAGTAGCACTGCTAAATCAGCGATCTAATCTCCAAATTATCCCTAGTATTCTAGTAGCTCAATCGTGACCGACACAGTCACATCAAATAAGATTGTTGCTCTAACTGGTGCTAGTGGTTTTGTCGGCCAAAGCCTATTACAAAATCTAATTGCAGCAGGACACAAAGTTCGTGTCCTTGTCCGTAATCCGCAAACTTTTCAGCAGCCTCCACTGCTAGACAATAATCAGCTTGAAGTGATTCAAGGCAGCCTGCAGCCAGGGCCACACCTAGACCAACTGCTACTTGGCGTAACCGCTTTAATACATTGCGCTGGTCGCGTACGTGGTGAAGTCTATAGTGAGTTTGAAAAGGACAATGTGCATGGGACTATGGCACTAGTTGATGCATGCAAGCAGTCTCAAACAATTGTTCATTTCATCCAGATATCCTCTCTCGCCAGCCGTCAACCACAGCTTTCACATTACTCAAAGAGTAAATATGAAGCTGAGCAATATATTCAAAACAACTACCCAGGCCCATGGAGCATTATTAGACCCCCTGCTATTTATGGTGGCCATGATCAAGAAATGAGACCGGTATTCGATTGGATGCAAAGAGGCATCTTATGGCTGCCATGCAAAGCAGATAATCGATTCTCTTTAATCCACATCAACGATCTAGCACAACTCATTGTTAGCCACAGCTTAAATCAACTCAGCCTGCATAAAGTCATTGAACCAGATGATGGCCATGAGAATGGTTATTCCTGGCATGACATACGCAGCATGGGCAGCACTATATTCCGACGTCAGATTCGTATGCTCGCCCTACCTGCACTATTGCTTGAAACCGCCGCGAGAGTTAATGTGGTAATCTGTCGCATACTAGGTAAAAGCCCTATGCTGACGCCAGAAAAGCTCTCTGAATTGAGGTTTTCCAACTGGGTCGCAGCACCAGAACGGGCTGCAGAGAACTGGATTGCAGAGATACCCTTGAATCAAGGGATCCTCTCCATATACAAATAATGTACAGCCAAAGAAATAATTGAAGAGAAACACATGCCCTCAGCTGAAGATAAAACCCTACAGGACGTCATTGAGATCCTAAGCCCTTTCGCTCCAGAGAATATCGAAATCACGCCTCAGTCGACATTAATGAAAGACTTAGAACTAGATTCGGTTAAGGTCATGGAGCTAATGATGAATCTTGAAGATCATTTTGATATCTCTATTCCGCTGAATGTCTTACCTGAAGTTAATGACATTCAAGACCTAGTTACAGAAATCAATAAAATCATAGGCTCGGCATAATTATGAGCATCATGCAAAAACTCAGCGCAATCGCTGAACAAACCACAGGTTTAATCAACGAGAATGGTAGCCCAATTGGCTCCAGAATCGAACGCATCTATTCTGCGACTGAAGGCGAAATTGGTGGCAGTAAAAAGATCCTAGTTGGTACTAATAATTACTTAGGCCTCACTTTTGAAGAAGAGTGTATTGAAGCGGGACATGAAGCAGCACGCCAGTATGGTACGGGTACAACCGGTTCACGTATGGCGAATGGCTCTTATGCTGACCATCTGGCCCTAGAGAGTGACTTGGCCGATTTTTATGGTGTAGGTCATTGCATCGTGTTCTCAACCGGTTATGTCGCAAATCTTGGGATGATCTGTTCGTTAGTTGGCCCTGAGAATACTATCTTTTTAGATGAGCATTGCCATGCCTCTATCTATGATGGCTGCAAACTCAGTGGCGCTAGCATTATCCATTTTCGACACAACAATGCAGCTGACCTCGACAAACGTTTACGCCGCCTAGGTGATGACAGTGCAAATGCCTTGATCATTACTGAAGGTCTCTACAGCATGTTAGGTGACAAAGCAGCCCTACGTGAGATCGTTGAAGTTAAAAAGAAATATGATGCCTTACTTATGCTGGATGAAGCCCATTCACTAGGTGTACTAGGTGCAACCGGCAGAGGTCTAGCCGAGGATCTTGGTGTAGAAGATGATATCGATTTCATAACCGGCACTTTCAGTAAAAGTCTAGCTGGCTTAGGAGGCTTCTGTGTTAGCCGCCATGCTGAACTGGAAGCTGTTCGCTTCTCTAGCCGCCCCTATGTCTTCACTGCTTCACCATCACCAGCAACTATAGGCTCGGTACGTGCTGCCCTACGCATCATGCGTGCACGCCCAGAACTACAAAAGCAGTTATGGGATAACGCTACTTTTTTATATCAAGGCTTAGATGCTATGGGCTTTGAATTAGGGCCAGAGATAGGCCCAGTAATTGCGGTTAATGCTGGCGAAAAAGAGAATGCCCTACTCATGTGGCAGGCTTTATTTGACCAAGGTATCTACGTCAATGTGGTATTCCCTCCAGCAACACCAAATAGCAGCTGCCTATTACGTTGTAGTGTGAGCGCAGCACATAGCCGCGAACA
>DGKH01000035.1:3572-8085 GCA_002386945.1 Proteobacteria bacterium UBA4575
GAATTCAAACGTCGATTTAGCACATAGGTTTTAGGCAGTCCTGGGATACGCCATCCTTTAATCGCTATCCGTATCCACATCTTAAAAACAATCTGTGCCATTGCTGTCTGATTATAAATCCGCTTATCTCGATTAGCCTGCAGCAACCGCTGTAACCAGTCTGCCGCCCATAAAAAGAAATCTGGATCAGATTCAGTCAATGCTTTGGGTCGCGCAATACAGATGTGCCGCTGCAAGTCTTGCGATGTAAACTCTATACTTAGTTTACGTAAGGCATCCGCTGCAATAAGACACTTTTTCTCATCACCAATAGTGGATGTATTAAAAGTGATTTGCTCGTCATGTTTACGACCTAAGACTAAGCGTTTCGGTAAATTATGAAACTCACCAAAATCTGACAGGCGCATTAATAGCTCATAATCCTGGCAACGTGCAAAATCATTGTTATAGCCAAGCTCTTTTAAGACTGAGGCGCGAGCCATAAAAGTTCTATTATGAATAGCGCAGTGAAACAAAAGACTTACTTTAATCTTTTTATGACTAATAGGACGGGTACAGAGTTGCTTGATAATCTTACCCTCTGCATTTATATACTTACTCCAAGAACCTAATCCGACACACTCCGAATGGGCATCAAAGTAGTCCACCTGCGTCTGTAAGCGCGTAGGCAGCATAATATCATCGCTATCCAGTATGGCGACAAACTCGCCCCTAGCTTCCTCTAGACCCCGATTACGCGTTCTAGGAATACCTAGATTTTTCTCATTACGGAAAAGGCGAATACGCGGATCTTGATAGGCTTCAATAATCTCAATCGAACGATCGACTGAGCCATCATCCACCAGCACCACTTCAAAATCAGTGAAACTTTGTGCCAATACGCTATCAATAGTCTCGGCTAGATAACGTTCACGGTTATAGACGGGAATAAACACCGTCACTCTTGGGGCTGAAGTACTCATATATTAGAAAAAGACGCTGGGAAAGGCGCTCTGCTTAGAAAAAATATAGATTAACATTGTACGGCTTAGGTCGAGATATGGCTAATTTATAGATTACAATCCCAAATGCCAGCCTGATGAAGAAGCGACATAGGAAGTCATGAAATAAAATTAGTAGAGAAACTGATGGCGATTCATTACCATAAAAATCCAAATAGAATTACTATTCACTATGAATCCAAGTCGCGCACGTAAGCAAAAAGCCGCCTACTCCTTGAGTAAGCGCATATTCAGCTATTTTCGTAGCAGCACGGGAGTACTGCTGAAACGTATGGATGTTAGTTTTGTCAGTCTCGGTAAGAAACAATACAAACGCATTACCTGTATCGACAACTACACACCTATTCATATGCAAGACCTTTTGGCACAGGTCGCTAGAAGCCGCTATTTCCCAAAGACTTTAATTCGTTATGAAAACGAGATCTGGGTTGAATTTGTAGCAGGTGATATCGTCAAAAAAATTGATTCACACTTCATTCAACAGATCACAGCATTCTATTCTTATCTCTATCAACGTGCTTCTAAGTCAAAGGATCCTGAAAACTTTGTTGGTGCGGCATTAATCGACCTAGAATTTCTGATGGATATGGAACTGTTTTCCGAGCATGAACATGAACAGCTGCGTCATTTATTATTAAGCAGTGCACCTGAAAAAGCCTGGGTTGGCTTAGATTACACCGATGCTTTACTGAAAAACTTTGTACAAGAGAAAGGCAGTAACCGCTTAGTCGCTATTGATGTGGAAAGCCTGCAAGACAACCGTCTAATCGGGTTTGGCTTAGCTAAGGCGCATACAACCTGGATGACACAGGAGCAGTTCGAGCAGATTATTGCTGAAATGCGCACGAACGAGACGCCCGATTTTTATAATTATTACCTATTCGTGCTGCTCTGCTTCCGAGCACGATGGTTAAAAAGCCTATTCCTACGCAATAAAATGAAACGTATTAAACCTAGTCTATTGACCGATTTAATCAGCGATCACGAGTCCATTACCGCGCCGAGTCGTAAGACTACTTAAGCACTTATCGACTAAAGATATTACGTAGACTGCGTCTGAAGCTCAGTTTGTTAACCACCACTATAAAGACCTTTCGGTATTGTCCTTCCGGACAGGTGATCTCTTCGACGCCATGCCAGCTATTACCATTACGTGAAAACAACAGACTGTTGTTACCAGTTGCATTGGCTCGCTGTGCACTTTTGAAATCAGAAAACTTCGGACTTGATTGGCGCTTAAACTCACCACCATCATCTAGAATTAAAGTATCACCACCCCACTCTGCTTGCCACTCTTCAGTCGTATTAAAATAGAAGATGTGAGACCCAATCTTACGCATTGCATCGCAGTGTGGTGATACCGAACAGCCACGGGGGGTATAATGCCAATGAAAACGAAGGTCTATTCGATTCATTCCTGTCATACGTTTAATAAATTGCTTGTAATGGTCTGACGTCAGCTCTTGCATAAACTCTTTCCATGCAGGTGACAGTGCCAAACCAGAATGATATTCCAGGGCTAAACGATCATGGCTTGCCTGACCAAACTTGCGTTTATGACCAAAATTCTCATCGAAAAGTGTGGTTTCTGGCATCGAGTCAAGCAGCGCTTGATACCGCTCAGCTTGAATAAACTCAGAGATACCCAGCCAAGGATAAGGTGCTGTTGTTTGATACGCCTGCGCATCTAATTCTTTTATCACTGATTGATTAAGATATTTCATTTCTTGGGGTCCCAAAGCTGCATCATTACAGGTCGGTTAACTACGGTAATTCAATTGCTTTGAAATAAAGGATACGGTATCCAATAATTCAGCATCAGGCTCATCCATGAGTACAAAATCATTATCTGTTGTCTCTGTTGTCTCTGCAATCTCATCCAAATAACGGATATGTTTTCGTACTTCCATATTCTCTAAGAATCCATCTAAATCTCGCACAGATGTCATCCAGCCATTTGCAATAAACTGATCCAATAACCGCGCCAAAAAATTTTGTTGCTTAGGTGTCCCGCGATAACTTGCGGTCTTCTGCTGATAAAGTGCAATCCATTGAAAGCCCCGAGTCAATGTCATCAGAATATCGAACTTTTTCGGCAAGCGCTGGACATAAACCTGCTTCTTCAGTTTGCAGATTTCACTAATCATAGAGACGCTATCGCCTGTCACTACAACGCTATCAGCCAGTGAGAGACAACCAACATAGGGGTTTTGTTGTTGTTCAGGCTTCCACTCAAAGGCAATATTACGACTTCTTAGTTCCGCTCTAAACCAACCTAATGCATTCTTTGGTGTCCGTGGACTAGTACAGATCAAAACTGACTGCCCATTTCTTTTTGCCAACTCATCTACTGACTGAGCCATTTTTTTCATGGCACTTTGGTTGATGATATATGGCCGACTTGGCCCACCAATAACTACGCTCAAGTAAGGCCCTGGACATGCTGACAACTGTGGCAATAGATCGGTTTTATCAGCCACCATACGGCCACTAGAAATACTATTAAATGGTAGGCAGTTATGGATCACATTACTACGTAGTGGCAGTTGATACTGTGGTGTAGTAATAACCAAATCAAAATGCTTTAACGCACACCACGGGCGACCAATATGGATCAATCGTGTTTTACCGCCTGATGCCTGTTTAATCCAGCGCGCAATCGGTGCCGCTCGACGACCAGAAGACAAGACATAATCTGGCCATTCTTCAGCCTTAAGACTAGCTGCTGATTCAGAGCTAATACCGAGTAGACTAGCCCCCAGAAAATAATTTGGAATATGATTGATTAGACGAAAATGTAGTGGTCTAACCTGGCAATTCCAACCTAGCTCAGCACCTAATTTCTCTAACTGTGCATTGTCGCCTTTACGATGAGTAGTTAATATCCACGCACTCTGTACCTGAGCATGGTTACCTGATTGGTAATGGATATTCTCCACACCTGTCTTTGTAGGTCTCTGAAAATTCAGCTTCCACTGTAACGATGGGAATGCGTTTGCACTCTCCAGAATTTGTTCACGCCACCAGTCTGCTGATTGTCGATTACGCTCTAGACCAAAGCCATCAGCTAACATCACTGACTCATCTTTATATTCAACGAATAATTCCAAGCCTTCATTAGTTGCGGCAAATAAACTACGCAGCAGCCAACCGACATCAACTTGTGGCACACGTTCGAGTAAATTACGCGCTATCAATTGTGAGCAACGCAATGTCTTCAATTGCCCTAATTTATTATTTGAACTGTCACTAAAGTCATCCGCCAGATCCAAGGTGTTTCCAGCTAATGCTGCTTGTCCCAGACTGACTGTTACCATTGCTGTATCTGATGCTAGTTCTACTGGATCTTGTTTTTTAGCATGTAACTTTTGCAAGGCAGTAAAAGCCACACTGGCTTGCGCTACAGTAAAGTTCTGATAACCCTCATGGATTGCACTCTTCTCCAGATCAAACCAGAGATGACCTAAACTATGTGGATGATATGAATAACTTCCTGGACTGGGCTGCCAAGG
>DGKH01000035.1:8170-13580 GCA_002386945.1 Proteobacteria bacterium UBA4575
CCTTTTTGCGCTGCGCCACGCTGATTTAATTCTTTCTTTGACTCCTGCTGAGCTGCCTCTAGATTCCATAGGGGCAACATACGCTCACAGTCGATCAACATGACAGAGGTATCATTGGCCGCTACAGCTAGATAGGCGTGTTCACCCATCTCGGCATCAAATAATAGAGCAGGATCTTGTAAATAAATTTGGTCGACGTCGTTATAAATAGCACGTCCCATACCACCAGCAAGACTAGGGATAGCATATCGATAACAAGTAAAGCCAGTACGCCAGCTTGAGCGATCAAAACCAGTTATGTTTTTCATGATATGAATTTCATAACAGCGATTTAGGTCACGCACCTTTTCTATCGAATAGATAAATACGCGTTCTGCTCGGTATTGGGCGTCTTCAGAACCTAGAAAAATGCGCACAGGCGGCTTAGACGAAGCTGTTGCTGCAGGCAAGACCACCACTTCTGGGATGCTACTGTAGAAACTTGCTTGTTCTATATGTTTGGGAGATTTCATTATGGGTTCTGGGAGAAATTCCTGACTCTTTGAATCTTATTTCAGGGCTTGCATACGATGCGAATCGCTATGCTAAAGCCATTTATTGTGTCACCGCAGCCCGTCTTACCGCTTATTTTACGGGCTAGCCGCCATCTAATTCAGGGTATAATAACATTTTTGCGCCAAATACAGATACTTAGCTCTTGATTAAGCATGGTCAAAGCGCACCAGCTATTACCATTATTTATTCTTACTCAACACCTTAAGCTAGGATCAAAACTAGCCCTTAGAAAGTGCAGGCAGAGTGTTATACTGCTGCCCGCAAGGCAAAGGCATAATAACAATGTCTATTATTTCAGATATGCAGACCCACCGAATTGATTAAGGATAGTTAGCCCTCATGCGCAGTGCGACCATTGTAATCCCTACGCTTAACGAAGAGGGAAATATAGATGCCCTGATGCAACAGCTAAATGCTGTGTCATCACCGGTCTGTGATCTGAAAATCCTTTTTGTCGATGACCAATCAAACGACCAGACCGTCGCCAAGGTCCATCAATGGCAGCATAAACAAGCTAATGTAAGTGTCTTACAACGCACCGGGCCTCGCGACTTAACGCAATCAGTCATCGACGGTGCCGAGCATAGTCAAACTGATTTTGTACTCGTGATGGATGCTGACCTGAGCCATCCGAGTGAGAAGATCCCTGAGCTATTACAGCCGTTAGTAGACGGCACTCATGATCTCTCTGTAGGGAGTCGCTATGTCCAAGATGGTGGCATTGCCGACTGGCCAGTTCATCGACGATTTTTATCTTGGTTTGGTGGCTTGCCAGCTAGAATCATATCTGACGTCAAAGACACCACCTCAGGATTTTTCGCCTGCCGCAAAGAATCTTTTCAGCATATTGCTGGCGAGGCCAAGGGTTACAAAGTCCTACTTGAACTGATGGTCGCAGGCTTAGACCAGCTCCGCGTAAAAGAAGTCCCTATCGTATTCACTGACCGTGTTGCCGGTGAATCAAAGCTAGGTAGCGCTGTCATGATTCAATACATGCAACGCTTACTTGAGTTAAGTGGTGGTAATGTCAGCGGTAAGACGGCTGGCCGCTTCGCCCTAGTCGGCATACTGGGCGTATTCATTGATGCATTCAGCTTCAGTTTAATGACTTCGCAAGGCGTCGCTATTGGCAATGCCCATGTATTAAGTTTCATCATTGCTGCCTTATCTAACTTCGCACTGAACTCTAAGTGGTCTTATCAGCATCGACATGGGTCGATATCAGGCTGGCTGGATAACGCGAGTAAATATCTATTTTTTGGCCTACTCGCATTATCCCTGCGTGGCGGCGTTATCAGTCTATTAGTCAGTTGGGGCATAAGCGCACACTTAGCTATCTATCCCGCAATTGTCGCCGCGGCAATAGTGAATTATTTTGGCGCTTCCTTTATCGTCTTTGGCCATAAAAATGCCAGCGGCATGAACTCAATCAACTGGCGAGTTATTAGCACCGCAACCGTCGGCTTCTTAATTACCCTGCGCTTTCTCTACCTAGGTAGTAGTGAACTAATCCCAGACGAGGCCTATTACTGGTCTTATGCACAACATTTAGACTGGTCTTATCTTGATCACCCTCCCCTATTAGCGTGGCTGATTGCGCTCAGCTGTGGCATCTTTGGTGATAATGAATTTGCTGTGCGTCTGCCGTTCTTCATCGCCGGATTAGTGACCCTATGGTTTGGCTTCAGGCTGACGAGTTTGTTATTTGACCGTACTACCGCATTTATTAGCTGCCTGTTGCTAGCAAGCTTACCCATCTTTTTCAGCACCGGCTTCTTTGCGACTACTGATAGCCTACAAATAACCTTTTGGATGGCGTCCTTATATTTTCTTGCGCGCATCTTCTTACAAAACCGACAGGATGCCTGGCTGCCATTTGGCCTAGTGCTTGGACTCGGCATGTTATCCAAATATACCTTGGTGCTTTTATTACCTGGTATCTTGCTACTGATGTTATTCAAAACCAGTGCACGGCATTGGTTTGGTAATCCACGGGTTTATATTGCAGCAGTCTGTTCGCTAGTGATCTTTATGCCTGTATTGTTTTGGAATTATCAGACTGACTGGAGTTCTTTTAGCTTTCAAACCGTACGCCGCCTTGATCGCGACATTGAGTTTTCGACACATTACCTGCTGTTACATAGCCTGATCCTGCTCAGCCCGATCGGCTTCTACCTTGCAGTCAAAGCCCTATTCAAATTGCCATCAATGCGCGTGGCTACAGCGACGCCTAGCAATGCAGACTATCGACACTTTGTGCTGTCCTTTTTAGCTTTGCCTTTAGCGGTATTTATATACTTCAGTCTGACGCATTACCCACGCTTTCATTGGACCGCCCCTATCTGGTTACTGGCAGTCCCTTTTATGGCTTATCTACTTAGCCCAAGCAGCAATCAACAACTTCCGGCGCTATCGACAGGCCTGCGCAAGGCGACTCTGTATTCGATTGCTATCCTCTGTATGCTTTATGGTGGCCTCTTACATATATCCACCTTTGGTCCACCGCCAGGCGTGAAATTACCTCTGGCCAATCACTATTTTTGGCGTGCTACTGCGCATGAGGTTACGGCGTTAGAACATGAAGTCGAAGCAGCCACAGGCAAACGCCCGGTAGTCATCAGTTTAAGTAAATGGTCTATCGCTAGCGCACTCAACTTCTATGATAGTGATAAGCGCAAAGACAATATCCTATCCCGCAATGCGATTGGTGAACCAGCCACTATGTATGAGCAATGGACTCAGCCTAGTGATTGGCAAAGTCATCCAGTGATCTTTATTTCTATGAACCGTCAAGATATCACTAAGCCCCATTTATATGAATATGTCAGCGGTCTTGGTGAGTTACAGTCCAGAGTGATTATGATGGACGAGAATGAAGTGCGCACCTTGTATTACCGAGTCGCTGACAGCTACCAACCAAAATAACTGCTTGTATTAGGCTCTCGGCTGAAGCGCTAGAGCCATTGCACTAGATAGTAGATAAACTGTCCTTCAGATGACTTCGATGGTCCTAGAACAACTGCAGCATGGCGTTTAGTCTCAGGCTCCTGCACCGCCAAGGCCTCCTCTTTAGTGGCACAGAGTGTTACGCAGTTAGCGGCAAATCGATGGCGCTTACTACGCGGCACATAGACCACAGCAAAGTGTTCCTGTGAGACACCACCGGCAGGGTCTGGCGGAACATAACCACGCATTAAGACTTACTCCGATGCACTAAGCGATACTGAAAGGTTTCATCGCGCCAATATTTCAAGAATTTCGTCAAGCGACAGGCCTGCAGTTGCTGCCGTAACTGATTAGCCTCCAAATCCCGTCGTGAAATATGCGCTATACGATTTTGATATTGACCTTGCACTGCCAGCCCAATATTAAAGTCAGCCGCCATTGCTAGCTCACGGAATGCAGCCCGTGCATCTTTCCATTCTTTTGCATCGGCAAAATTCACAACCAAAACACCTTCCTTCGTCAGTCTGCCTAATAGTCTACGCAAATGGGCCTGCTGGTAGCTAATGGCACGGAAAGGCTCACCATTTTTTTCATGAAAAACATCATCAATAATTAAATCGTAACGCCCGGAGCGGTTCTGTCTCAGCCATTCATCGGCTTCAGCATGTATCACATTGCAATGCCCCTTATCGACGCTAAAAAACCGTTTGGCTACGCTGATATGATTCCTATCCAGTTCAATCGCATCAATCTCTATCGTTGGGAAAAAACGTTGAAGCAGTTTCACTACGGCGCCACCACCTAGGCCTAGCAGTAGTACTTTTTTAGGGACACGTTGCGGATCAAAGCTACTGAGTAGGAACAGCTCCCAGAGCTGGCCTTTGAATGGATCTTTAGGATTCCACTGGCTATGTAGGACGGCATTACGATAGAGCCGAATAGAGTTACCCGCTAGACAGACTTTATACTCTGCCTCAGCGGTTACCTTATGCCAGACTAAAGCCATTGAAACTAAACCAAGTCGAGTGCATGTTTTTTCAAATAGTCCAAAGGCACGATATTTAAAGCGGCATTGTGTGTTGCCTCAAGCACTACCAGCGGTGCCTTACCTTCCATATAAGCCTCTTTCCAACGCGCTGCACAGAGACACCAACGATCACCTGGCTTTAAGCCGTCAAAGCCATGCTCTGGCCTAGGCGTAATCAGGTCATTACCCTGTGCCAAAGAATATTCCAGAAATGCTGTCGTTACTTGAGCACATACCGTGTGTGAACCAAAATCTTGAGCGTGCGTACGACACAATCCATCACGATAGAATCCCGTCATTGGCTGACAACTACATTCTAATAATTTCTCACCAAATACATTGAGTTGTTGTTCTTCTAAGGGCTGAATATCTGTATCAGACATGGCTAACTCCGTTAGTTAATGCATTAGGCCATCTTAATATATTGTAAGTCGTGTTCTAAATCTTGGAAAAATTAAACGACATTAGACGGAAAGTTAGGTGGACTTTCTAATATTTGGAAAAACGGGAAAGAAATAAAGGGGATCTCTCTAACTAAATCAACAGTTTATATGGTGCGCCCGGAGGGATTCGAACCCCCGACCACCTGGTTCGAAGCCAGGTACTCTATCCAGCTGAGCTACAGGCGCAATATCTGAGTAACCTATTAATCATGTCACTATCGTACAGACTTAGACTCTTCAGCCATACAATTAAGACTCGAGGATATAGTAGAAGATTTAGACGGACTTAGGAACGTATGAATGGACTAGATCTGAAAATTGATAGAAATGGTGCGCCCGGAGAGATTCGAACTCCCGACCCCTTAGTTCGTAGCCAAGTACTCTATCCAGCTGAGCTACGGGCGCGTTATTTCAAGTAGGCGCGCATTATGCGGAATTC
>DGKH01000035.1:13720-14736 GCA_002386945.1 Proteobacteria bacterium UBA4575
TCTATCAAGAAAGTACTGCGCTCAATACCCATAACCTTCTTGCCATACATATTCTTTTCTTTAATCACATCATAGAGACGACATGCTTTTTCCTCACTATCTGAGAGTAAGTCAAAGGCGAAACCTTGCTTGAGCTTAAATTTCTCATGTGAGGCGACTGAATCACGGGAAAGACCAAGAATAGTTACCTTAAGTCGCTCAAACTCAGCGATTGAGGCCGTGAAGTCTAGCCCTTCTTGCGTGCAACCAGGGGTAGCATCCTTTGGATAGAAATAAAGCACGACAGGGGCACCACGTAGACTAGAGAGCTTAATTTTTTGCTCGCCAGTAGCTGCCAAGGTGAAGTCTGGGGCCTTATTACCAATTTTTGGGGTAGTCATCGCATAAAATCCTTTAGGTCTAAGCAGAAATTAATCTCAACAGAACGATATCAGACTCATTCTTTAGGATAAACATAGACAGCCATATAACGAGACTAGCTCTTAGCGAGACATTAATCTTGCAAGATTAGGTCTATATAGCCTGAAAATGGATTTGCGATGATGAAATGGAGGATTTGCCTCTGACGAGACGATAGCACTACAGGTGTAATGACTAATTGCACCACCATCATAAGAGGAATCTAGATTATTCCCTTAATAATGGCGGAGAAGGAGGGATTCGAACCCTCGATAGAGCTATAAACCCTATACTCCCTTAGCAGGGGAGCGCCTTCAGCCGCTCGGCCACTTCTCCGTGTGCAGTAGATATTTGCGATAGAACTACGAAATAAATATAAGCAGAGGCGGATTTTCTGCTGAAACCGACACATAATCAAGTCTAGCGTATAAAAAATACTAGGCTCGTTGTAGGTAGAGCAAAAGCTACCCGCTTTTATCTACTCTATTCCCCTACTTCTTTTTCCTTTTGAATGCGCTCATAGATCTCTTCTCGATGCACGCTAACATCACGTGGTGCATTCACACCGAGCCGAACTTGACTCCCCTTAGTGCCCAGCACAGTAACCGTAACATTGT
>DGKH01000046.1:0-225 GCA_002386945.1 Proteobacteria bacterium UBA4575
TGTAGAGACCTTTGGTTTTGGCGGGCCCGATATGGACGCTGAATTAATCCTGTTATCACGATCCATCTGGCGTGTACTGGGTCTGCCACTCGAGCAGTTGGAATTACAAATTAATACTCTAGGTGACCCAGCAGCACGAGCTGAACATCGCAGTAAGTTGATTGAATACCTGAGTGATCATCATGATCGTTTAGATGAAGATGCACGTGGTCGATTGCAAACTAA
>DGKH01000046.1:281-12607 GCA_002386945.1 Proteobacteria bacterium UBA4575
CCTGAAGTCCAAGCCGTGGTTAAATCGGCACCGTTGTTGATGGATTATCTCGATCAGGAAGCCTTAGAGCATTTTGAACAGTTGAAGACACAGTTGACTGCATTGTCGATTCCTTTCCATGTTAATCCCACTTTAGTGCGTGGCTTGGATTACTACAATCGGACGGTTTTTGAATGGGTATCTAACTCATTAGGCGCACAGGGTACGGTCTGTGCAGGCGGGCGCTATGATGGCTTAGTTGAGCAATTAGGTGCTCGTGCAACACCGGCAGCTGGCTTTGCTATCGGGATAGAGCGGTTATTTAGCTTAGTAGAAGACCAAATGGCAGATCAAGCCCCTAAACTTTCGGCCTATTTGGTCGCAGTTGGAGAAGGTAGTACTGCGGCTGCATTCGCGTTAGCAGAACGTATTCGCCAGCAGCAGCCAACATTTACTGTTCAGATGAACTGTGGGGGTGGTAGTATCAAGTCGCAGATGAAGCGGGCAGACCGCTCGGGCGCGCAAGTTGCCCTAATACTCGGTGAAAGTGAGCTAGAAAGTGGCTTAGTTACCGTTAAATTCTTGCAGCAGGATCAACCGCAACAGCAATTGTCGCTGGATCAACTAGTGATGCAGATTACCGAGAACAGTTTAGGAGTATAGCAGCGTGGCTGAATACGAAACCGAAGAAGAACAAGTCGAAGCCCTGAAGGCTTGGTGGAAGAAGAATGGTAAATCCGTCATCGGTGGCGGAATAATTGGTATTGCTAGTATTTTCGGCTGGAAATACTGGGGTCAGCAACAAGACCTCCACACTCTAGCGGGTTCGGATAAATTCAATGAGATACGCGGTGCTATCCTACTCCAAGATCTAGAGGCGATTGCATTGCAAGCGACTGATCTTAAAGAAAATTATAGTGAATCATCCTACGCTACTTTAGGCGCCCTGATGCTGGCTAAAGTGTCGGTACAAAAGGAAGATTACGCAGCTGCAGCTGAGAACCTACATTGGGTGGTTGCTAATTCAGATCAAGATGCATTAGTCACTGTTGCTAGTATAAGACTAGCTCGGGTATTGCTTGTAGAAGGTGAATTAGTACAGGTTGAAGCGCTTTTAAACCAAGATTACCCACAGGCCTATAGTTCTCTGGTGGCTGAATTGAAAGGTGATTTATGGCTGCAAAAAGGCGATAAGCAAGCGGCATACGGTGCGTATCAAGAGGCACTTCAGTCAGCGGATAGCGGTGATGTTCGTTTTATCCAGATGAAACAAGACAATCTAGGTCTAGTCACTAAGTCTTAAGGACTTAGTCAGTGGTGAATACGGCAGTGAATATTTTAATAAAATCTTATCTTAGGCTGTTTATCGGCAGCATCGCGGTCTTACTTGTGTCCGGGTGTAGCTATATTCCCTTCTTCGGTGATGATGACGATGAAGTCGTAATCGAATTGCGTGAACCAGCACTGTTGGTTGATTTCACCAAAGAACGTAGTGTCTACGAGCATTGGGATCGGTCTGGTGGCGGCAGTAACGATACATCAGCCAGTACATTGACTCCTTTGCTAGACCCAAAAGGATTTTTCTTTGCTGATAATAATTCAAAGATCACACGGTATGACATAGCAACCGGTGAGACGCTCTGGTCTAACAAAATAGATAACGGTATTAGTGGTGGTGTTGGCGGTAATGCCGAGACTATTGTCGTAGGTGATGGAGAAGGTAATTTATCTGCCTATAGTGCAGCTGATGGTAGCTTACTTTGGGCGGTGGAACTTAGTAGTGAAGTGCTTGCGGTTTCAGCAGCTGATTCCGACATGGTCGTAATTCGGACCAATGATAATCGAGTTTATGCTATCGAATTGCTTAGTGGTAAAAAAGTCTGGCAAGTAAACGAAACACCACCAGCTTTAACCATTCGTGGTGCAAGTCGTCCAGTTATTCATAAAGGCACGGTTTACGCTGGGTTTGATAATGGCAAGTTGTTGGCATTAGATCTACAAAGTGGTCGTATGCTCTGGGATGTACGGGTATCTATACCCTCGGGGCGTACTGAGCTAGATCGTTTAGTTGATCTAGACGGTGTTATTGCAGTTGATGATGATCTGGTTTTTGCTGCCAGTTACCATGGGAGAGTGGTAGCCGTTGCACGCACTACTGGTAAAGTACTCTGGACACGGGATATTGCTTCTATTTCTGGCGTGACCAGTGATGGGCAGCTTATCTATCTATCAGATCGAGATAGTCAGGTTTGGGCCTTACAGCGCTACACCGGCACGACTGAGTGGAAGCAAGAAAAATTATTATACCGACAGGCTTCATTACCGATTTCCATCGGTGCTGTTGTCATGGTTGGTGATTTTGAGGGCTATCTTCATCTATTAGCCAAAAAAGACGGCCGATTTGTTGGCCGAGCCAAGATTGCAAAGCGAGCCCTATCTAGCTTTGCTAGTCCCAGTGATGAAGGGATTGGATACATTACAGATATTACCGGAAGGTTTGCAGCTTACTCGCAGGCACCCAATAACTAGCCTATCGCCTAGTATTAGGCTCTAGTTATCTCACTGAATTAGTTATCATGCGCCCTTTAATTGCCCTCATTGGTCGACCGAATGTTGGAAAGTCGACTCTATTTAACTTTCTCACGCGTAGTCGTGATGCCCTCGTTGCTGATTTCCCAGGACTAACGCGAGACCGTAAATACGGATTCTGTGATCGTTATGAAAGGTCTTGTGTTGTTGTTGATACTGGCGGTATTGCAGATCAGGAAAATGAGCTTGATGAAGGCATGCAAGCACAGACTGATTTGGCGATTGAAGAGGCTGCCATCGTCTTGTTATTGGTCGATTCGAAGCAAGGTTTAGTCCCAGAAGATTTAAATATTATTGCTGATCTACGTAAGAAGAGCATTAATTTTTATCTGGTTGTGAATAAAATCGACAGTGAAAACGCAGCTACTGCTGCTTCTGATTTCTATCAAATCAGCGCCGATGAAGTGTTTCCAATTGCGGCTAGAACGGGCCGTGGAGTGCAGCCTTTATTAGAGGCCTTGCTGCCTGAGGCTAGCGAGGAAGACCTGCTGCCAATGACTGATTCTGGTGCTACTCGGATCGCTGTTATCGGTAGACCAAACGCTGGGAAATCTACCCTGATTAATGCCTTGCTGCGAGAAGATCGACTGATTACCTCAGCCATTCCTGGTACTACACGTGACAGCGTCACCATCCCATTTGAATTTGATAATCATCAATATGAGCTGATTGATACTGCTGGTGTGCGACGTAGGGTTAAGGTGAAAGAAACGGTAGAGAAATTTAGTATCGTACAGACCTTGTCTTCAGTGGCCTCAGCCCATGTTGTTATCTGTGTTGTTGATTTACTGGAAGGTCTGGCTGACCAAGACAGCACACTATTAGAGATAGCCCTGCGTGAAGGGCGTGCTTGTGTGCTTGCGATCAACAAAACAGATAGTGCGAGTAAGGATGATTATACGGTCTTAGATTATACCGTGGATACCAAGTATCGTTATCTGACCTATGTGCAGAAGATTAATATCTCAGCGAAGAAAAAAATCGGGCTGAAAAAGTTAATGCATGCCGTGATGCTGGCAAATAAAAGTGCCGCTCTGGATGTGACGACATCTGAACTGAATAAGGTATTGGAAAGAGCAGTCATTGCAAATCCACCACCGATGATTCATGGCCGACGTATTAAACTACGCTACATGCATCAAGGTGGATCTTATCCTCCAACCTTTGTCCTGTTTGGTAATCAAACTAATAAGCTGCCACCCACTTATTTACGGTATTTAGAAAATCATTTCCGTAAGTCATTTAAGTTAGTTGGTACGCCAGTCCGCTTCTTGCTGCGCAACTCGGAAAACCCGTTTGCTGGTAAGCGTAATATTTTGACTGCAAGACAGCTCAAAAAGCGCGAACGTATTATGAAGCATAAGCGTCGTTAGATTCGTATAGGTTAAGTGTATGTCGAAGGTTCTTAGCACCAACGTACAGCCATTTCATGTGATGGATATTCTTGCGCGTTGCAAGCAAATGGAAGCGCAGGGTATCGACGTAGTGCATATGGAAATTGGTGAACCTGATTTCCCAACACCAGAGCCTATCATTCAAGCCGGCATGCAAGCACTGCAGGCAGGAGCGACTCACTATACCTCGGCGCAGGGCCTGCCTGAATTACGCCATGCGGTTAGTGAGTACTATCAGAGTCGGTTTTCAGCACAGGTCGATGCGGATGAAATTATCATCACGCCAGGTGCCTCAGGTGCCTTACAACTGTTGTTTGCAGCCCTACTGCAAGATAAGAAAAAAATCATGTTATGTGATCCTAGCTATCCCTGTTATGCGAATCTATCACGTATACAGGGTGCTGAGCGTGTTGCCGTGGCAGTGGATGAGAGCACTCAGTTTCAAATCACATTGGAATTGGTCGAGCGTCATTGGCAACAAGGGATTGCAGCGGTGATGGTGGCAAGCCCTTCAAATCCTACTGGCACCCTGTGTGATGCTGATGAGCTCAAACGCATTGCTAAATTCTTAGAACAGCGAGATGCTTACCTGATTGTCGATGAGATCTATCAAGGTCTAGTGTATGCCGGTGAAAATAACACCCTCGCAGGTGCTGCAGATAATGTCTTAGTGCTGAATAGTTTTTCTAAGTTCTTTGGGATGACGGGTTGGCGGCTAGGTTGGTTAACAGCAGCTAAGCAACATATCCCTGCACTTGATGCGATTGCACAGAATAGTTATCTGGCTGCCTCAACGATCTCACAGCACGCCGCTATAGCTGCTTTCAATCAAGACACACAGGCTATTCTAGAGCAGCGACGACAGCAATTTCATACGCGGCGAGACTTCGTCTGCCAAGCATTAGCGGATATGGGTTTGGCCGTGAGTTGTATGCCGCAAGGTGCATTCTATGTGTATGTGAATATCGCCAAATTGCAGGTGGATAGTTTTGTTTTCTGTCAGCAGTTATTACAAGAACAGGCCTTAGCGATTACTCCAGGTTGTGATTTTGGACAATACCGAGCGAATGAATTCGTGCGTCTTGCTTACACTACGAGCGAGGATCGCTTAGCTGAAGGGATGCGACGGCTAGCGCAGTTTATAGCTTCACTATTGGCTTAAACCCATCAGCATGTATTAATCAGCAAATCTTTGATCGCTGGTCACTTCACTATATATCGCAGTTGCTGCAACCACTGCCGCCGGCATCAATAGAAAATTCAGTACCGGGATTAAGCTCAAGAGGCTGGCGCTAAAGCCAAAGCGCCAACAGATTCCACGATTTTGTTTGACCCAAACACGGCTTTGTTGGAAGTTGCGATCATGATTGGATAAAGGGTAATCCAAGTATTCTAGGCTGAGCATCCATGCTGAAAAAACAAACCACAGCAGACTGGCGATTAGGTTTAGCCCTGGGATAAAAAACAAGATAATTAAGGGGGCTGCACGCAATAAGAAATAGCGCAGCTTTTGAAACTCTTTTTGTACGTCAGAAAAGGCCCTTTTAAAGACAGACTGCTGATTAGTACTTATCTCTACTCCCTCTGGTCGTAAGAGATGCTCGGCACGTTCAGATAATAGATTATTGAAGGGCGCTGCAATCAGATTGGCAACCAGTCCAAACACCTGAAAAATAAAGAGACTGAAGCCGATAAAAACGACCGGCAGGATGAGCCATTGAGCCCAGGCTAACCACGCGGGTAATAGGCTTTCTAGGTAGCTAAATAATGAAGTCATAGCCCACCAGAGGGTGGAACCTAATAGCAGGCTATTGATCAGTAAGGGGATGAGTACAAAGCGACGTAGCTTAGGGTGTCGCAATAAGCCCAGACCTAGCAATAAATGTCTCATTCTAGAGCCATTTTATAATGAATTAGCCTAAATCGCTCTGGGCTAACTCAACCAAATCTTCCGGTTTCCAGCCAGGCTTGCGATGCTCTACGGTGACAGAGGTATAAATACCGCCTCGGACGTTCCAGTTGGCCGTTAGGCGCATAAATCGAGGCTCCGTTAGGGTGGCCAAGTCATTTAGGATTTTATTTGTTACCGCCTCGTGAAAGGCTCCTACATTACGGTAAGACCCCATGTATAATTTCAGGGACTTAAGCTCTACATTGCGTTGGTCAGAGACATATTCGAGCAAAAATTGAGCAAAATCTGGCTGTCCAGTTAGCGGGCACAAACAAGTAAATTCTGGAATAGTAATCCTGATGGTATAGTCACGGTTTGGTTCAGGATTCTCGAAGGTATCTAGGATACTTGTAGACTCTTTTGACATTACATTCTCAACAGTTAGGTGAATCGCGCCTATCTTACTGGATTAGATTTAATGCGTCTTCGTAAAGTTAAAATGGCGGGCTTCAAGTCCTTTGTAGACCCAACAACTTTAGTTTTCCCTAGCGATATGGTCGGTATTGTAGGGCCAAATGGTTGTGGCAAATCGAATATCGTAGATGCCATCCGCTGGGTCATGGGTGCGAGCAGTAAACACATCCGTGGTGAAACCTTAGATGATGTGATCTTTAAGGGTTCTAGTGGCCGTCAACCGGTAGGTCAGGCGAGTATTGAGCTGGTGTTCGATAACTCAGCAGGTAAGGTTGGTGGTCAATATGCCTCCTATTCAGAAATTGCAGTGCGTCGCCAAGTCGCACGTGATGGTCAATCAAAATACTTTCTAAACGGAAGCAGCTGTCGCCGGCGTGATGTAGTCGATATCTTTTTAGGTACAGGTCTAGGCCCACGCAGTTATGCCATTATCGAGCAGGGTATGATTTCGCGTTTGATTGATGCGAAACCTGAAGAGCTGCGCGTTTATCTAGAAGAAGCGGCTGGTATCTCCAAATATAAGGAACGTCGTCGCGAAACTGAAAATCGAATTCGCCATACACGTGAAAACTTAGACCGCCTGAATGATTTGATCGATGAGATCACTAAGCAGATTGCCCGTTTAAAACGACAAGCCAATACAGCTGAAAGATATAAAACCTTAAAGGGTGAAGAGCGCCGTACCAAGGCCGAGCTATTACTATTAAAGTTGCAAAAACTGCAGAAAGAATTAGTCCAGCAGCAAGCCATTCTCGAATCAAAGCAGACCGCCTTAGAAGAAAGTGTAGCGCGATTACGAGCGATTGAAGCGACTTTAGAGAAGCAGCGAGAACAGCACTCGACTAGTAATGAGAAAGTAAACGCAGTACAAGGCAAGTTCTATGAGATTGGATCTGAAATCTCACGATTAGAGCAAGCCATACAACATGCGACTGAAAGTAAGCAAAGACAGCAGCGTGAACTGCAAGACTTAACGTCACAAATTGATCACATGCAGGCTGAGTTAAAGCAGCAGCATGAAGAGCAGGCTAGCGTTCGAGTAATAACCGAAGAGAAGGTAGAGGCCTTGCAACAGCTAGAGGTCGAGGTTGCTGCTGCATCTGAAAAGCTAACAAGCTCACAAGGCGCAGAGCGAACATGGCGTGAGTCATGGGATGCACTGATGTCAGACATTAGCAAGCCAAGTCATCAAGTAGAGCGACAGACACAACAAATGTCTTCGCTACAACAACAGATTGATCAAACCCGTCAACGCCAACAGAAATTTATTGATGAGCGGAATCTGCACTCACAAGACCAGCAGGCGAGTGATCTGGAGCCTGCTACAGCGGCCCTGAAGCAGAGAGAAGAAGAGCTCAACACACGTCAAACTGAATTACAGCAACGTATCACTGAGATTGATAATACCCGCAGCCAGCTCAATCAGGAAAACCAACAGTTAGAGCAAATGGAAACCGATAGACGTGGTTTCCGTGAAGAACTGACTACCTTGCAAGCGTTGCAAAAAGCAGCCTTACAGGGGCAGCAGGAAGCGACATGGATTGAACAAAATCAGTTAAGTGATGCACCGATCCTAATCGATCAGATCGAAGTGGAAGCAGACTGGGAGAGTGCGGTTGAAACAGCCTTACAAGGCTATTTAGAGGCCGTTTGCACCTCAGATATTGCAGCAGTCGCAAATAACATTCAGGTCGATCAGCCAGCTCAGGTGATGTGTTATGACAGTTCCAATACCTCGGATGGCTCGATTAATGCTGAAACGTTAGCGAGCAAGGTGAAAAGTTCACTAGCGCTGAGTTCACAACTAGATCATGTCTTCATTGCCACTAGTCTAAGTGAGGCCTTGGCGATGCGTAATCGTTTGGCGGCACATCAGTCAGTGATTACAGCTGATGGCATCTGGATGAGCGCCTCATGGCTACGCTTCAGTAAAGCAGATGATCAAGAACAGGGTGTTTTAAATCGCAAAGCCAATATTACTGAGCTGCAGTCTAAGCTCAGTACTCAAGAATCTAAGATTGAGACATTACAGTCTCAGCTGTTAGCGACTAAACAACAGCTACAGCAAAACGAACAAGCACGAGAGCAGGCACAGCAGGCGCATAACCAGGCCTTTCAGTTACATACTGAAAGTAAGGCTGGCCTACAAAGACAAAAGACGGCTATTGATCATTGGCAACAACGTAATAGCTCATTGTCTAATCTTATTGATGAGGCAAATGAATTACTCGCGGGTTATCAGCGACAACTAGAGCAGGCAACCGATGAGCGTGCCTTAGCGCAAACTAGTTTAGATGGTTATCTGCGTAATCGAGAAGAGCTTGCTGAACGCAAAGATGGTTTGATCGTTGCACTAGAGCAAGCACGTGCACAGAGTACCGAATTGCAAAACCGTCGCCATGCACTACAGCTGGAAATTGAGTCTGGGCGTACGCGCTTAGCCACTTCAACCTCAGCGATTGAACGTATTGGCCAACAGATGACTCAGTCGAAACAACGTGTAGAAGAACTTAGCAGTCAGATTGGCGAAGTAGATAAGCCGATTGAGGAAATGAGTAGTCAGTTGAAATCTGAGCTTGCCAGTAGAGTTGAGGTTGAGCAGTCGCTACAGAAAGAGCGTGAGGCCTTAGCTGCCTTGGAACAGTCGATTCGTGCTGCTGAAGAACAACGAATGGCGATTGACCAAGAAACTGGTGAACAGCGTGAGAAATTAAATCAAATACAAATGGACTCGCAGGAATCTAAGGTTCGTGCACAGACTATCGAAGAGCAACTACAGGGCTTTGACTTCACGCATGAAGAACTAACTGAGCAATTAGCTGAAGAGGCTTCTTTAGAGCAGTGGGAGCAAAACGTTAGCGATCTGGAAGCTAAGATTAACCGTTTAGGGCCTATTAATTTAGCCGCTATCGATGAGTTTAAAGAACAGAGCGAACGTAAAGAGTATTTAGATTCACAGCATGAAGACTTAACTAAAGCCTTAGAAACCTTAGAAGGTGCTATGCGTAAGATTGACCGTGAAACAAAGGATCGTTTCAAGGATACTTTTGATCGTGTGAATGCGCATATTCAAAGAATGTACCCACGCTTATTCCCTAATGGCAGTGCCTATCTTGAAATGGTCGGTGACGATCTATTGACGGCAGGTGTTGTCATTATGGCGCGTCCACCAGGCAAGCGAGTATCGTCTATCCAGTTACTGTCGGGTGGCGAGAAAGCATTGACTGCGGTTGCTCTGGTGTTGGCGATTTTTGAATTGAATCCAGCGCCGTTCTGTTTGCTCGATGAGGTTGATGCGCCATTAGATGATGCTAACGTTGGTCGATTCTGTGACTTGATTAAGGATATGAGTGATCAAGTTCAGTTTGTCTTTATTACACATAATAAAACGACGATGGAGTACGCTGATCATTTGATGGGTGTGACCATGCATGAGCCTGGTGTTTCACGTTTAGTGTCAGTAGATATTGACGCTGCTGCTGAAATGGCAAATGCAAACTAAGTCTAACTACTGAGCGGGAGTACGTTGTGTCTGCGTTAGAGCTAAGACTATTAATGATCGTAATTGGGTTACTGATTATTGTCGTGCTGTATATCTGGTATCGCGGTAGTCGCAACGACGATATTGTGAATATCTTTGAAGAAGATGACACCTTTCTTGATGATATACCGGACTTTGATTCCTTCGATGAGCAGGAACCTGTTGCAGTGCCTGAGGATATGCGAGATGAATTTCAGGATGTCAGTCAAGACTTGCGCGAACAGGCAATAGTTAAACGCCAAGAGGAGCGTAAGAACCCAACTGTTGAAGGTAAAACAGTGGTGACTAAAAGCCGTAATGAAGAGATCGATGACAGTGAGAAGATCGTGGTCTTACATGTTGTTGCGCTGGATGGAGAAGCCTTTAGTGGCCCAGTGATCGAACAAATGATGGTGGAGCTAGAGCTTGAGTATGGTGATATGGGTGCGTATCACCTTAATGTAAAACTGCAAGATCAGGCGCATAGCATGTATTGCGTTTTAAACATGTTTAAACCGGGTGCCTTTGACCCAGAAAATATGGATCTATTCATGACGCAGGGATTGATCTTTATCCTGCGATTGCCAGGGCCTGAAGACGGCTTGAAAGCCTTTAATATTATGTACGAGCATGCCTGTCGTTTTGCCACGTTCTGTAATGGTGAAGTGCTTGATGATCGCCGCCAATTAATGAATGACGATACCTTGATGAGTCTAAAGGAGCACGTGCAGTTATTTAGTCTGCGTGCCGGTTAAGTATCTGTGGGAGTTTCTAACAAACAAGCTCTAGAGCAATTGCGTAGTACGATTCGTGACTACGACTATCAATACTATGTACTAGATGATCCTAGTGTGCCTGATGCCGAATATGATCGCTTGATGCGAGAGTTGCTGACAATAGAAGCCTCTGATCCGACCCTGATTAGTTCAGATTCCCCCAGTCAACGCGTTGCTGGTCAGGCCTTAAATGCATTTCAACAAATCAAGCATGAACGCCCTATGTTGTCTTTGGGCAACGTCTTTAGTGAAGAAGAATTACAGGCCTTTGATGAGCGCTTGCGTAAACGCCTGGGTGAAGATCAAACGCTGGCCTATGTCGGAGAGCCAAAGTTAGATGGTTTGGCCATTAGTGTTCTATATGAAGATGGTCAGCTAATACGTGCAGCAACACGTGGTGACGGTCAGGTCGGTGAGGATATCACTGAGAATGCTCGTACCATACGTTCAATCCCTCTCTGCTTGCAGGGTGATGATTTCCCACGACGATTGGAAGTGCGTGGTGAGGTGTTCATTTCAAAAGGTGGTTTTCAGCGACTAAATGCACAGGCGCGTGAGCGTGAAGAGAAAGAGTTTGTAAATCCACGGAATGCCGCAGCAGGTAGTTTGCGTCAATTAGATCCAAGCATTACTGCAGCAAGGCCAATAGAAGTTTTTTTCTATTCTTTGGGAACGGTTTCAGAAGACTTTATTCCGCAGCAGCATTTTTCTGTATTGCAGCATTTGCAATCGTGGGGATTGCGCGTGAACCCTTTAATTGAGCAGTTGAACGGTGCTGCTGATTGCTATCGTTATTATCAAAAAATGGCGGACAAAAGAGAACGGTTAGATTATGAGATTGATGGCATTGTCTACAAGATAGATTCAATCGCACTACAAGACGAGTTAGGCTATGTTTCGCGTGCACCACGTTGGGCCACTGCACATAAATTTCCAGCACAAGAAGAGCTGACACAGGTGCGAGAAATCGAGTTTCAAGTGGGCCGGACGGGGGCGATCACTCCGGTGGCACGTCTAGAACCAGTCTTCGTCGGTGGTGTAACCGTCAGTAATGCGACCTTACATAATATGGATGAAGTCCGACGTAAAGATGTCAGAGTGGGTGATAGTGTCATCGTGCGTAGGGCCGGAGATGTGATTCCAGAGGTGGTGAAAGTAGTCTTGGCGCGTAGACCAAGTAACACTCAAAGCGTGCAACTACCAGAGGCCTGCCCAGAGTGCGCCAGCCCATTGCAGCAGCTTGAAGGACTAGCTGTTGTCCGATGTAGTGGTGGTTTCACTTGCCCGGCACAGCGTAAAGGGGCGTTAAAACATTATGCTTCGCGTAAAGCGATGGATATTGAAGGTCTCGGTGACAAACTGATTGATCAGTTGGTAGAACAAGATCTTGTGCGTGAGTTGGATGATCTTTATCGCCTGCAGTGGCAACCATTAGCTGATTTAGATCGTATGGCTGAAAAGTCTGCACGCAATTTAGTGGCCGCTATTGCCAACAGTCGAGAGACACAATGCTCACGTTTCATTTATGCCTTGGGTATTCGTGAAGTAGGTGAGGCCACTGCAACTGCTCTAGCAGAACATTTTGTGCAAGAACTGGATGCCTTGATGCAGGCTGATTTGGAACAGTTATTGTTGATTGACGATGTTGGGCCAGTGGTTGCTCAGAATATTGTTGATTACTTCGCTTTGGAAAAGAATAAAAA
>DGKH01000041.1:0-257 GCA_002386945.1 Proteobacteria bacterium UBA4575
TGCAGCAGCGGATGATCGGGTGCATGGCTTTGTATCACCACTTCACCCTGCTCTTTACGTCTACCGCTACGCCCCGCAACTTGAGTCAGTAACTGCGCACTGTGCTCCAAGGCGCGGTAATCAGCACTAAAGATGCCGTAATCAATATCCAGCACACCGACCAGAGAGACACGTGGGAAATCATGCCCTTTAGATAAAATCTGGGTGCCAATAATGATCGAGTGCCGTTGCTCCTGAATATCTTCAAGGATCTGTTC
>DGKH01000041.1:442-19991 GCA_002386945.1 Proteobacteria bacterium UBA4575
CTATTACTGTGGAAGGTTAGCTTGGCATCACAACGATTGCATTGTGCAACCCAGGCGCATTCATGGCAGATCAGTGCCGGCGCAAAGCCGCGGCGGTTCAAAAATAAGATCACCTGATTGCCTGCCTCTAGGTGACGATGCATCGCCTGGCGTAGTGTTGGCGATAAGATCTCTCGTGCCGGTAATGCCCGCATATCGACCAGTTGCATACGCGGTAACGGCGTTGCCTGTGCGCGCTGCTGCATTAACAGATGGTTATAGCGATCTTGTTTTGCGTTTAATGTGGACTCTAACGATGGTGTTGCACTACCCAGTACGATGGGGATTTGTAGCATGCGCGCACGATAGATGGCGACATCACGGGCATGATAGAGAAAACCCTCTTGTTGCTTGAGCGAATGATCATGTTCCTCATCGATAATAATCAAGGCGAGATTGGCTATCGGTGTAAAGACTGACAGACGTGTGCCGAGGATGATCTGATACTGGCCTAAACCAATGCGCAGCCAAGTGTCTTGTCGTTGTTGCTCGGAGATATTCGAATGTAGGGTCGCTATCGGTATTTGAAAGCGCTCTTTTAAGCGGCGTAAAAGCTGTGGCGTGAGCCCAATCTCTGGCACGATGATGAGGATCTGTGCTGGCTCTGCCGATACATGTCCTTGTTCTGACTCGTTTAAAATCTGCTCGATTAAGGCAAAGTAGACCTCTGTTTTACCGCTGCCGGTTACGCCCTCTAATAAATGTACGGCAAAGCTATCTAAGGTGGCTGCGATTTGCTGGTAGGCATGGGCTTGTTCTGTAGTTAACTCTGGCGCCTGTGTCGCAAGGGCCACAGCCTTTTCACTGGCCTGCTGTGTTGCTAGTGCGTCACTGAGTTGATTGAAGATCAATCCACGTTGTTCTAATGACTTGAGACAGCTGCTGATCGGCCCAAATTGTTGCCGTACTGCATTATCGTTCGCCCCGGTTGGCTGTTGTGATAGCCAGTCAAAGACTTCGCGCTGTTTTGGTGCGCGATTAAGACTAGCTGTATCGGCCTCGGCCTGCGCTAACCAGACCCTGCTTTGGCTGATTTCAGCCTGCTTATTTTTGCGTAATGCGGGCGGTAAGGCGGTCAATACCGCAGCACCTACGGCATATTGGTAATAACGTGCTGACCAGAGCAATAGTTCGATGCAATGTGGGTCGAGTAACGGTGTTGCATCAATTACTTGTATCACGTCACGTAGTTTATCGACGGCGACTTCATGACCTTCATCCAGCTCACGGATAATCACACCAATCAGCTCTCTAGGGCCAAAAGGTACCAACACGCGACAGCCGATCAGGGCGCCTGTCTGCTGCCCTGTTTGTGCTGATTTCAGTCGGTAATCGAATAAACCACGTACTGGCGTATCGACAGCGACTTGAATAAGTACGGAATCGGTCATATACGGCTAGCTGTCAAGGGTAAGCCTGTGGATAAAAGTGTGGGAAACATTTGTCTGGGGACATAATTAATACCGTTGTAATAGATTATAGTTTGAAATGATAAGTACCGTAAAAATTAATCCCTTTAAAAATCAATTAGTTATATGGTAATGAAGGTTTTTATGCTTATTTGTCCTAAAGGCATGCAAATTCAACACGCTTTGTGCATAAAACACTTTAACTTAACCTCTCAAACTCCATTTTTCTGCGTCGAAACCGGGCTGAATGGTGCGACTGAATGGTGTGAAAGGGAATAAACCCTTATTACTTTGCTGATTATCACACCCTTGTCAGAGTGCAATGCGGTCTTTACAGTGTCAACCTGATACCTCCTTTGGAGCTCATAAGATGCAGTCTCTCAGGCAACAGGTTTTACGTACAGATGCTGCGGGTATGCCACTTGAATGGATTAGTTATCAAGATGCTGCCCGTCTCTACCATGCTCAGCAGGTCGCCTATACCTGCGGCGAGTTATTGTATGTGGTTCACGGTGGCGTTAATGCGCTGAGTGGACGGCAAAGTATGATAGAAGTGAACTCTATTATTGCCACCCATGGCAGTAATCACTCTCTGCATGAGCGCTATATTCCTCCACTGAATAATAAAACCCTATTTAAGCGGGATGGTCATGTCTGCCTGTACTGCGGTGGTGACTTTCAAGGGCGAGACTTGTCACGTGACCATGTCACACCGATTAGTTTGGGTGGTGCAGATACTTGGAATAATGTCGTCACTGCCTGCAAGCGTTGCAATAATAGAAAGGCAAACCATCAACCAGAACAAGTTGGCATGCAGCTTTTGGCAGTACCGTTTACTCCCACACATGCCGAATATATTTATCTACAGGGACGGCGTGTGTTGGCCGATCAGATGCGGTTTCTATTAGCTCATTTTCCCCGTACAAGCCCTTTACATAAAAGGCTCAGTAAGCTTTCGTAAAATGGCTGTATAGACGGTATGCTATGCCGTCCAACTACTCATCCATTCAAGATCTGACAGCCATGGCTTACAACGGTACCCCCGACTACGATCACGCTAACCCAGCACGCGTTGGTTTGTTATTAACAAACCTAGGTACGCCGGAAGCAGCAACTCCGAAAGCGCTTCGAAAATATCTGGCAGAATTTCTCTGGGATCCACGCGTAGTAGAAATTCCACGCCCAATCTGGTGGCTGATTCTTAATCTGATTATTTTGAATGTACGGCCGAAACGCAGTGCTGAAACCTATGCCAAGATTTGGACGCCAGCCGGTTCGCCGCTGATGCAACATACCCTAGATCAAACGGCAGCAGTGAAGCAGTACTTGGCCGATATCGATCTAACAGAAATCGAAGTCGCCTGTGCCATGCGCTATGGTCAACCGAGTATTGAATCAACATTACATGCGCTGCAGAAAAAGAACGTCACGCGTCTATTAGTGATGCCTTTATATCCACAATATTCAGCTGCAACCACGGCCTCTACGTTTGATGCGGTAGCGCAGACTTTGAGTAAGATGCGTTGGATGCCTGAGCTACGCTTTATAAATCAATATTGTGATCAGCCACTTTTCATCAAGGCTTGTGCCAAACAAATCAGTGACTACTGGAAAGAAAAAAAGCGCAGTGAGAAACTTTTATTTTCTTTCCACGGTGTACCCAAAAGATATTTGCTACAAGGCGATCCCTATCATTGTCAGTGTCATAAAACTGCGCGTTTGATTGCAAAAGAATTAGGCCTGTCTAGTGAAGAGTATCTAACTACCTTCCAATCTCGCTTCGGTCGCGAAGAGTGGTTGAAGCCCTATACCGATGAAACCTTAGAGAAACTAGGTAAAGACAAGTTGGGCTCTATTGATATCTTCTGCCCAGGGTTTTCATCGGATTGTGTTGAGACCCTAGAAGAAATGGACATGCTCAATCGTGAGGTCTTCACTGATGCAGGTGGTGGTGATTTCCAATACATCCCGGCATTAAATTCAACTCCACATCATGTGCAGGCAATCGCGGAAATTGCACGTCAACATATGCAAGGCTGGCCACAGGTTACAGCTGAGTATGATTGGCAGGCACATCATAAAGAGTGTGATGAGACACGCCGACTAGCGTTAGAGATGGGTTCGAAAAATTAAATGCTAACTCGTTAGCACTTAAGCGGTTATCACTAGGCTGCTGCCAGCAGCCTCTGCCAACGTTCTCTGCGTAAACTACCAAACTGAAACTCATCGAATAAAGCAGTTAGGTCATCTAACTGGCAGGGTGCGCGATGTAAGCGTAAGTCTTCTGCTACCACTTCGGCATCACAGACAATCTCAGTTAAGCGTTTACATAAGAGAACGATATCGCGATGTTCTTGAATCAGTTGCATGATGCGTTTTGCGCCACGAATCTTCATCTCTGCAATCGCTGGAATGTTCTCTAACATCTGATCGATTGAACCGAACTTGGTAAGCAGGCGCGCTGCAGTGGTCATGCCGATGCCAGGCACCCCGGGGATGTTATCGATCTTGTCACCGGCCAGTGCGAGTTGATCTGCGATCTGTTCTGGATAAACGCCATAGTGTTTCTTGATCTGTTTTGGATCAAGACGTTTATCGCGTGCATAGTCCCAAAAGGTATCACCACTATCAATCAACTGCGCTAAATCTTTGTCTGCACTCAAGATGGTGACGTTATGGCCTTGTCTGCGTGCAATTGCAGCAGCAGTGCCAATGATGTCATCGGCTTCATAGCGGTCACTACTGATTACGTTATAGCCTAGTGCCTCTAAAAAGCGGCGACAAAATTGAAACTGACGTCTCAGGTCGTCAGGTGTTGGATCGCGATTCGCTTTATAGGGTGGATAAATAGAGTTGCGAAAAGAACTGCTCAAGCTCTCGTCGAAGGCGAATACGAGACGCTTTGGTTGATGCTGTTCAATCAGGCCGGCGACAAAATCAGTGAAACCATAAACCGCATTAATCGGTTCATCATGTTGATTTCGTAGGGTGTCTGGCAGGGTAAACCAAGCACGAAAAATATAGATACTGGAATCAACCAGGTAGGCATCAGTTGCAGGCATGAGCACTCTTCATTAGATATAGCAATCTAGTATAGCTATATTCTATTCGACGATTTTAATTTGTTGCCCTGCGGTTGGTTCACCGGTCGGGTAGCGTCCATTGAGTAGTCGTAATTGTTCTTCCGCATGTGAACTGAGCGAGGAGTGTTTCGCTAAGCTGGCAAAGGTGTCGCCTTTTTTGGCGGTGATCAATTTAATCCGTTGTGGTTCTGCTAGATGTAATTGATCGGTACGCAATTTATTCAGGCTGCGGATGGTCGCAAGAAAGGCTGGGTCATATTGTTTCATCAGCATGGCATTCTTAGCTACAGAAAAAATTAGGTAAACCTTCTTTTCTTGATAGATAGCGGCAACACGCATCTTACGTTTACCAAAAGGTGTTTTACCTGAGGTGATGCCAGTGTAGCCCTGAAAGCTGGCACTCTTAATCTCTTGACCGTCTCGTAGGCCTTTGAAACGTTTTTTTAAATACTCTTTTGGTGCCATCCGTTTATTACGATCGTTTAATACGACCTGAATAAAACCATCATTGTCCTTGTTGTTGGCGATTAAGCGATCGTTTAGATTATCGATGCGCCAACCCTGTGGAAAGCTCAAACTTATACCCAAGTCTTTATGATAAAACTGATTATTGCGAGTAATGCCATTACTGGTATTACTGCCAAGCACCATGCCATCGGTCAGTTGAAGGAAGCGATCCTGTCTATCGATATTGTCTTCGCTACGATATTTCTTGGCGGCACGAATCACTTCTTGTAGTCGCTGATCATTTTTAGGGTGTGATGAGAATAGACCGTGATAGGCGCGTGGTTCGCGATTCTCTTCTTCAGCCAACTGCTTATCAAATTCCTCTTGTGATTTGAGGATGGCGACAACATCAATCATCTTCTCTGGGTCATAACCACTACGGGCAAGATACTCTGCACCTAAGCGGTCTGCCTCCAACTCATGTTCACGACCATAGCCGCGTAATAAGGCGGTGCCTGCCACATTAGTTAGATCAGAGACACCATAAGTACCAACAGATGAAGTGATGATTTTAGCCAGCATGCTGGTCAGCGTGGAAGCGGTATGTTGGCGTACGCCATGTCTGGCGGTGACATGGCCAATCTCATGCCCTAATACCCCAGCCAGTTCAGCTTCAGAGTTCATATAAGCCATGATTCCGCGTGTGATATAGATGTAGCCGCCCGGCAAGGCAAAGGCGTTTACCTGTGGACTATCGAGCAGTGTGACATGAAAGAGTAATTGATCACGGTGACTACTGCTGGCTAGCTCTTCGACGATGGCCGAGACATAGGCTTGTAATTCGGGGTCTTGATAGACCTGATACTGCTTTAGTAGCTCTTGATGGTATTTACGACCCATAGCAATCTCTTGCTCTTCGGTCATAAGGACTAGATCAGAACCTCCGGTGACAGGATTAGAGGCGCAGCCATAGCTGAAGCTAAGGATGGATAGGAGCAGCAGTGCAAAGAGGCGAGGCATAGCGATCAGAAGGTAGCTAATGACCGAGTAATTATAACAGCTAGCCGGACTCGGTGAACGACTAAGTCTTTGTATCGTGAGGGAATTACCTAGAGGGTGTGAGCTTTAAACTTCACAGACACCTAAAGCATAGGTATCTGTGAAAGCTCGTACAATCTTACTTACCGTAGCGGCGACGGAACTTGTCTACCTGGCCGGCAGTATCAAGCATCTTCTGCTTACCGGTATAGAACGGATGGCATTTAGCGCATACGTCTAAGCTCAGTGCATCGTTGCTGTAGGTTGAGCGAGTTTCAAAAGTCGCTCCGCAGCTGCAAGTAACAGTAGTTGTTGTGTATTCTGGATGAGTATCTGGTTTCATTTTCTTAGCCTAAATCGCGAGCGCAAATCATAGATCACAATGGGTTGTTTTGACAATAGCCTAACTAGAAAAACTTTCTCAACAAAAGTAACCGGAGTTAGAGCTAAGTTACTGTGTTACCTAAGAAAGATTGTTTATCCACAAAATCTGTGGATAAAACTGTGGATGAAATATGCTTATGTGATTATTTCTCGGTAAATATAGCCTTCTTGTTAAATCGTACACATATTAATCAAGATAATAAGTTATTGATTTATATATGAAAAAATAGTTTTTCAATTAAATTTAGGATGTTGCTAAAGACTTTTGTTGCAATTCTGTAACTGGCTCTGTGGCGTGTGTATAAGCATAAAAAGAGCACTCATAAGAATGGCTTTAAAACGTGTCATCTGCGCATAAAAAGCGCACATCTGGCGTGCCAGTCTCTATATTAGGAATCACTAAAATTTGGATTGGCTGACAGCAAACCGTGCAGTCCTCAAAATATTCCTGAATTTCTTCTAAAGGCTCAATAAAAAATTCGATGGTTTCGCCACAATAAGGGCAAGAGTTGAGGGCTGAGTCTAGATTCATGGCGTTTCTACAAGGAATTCCTGTAATAGGCTATCGAGAAAACGATAGGCGTGCTCACTCGCGAAATAATGGCCTGCTGACTGCTCCAGGTGCCCTAAGGCCAACAAATGGTCGATCTGTGGTGCGATTGTATCCGGCCAGCTCAATTGTGTGCACTGTTCAAAATCTGCTGCGGTGAAACCACGGCGCAGACGCAATTGATTCAACATGAATTCAAAAATGAGGTCATTTGACCCTAGTAATCTCGTCTGAATCACCTGTTTTTGCTCTGCCACCGCCGTCAAATAACTGCCGGGTTGGCGCACACGTTGAAAACGTTTGATCTCATGACCCACGGTCAGCTTGCTATGGGCGCCTGCACCGATGCCTAGATAGTCACCAAACTGCCAATAATTTAGATTATGTCCACACTCGGCACCTTGCCGACTAAAGGCTGAGACTTCATAGCGCGTGTAACCGGCATCACTAATGGCCGCCATCGCCGCCGCCTGTATGTCGGCCGCCTGATCTAATGAGGGTATCACTGGTGGAAAGCGATGAAAGCGGGTGTTTGGCTCAATCGTCAGCTGATAGTAAGACAAATGCGGTAGGTCCAGCGCACAGGCCTGAGCGACATCGTCTAAGGCCTGCTCTAAGGTTTGGCCGGGTAAGGCAAACATCAAATCAATATTGATGTTCTCAAAACCTAATTGTTGGGCGGTATGGACCGTATGCAGTGCTTCATCACGGCCGTGTATACGCTCTAATTTTTTTAACTGCACTGGATCAAAGCTCTGTACACCGATGGATAGGCGATTAACTCCAGCCGACTTAAAACCGGCAAACTTCTCGCCTTCAAAGGTGCTTGGGTTGGTTTCTAGGGTGATCTCGCAATCACTGCTGAGGTTTAGCTGTTGCTGACAAGCGTCCAAGATGGTCGAGATGGCCTGCGCCGAAAATAGGCTAGGGGTGCCGCCACCAATAAAGATCGATCGCACGCTGCGACCCTGTAGGTCGTCTTTGCCGGCGATTAAGTCACTAATCAGTGCTTGGACATAGTCCGCTTCAGGGAAGGCATTGGCTTCAGTTGCGTGTGAATTAAAATCGCAGTAACCGCATTTATGTAAACACCAAGGGATGTGGATGTAGAGACCCAATGGCTCGTTCATCACTGCTGACAATGAGCTCAAGTCTGTGACAACCAGGTCGGCAATAAGGCCTGTAACTGCTGTAAGGCCTGCGCCCTATGACTGATACGATTTTTTTGTTCGGTGGCCAGTTCAGCGGCGGCACAGTGTTCGCTGTTAACCCAAAAGATTGGGTCGTAACCAAAACCAGCATCACCACTAGGCTGCTGCATAATACGACCTTCCCAGCGACCGCTGCAGATCAAAGGTGTTGGGTCTAAGGCGTGTCGCATGGCGACGATCACACATTGGAAGCGGGCGCTGCGTTGTTCTGTCGCGACACCATCAAGTGCTGCCAGTAACTTTTTATTATTGTCGGCAGTATCACAACCGGGGCCGGCATAACGTGCCGAATAGATGCCAGGTGCGCCTTGTAGTGCATCGACCTCAATCCCAGAGTCGTCGGCGATAGCTATCAAGCCAGTCTGCTCTGCCGCATGGCGTGCCTTGATCAGGGCGTTCTCAACAAAGGTCAGGCCGGTTTCCTCGGCCTCTTTTAACCGCCATTCGCTTTGTGCGCGCAGGTCTCGGCCTGTGGCTGCAAGGATCGCTGAGATTTCACGCAGCTTGCCTTTATTACCGCTGGCTAAGACGAACTGTTTACGATCTATTTCAGACATGCCTTTTGCTGTTCAATAATGTGGCTGATGCCATCTTTGGCTAAGGCCAGCATTGCGCTGAGTTCATCCTGACTAAAGGTCTTACCTTCAGCGGTTCCTTGCACTTCAATAAACTCACCGAGCTCATTCATGACCACATTCATGTCAGTCTCGGCCTGTGAATCTTCGGCGTAATCAAGATCAAGGACCGCTGTCTGATTAAACACACCGACGGATACAGAGGCTACAAATTGGTCGATTGGCGATTGTGTAATCGCCTTACTTTCAAGTAGGGCATTAATCGCATCATGTAGGGCAACAAAGCTGCCGCTGATGGCTGCAGTACGGGTACCACCATCAGCCTGTAAGACGTCACAGTCGATATGGATGGTGTGCTCACCTAGACGTTTCAGGTCGATACTGGCGCGTAGACTGCGACCAATCAGGCGTTGAATCTCTTGAGTACGACCCGATTGCTTACCGCGGGCGGCCTCACGTGGCATACGTGAGCCGGTTGAGCGTGGCAACATACCGTATTCGGCAGTCACCCAGCCTTGGCCTTTATCGCGCATCCAGGGTGGCACACGGTTTTCGATGGAGGCGGTGCAGAGTACCTTGGTATCGCCGAATTCGACCAAGACAGAGCCCTCGGCGTGCTTGGTGTAATTACGAGTAAAACGAATTTCTCGTGCTTGATTTGCTTCTCGGCCGCTAGGTCGCATCGATCTCTCCAGTTGAATGTGCTGGCGCGCATTATACGAGAATTCAGCTTGAACACTATGCGCTAAATGGGGCGGTCATGATTAAAATAGTGGTGAAGGCATTTTAGGCCACCCTCTGTTAATCTGCCAGATCATGGTTAGCCATCAAAAGACTGGAGAAAGTAATGCTGAAAAGTATGACCGCATTTTCACGCGTGCAAACACAACACGATGCGACTGAGATTGTGTGGGAAATACGCTCAATTAATCATCGTTACTTAGAAACCTCTTTTCGCCTACCCGAAGAACTGCGCTCATTAGAATTTGATCTACGCAAGATAGCGCAAGAAAACTTGAGTAGAGGCAAGCTAGATTGTATCTTTCGTTTACGCAGTGAGACCCAAGAGGCGCCCCATCTTTCGCTTAATCAGCCGCTACTCGATGCCTTGATGCAGCAAGCTGAAGTGATCAGTGCCAGCTTGAGTGAAAGCACACCGCCAACCGCTTTAGAGCTTTTGAGCTGGCCCGGTGTAGTAGCACAAAAATCCTTAGACCATGCGCAGCTGGCGGTGCAAAGTAAGACCTTGTTTAAGCAAGCGCTGCAAGAATTGGTTGAGCATCGTCAGGTTGAAGGTGGACGCATGGCCGAGCTGATCGCACAACGCGGAAAACAGATGCGTGAGTTAGTACAGCAGGTACGTCAACGTCGGCCATTAGTACTGGAAGCTATCCGTGAAAAAATCAAAGGACGTATCGCTGACTTTGATGTCGATATGGATCCAGGCCGGCTGGAACAAGAGCTGGTGTTCTTAATGCAGAAGTTAGATGTTGCAGAAGAGTTAGATCGACTCGATAGCCATCTCACTGAGTTAGAAGATATCCTGCAACAAAAAGAAGCGGTTGGTCGGCGCCTAGATTTCTTGATGCAAGAATTTAATCGTGAGGCGAATACCCTAGGCTCTAAGTCAGCCGATATAGTCACTACACAGGCAGCGGTCGATATGAAGGTTGCGATCGAACAGATGCGTGAGCAGATTCAAAATTTGGAATAATTGTCATTTCTTAGAGGTAGGGCTTTATGGTACGGGTAAGCAAATATGAATAGAATAGTTTTTTTACTACTAATTAGTGGCTTTTTTATGACTAGTTGTACAGCTGCTAACAGAGGGGCCCATGAAAAAGCAGAAAACGCTGATCACAGAATTTTATCTCAGATAGAAAATATTGTCGTCATAATGCTTGAAAATCGTTCATTCGATAATTTAGCTGGTTGGTTATATGATAAAAATACGCCCCCTAAAAAATTTATAATGCCTGTTGATAGCGCGCCTGATCACTATGATGGTCTCGCCTATGGAAGCTTCAGTAATCCAAATATAGAAGGAAAGGAACCGGCCTCAATTCCCATAAAGTTCGGAACGGATAATTACACAGTACCTTCTCCCGATCCTCATGAGGAGTTTCAATATGTCACAGAGCAACTGTATGGAAATATGACACCGACATATGGTGATAAAGCGCCAATGAATGGCTTTGTGCGTAACTACGCATCTGTACCGGACAGCAATCCAGCACATATTATGCAGACTTATACTCCAGAACAATTGCCTGTTTTGAGTGCTATTGCCAGAAATTTTGCTATATCGGATCGATGGTTTGCCTCGGTTCCAACTCAAACTTTGGCTAACCGAGCATTTTTACATAGTGGAACCTCTGAAGGAAATGTCAACAACAGCGATAATTATGTCTTTCATTCCAAAACTATATTCAATGTCCTGAGTGATTATGATGTAAGTTGGAAGGTGTATTCTGACTCAGGTTTTTTGCCGTCACTGACTCGAATAAAAATGTCTAAACTCTGGAGCCCTCGATATCATAATCATTTTTTTGGATTTGAAAATTTTATCGCTGATGCCAAAGCTGGGAGTTTACCCAGTTACTCGTTTATTGAACCAAAGTTTATCGGCGATACAAAAATTACTTCAAGTAATCCCAACAGCGAACATCCTCCAACGAATATCTCAGCTGGTGATCAGTTTTTAGCAAAAATATATAATGCCGTTTTCAATGGACCGGACAGAAATAAAACTATTCTGATCGTTACGTATGATGAGCACGGCGGCATTTATGATCATGTCAGCCCCCCTTGGGGCGCTAAATCTCCAGATAATAATAGTAATCCAGGAAAAAGGGGATTCCATTTTGACCGGTTTGGCGTTCGCATACCTACAATCATTGTTTCTCCCTGGATCGAAGAAGGTACTGTTTTTCGCTCATTTTCCACCCCTTATGATCATACAAGTATCATTGCAACTATCATGGACTGGCAAGGTATACCGAGAAATGAATTGCCCAGTAAACGGGTCGCCGCTGCCGATAATATCGCAAATATTTTCACATTAAGTGAACCGAGGAAACTACCAGTTATTACTCTGCCAGACATCGGAGAAGAAATTTTGCCTGCCGATAACAGTATTCGAGGACTGACAGGCTTGGAAAGAGGAGTTATAGGTGCTTACATGAAGTACATACATGCACAAGCGGATTGTAAAATCAGTCACTCTGAAATTGACGAAAAGCTGGATAAAATAAAACACCATGGCAAGATTCAAGATTATATTGATGAATTACAATCAAAGGGATGTTGCTGTAAGTAAGGGGCTGGACAATCAACTTATTGAAAAATATAAATATAACACCTTCAATACATAAGCAAATACAAAATATTGAACAATGTGTATCGGCCTGTAACGCAAAGCAGTAGCTTGTTTCGCTTCTAATAGGTGATTAATCAACGCTTTCGTCTATGCTGATACCTACTTATTTTACAGTCACAGAGTTGAGTTAAATGGATCTCAAGATTTTTTGCACCGGTGGTACCTTTGACAAGATTTATTTCGATGCACTTAGCGATTATCAGATCGGTGAGCCACAGATCGAATGGATCATGACGCAAGCCAATGTTGATTTTGATTATGCAATTGAGAGCATCCTGAAAAAGGATAGCTTGGAGATTAACGAACAAGATCGCGCCGAGATCGTAGCAGCGGTTACTGCGGATGATTGCGAGCGGATTATTATTACTCATGGCACCGATACCATGTCCGAAACTGCAACAGCCTTGCAAGGCGTCACAGGCAAAACAATAGTCTTGGTCGGTGCGATGCAACCGGCACGTTTTCGCGATAGTGATGCACTGTTTAATAGTGGTTTTGCAGTGGCGGCGGCAAGACTGTTACCGCATGGCGTTTATGTTGCGATGAATGGGCAGATCTTTAATGCCGATCAAGTGCAAAAAAACCGTGAAGCTGGGCTGTTTGAGACTAAGTAGTTTCGTCTAGTCTGTTAGTTTAGTTCATCAGAAAATTATACTTTTGCCCTTATGTTTTAGAGACATGGGCTGTGCCTTGTTATCGATTAGGGATCTATGGAATATAAAGACTACTACAAAATTTTAGACGTCAAACGTGACGCCAGTGAGGCTGAGATTAAACAGTCTTACCGTCGGTTGGCGCGCAAGTATCATCCCGATGTGAGTAAGGTAGCGAATGCCGAAGATCGTTTCAAAGAGTTGGGTGAAGCCTATGAGGTATTGAAAGATGCACAGAAGCGTAAGAGCTATGACCAGCTTGGTGCAAACTGGAAATCGGGTGAACAGTTCCGTCCACCACCGGGGTGGGGTGGTGCTGGCCAAGGTGGATTTCAGGGCGGATTCCAAGGTGGCCCAGGCGCACAAGGTGGCTTCAGTGATTTCTTCGAAAGTGTGTTTGGTGGTGGCCGGGGACCTGGTGCTGGTCGTGGACAGGGTGGCGGCCAAGATCAAAATGCTAGCTTTAGAATCACCGTTGAAGATGCCTTTAGTGGTGCTGAAAAAACTATTCGTATGTCGGGCCGTAGCCCGTTGCAAGTCAAGATTCCAGCAGGTATCACTAGCGGTAAGAAAATTCGTCTCGCTGGTCAAGGTGAGCAGAGCATGCGGGGTGGGCCTAGAGGTGATTTGTATTTAGAAATCACCGTGACCAATACCGAACGTTATCAACTGAAAGATAAAGATGTTTACACCCAGTTAAAATTGGCGCCATGGGAAGCAGCCTTGGGTGAGAAGGTGTCGGTGCAAACACCTAATGGTTCAATTGAATTAAAAATACCGGCAGGCTCGCAAAGTGGTCGCAAGATGCGCCTCAGTGGTAGAGGCTTACCAGGTAAGCCAGCAGGTGACTTTTATGTCGAGTTGTCGATCGTGGTGCCTAGTGCTGATAGCGAAGAAGACAAACAACAGTACCAAGCGATGAAGCAACATTTTGATTTTGATCCACGTTCAGAATAAAGGTTGATACGTATGCTGAAAATATCCAGTTACTTGTTTGGTTTTTTCTTTGCACTAGAAGTTGCAGCGACTGGCTTGCCACAAAGTCTGGATGGTGAAGCCCTGCCTAGTCTAGCGCCGATGCTAGAGACAACGATACCGAGTGTCGTCAACATTGCGACGTCAGGCATCGAGGTTGAGCGCAACCCTTTATTTAAAGATTCTTTCTATAAGAACTTTCTTGATGGGCCTGAAAAACAGCGTGAAAACCTTATCAGGGGTAGTGGTTCTGGGGTTATCTTAGATAGTAAGAAAGGGTATGTCGTGACTAATCATCACGTTATTGAACAGGCCGATGATATTGTCGTTACGCTCAGAGATGGTCGTAAATTTAATGCGCAGATTATTGGTGTTGATCCACGTACCGATCTCGCTGTGATTCAAATTAAGGCGCAGCAACTAAATGCTATCGCTGTGGCTGACTCCTCTCAGTTACGGGTTGGTGATTTTGTGGTTGCTATAGGTAATCCATTTGGTCTCGGTCAAACAGTGACATCAGGGATTATTAGTGCGCTAGGCCGTAGTGGTTTAGGTCTAGATGACTATGAAAATTTTATTCAAACCGATGCCTCGATTAATCCAGGTAACTCGGGTGGTGCCTTGGTCAATCTGCGCGGTCAGTTGATTGGTATTAATACCGCTAGCGCTAGCTATAAAGGTAGTGACGGTAGTAGTAAAGGTAGTATCGGTATTGGTTTTGCCATCCCGACGAATATGGTACGTGAGATCACCGCGCAGCTGATTGAGTTTGGCGGACTGAAACGTGGCTCTATTGGTTTTCGTGTGCAGAATGTTAGCCGTGACCTGGGACAGGATTCTGCCTTAAAAAGTCATAACGATGTGGTAGTGATGCAGGTGGAAAAAGGCTCGTCGGCACAGAAATCGGGCTTGCGCAAAGGTGATGTGATTGTAGGAGTGAATGGGGTCAAGATTAAAAATGCCGCTGATGTTCGAAATCTGATCGGGCTATCACGCGTTGGTCAAAAGTTAAAAATCGATTTCTTTCGCAATAGTAAAGTGAGGCGCATTTATGCTGAGATTTTTGAGCGCCACGTGCCTAAGCGTCAAGGTAAGAGTTTTGCAAGGCAACTTGCGGATGTTGAATTTGCTGTGATCGAAGAGCCACGACAACAGTCTGAGGGTGGAACTGTGATTATCGTCAATGCTATCGATGTAACTGGGGTTGCAGCTAGCTGGGGTTTATATAAGGGAGACATTATCCGTGCCATCAATAAAGTTGATGTGAGTGACTTTGAACAAATGGAGGCGGCAATTGCGACATCTCAGAATGGCCTATTACTTAATGTTGATCGTGAAAATAGTATATTCCAAATCTTCATGCGTTAGGTCATGATTCACTAATCTAACCCCCTGTAACCGGTGGGAAAAAGGCGACTTCATCACCATCATTCACATCGGTATCTAGTGTGCTGTATTCCTGATTGATCGCGCAGAGCAGATTGTCTGGCTGTGCTTCGGTTGTGAGCTGCGCCCAAATGGAATGTGGCGTTTGTGTGTCAGCCCACTCTAGGTCAACCTCATCAAGCTTCACGCTCTCGCGTAAGCTAGCAAAAAAACGGACTTTTATTGTCATCGGGTAGAGAACCTTGGCGTTTAAAGTGGTGTATAATTTGGATATTCTTTTTAAACGATAAGTTAGCTGTGAGTCAATTAACACATTTTAATCAAGCCGGTGAGGCACACATGGTCGATATCGGCAGTAAAGCCGAGACAGATCGCCTAGCGATCGCGACCGGAAGCATCCAGATGCAGGCCGAGACCCTAGATTTAATCCAACAGGGTGGGCATAAAAAAGGTGATGTGCTAGGTATCGCGCGTATTGCTGGCATTATGGCCGCAAAGAAAACCTCTGAACTGATTCCACTCTGTCATCCCCTACAGTTGACCTCAGTTAAGGTTAATTTCAACTGCAATGTAGAGAAATTACAGGTTGAATGTAGCGTGCAAGTTAAGACTAGTGGCGCCACTGGTGTTGAGATGGAAGCCTTAACCGCTGTGCAAGTGGCCTTGTTGACGATTTATGATATGTGTAAGGCAGTCGATCGGGGCATGGTTATGCAAGCGATTCAACTAGAACAAAAAGAAGGCGGTAAGTCGGGCGTTTGGACTAGAGAATAATACGTTTTACTCAGTCCCTAAATGACAGTTGGGAGGGGCTGTTTTATGCCAACTAACTAATTCATTGGGGCGATGAATGAAAATAGGTAAATTAATATTCGGCGCAGCACTCGTTGCGCTTCTTATTGTTGTGGCGGCCGCTACGATTTTCTTGCTGACGTTTGATGCCAATGAAAACAAGCAAAGCATTACCGATCTAGTTAAAGAACAGACTGGCCGTGAGCTAGTCTTAGATGGTGATGTTGGTTTCAGTCTATTTCCTAAGATTGCGATTACCTTAGGGGCAGCGCAACTAAGTAACGCGGCTGGCTTTACAGCAGAGACCTTTGCACGGGTAGATAAAGCCACGGCTAGTGTTGAGTTGTTACCGTTATTTACCGGCGACATTCAGATCGACACGATCGAGCTACAAGGCCTACAGGTTAATCTAGAGACTAAGGCTTCTGGAAAAACCAACTGGGATGATCTGGCGAAATCCGAAGCGCATGAATCGAAAACAGATGAATCTGAAACAGACGATTCAGATCAAGGCCTCGCTATGTCGATTGGCGGTATTCAGATCAGTAATGCCCAGGTGCATTATGTCGATCACAAAACTAAATCCACCCTGCGTATAGACGTAATCGAATTAGAGACTGGTGCCTTAGGTCGAGGTGATGATACGCATATTCATAGTGTAATAGGGGTGCAGCAAGATGATACGCGTCTGCAATTAGAATTGGATACGCAGGCGCGTACTGACTTCGCTAGCATGCGTTATCAACTGCAAGGCTTAGAGCTTGATATCACGGCGCATGGGGCTGATCTACCTAATGGACAGATTGCCTTGCGAATAAATGCTGATGGTAGTGTCGACTTGAAACAAGGGTCAATAAGCCTCGATCCATTTACCTTAACTTTGGATAAAGACATGGTTGATGGCACATTAAATATTAAATCGTTCTCACGGCCGAATATTCACTTTGTGCTATCCAGTAAAGCATTAAATCTTGATCGATGGCTTGCGACCGATGAGCCGGCAGAGGCTGTGGTGCAAACTAATAGCGATGAGGTTATTGCGTTGCCGACTGAAATGCTGCGCTCTTTAAGCCTGTTGGGTGAGATAGATGTGACCGAGTTAAACGTTTCGAGTCTCTCTCTAGAAAACTTGAAAATCAAGCTGGTTGCAAAGGCGGGTGTGTTAGAGATCAAGCAATTGGATGCTGATTTTTATCAAGGCCAGATTAATGCCCAGGCTAAACTTGATGTTAGCAAGCCTCGACCAAGCTATGTCGCCAGTAGCATGCTAAAAGACATTCAGCTTGCGCCTTTGATGAATGATGTGATGGAAACTGAAAAACCTATGCTGCGAGGCGTTGCGATGGCGCAGTTTGCAGTCAATACCAGCGGCGAACGCATCAGCCAGTTACGTAAAAACTTAGGTGGTGATGCGCGCTTTAAGGTATCTGATGGCGCCTTGGTGAGTAAGGGTTTAACCCGTGCCTTAGAGCAAGCAGCGGCCTTGCTGAAAGGGCGTGCGCCTAAGCCAGCAGGCGAAGAGGTTTTACTCGAAGAGGCCTCAGGTAGCGCAACCATTGCGGCGGGTCTATTGCAAAATAAAGATCTCAAACTAAAAACCCCATTGCTCGATGGTCATGGTCGCGGCCAAGTCAACATCGCCAATGGCACTATCGATTATGTTTTAAAGATGGGTCTGCCAGGTTCCGCAGATAAAGTAGGTTTACCGATTCGTGTGCGTGGGCCATGGAACGATATGCAATACAGTGTTGATGTGAAAGATGCACTTAAAAGCAAAGCGAATGAGCTGGTCGATAAACAAAAGGAAAAAGTAGAAAAGAAGATTCAAAAGAAAGTACAAGAAAAGGCTAAAGGTCTACTCGGCGATAAACTGAAAAAACTTTTTTAGTTTGCTTTAGATTNNTGCATTATTGCAGGATTGGATAGTAGTCATGGCTAGGCCATCTACTACCCTCCAATCCCTATTACTAAAAGTAGTGATTTATGCTTAACGATTAAACTACGCAGACAGTTAAAAGTTATCATTGGTTATGCCCCAATCTTTTTCTAAACGCTTACTGCAATGGTCGCACCGGCATGGCCGTCATGACCTACCCTGGCAGCAAGAAATATCGGCCTATCGTGTGTGGATCTCAGAGGTCATGCTGCAGCAGACCCAAGTTGAAACGGTGATTCCATACTTTCAGCGTTTCATGCAGAGCTTCCCCAGCATTCAAGACCTCGCCAGTGCTAGTCAAGATGCGGTGTTGGAGCATTGGTCTGGTCTTGGTTACTACGCACGTGGACGTAACCTACATAAAGCTGCACAGGTGGTTATCGCAGAACATGCGGGACAGATGCCACAGCAGCTAGAGCAATTGATCGCGCTACCCGGTATTGGTCGATCCACCGCTGCTGCGATCTTGTCGATCGCGCATGGTCAACAACAGGCCATTCTCGATGGCAATGTAAAGCGTGTGCTGGCACGGCATGCCGCCATCGAGGGTTGGTATGGTCAAGCCAAGGTATTGAAAGAATTATGGGCCTTGGCCGAAAAGCTAACGCCTAAGAGAGATAATGCAGCCTACACGCAGGCGATCATGGATTTGGGTGCCACCCTTTGTACACGTCGGCAGCCACGTTGTGCAGAATGTCCGGTGGTGGCTGATTGTCTAGCCCATCAGCAAGGTTTGCAAGAACAGCTGCCAACCCCCAAACCGAAGAAGCAGATCCCGCAGCGAGAAGTCTGTATGTTATTGATTCGTAAAGATGAAAACCAGTTTTACATGCAGCGTCGGCCCGATTCCGGTATTTGGGGAGGGCTCTTGAGCTTCCCTGAATTCAGCGATAGTGACGAGGCCAGCCAATGGGCTGCAACGCATCTATCGACTAGTAGCAGCCTGCAGCCGTTAGAGCCATTAAGTCATACCTTCAGTCACTTCCGGCTGCAGATCACGCCTTTACTACTGGATCTAACGACAGGGGCTCCCGAGCAGGTAATGGAAGCGGATCAGTGGGTCTGGTATAAAGACGGCTCGGCTACGGGTGGTATTGCCACACCGGTGCAAAAGATTTTGAATCGGCTAAACGCCAGACTAATAAAATAGGGAGATAGCATGGCTCGAATGGTGCAATGTGTAAAGTTAGGAACAGAGGCCGAAGGTCTAGATTTCGCACCATATCCAGGTGATTTGGGCGCGCGAGTATACGACAACGTGTCTAAAGAAGGCTGGCAGGCATGGGTTAACCACCAAACCATGCTGATTAATGAGTATCGTTTGACTCCAGTAGACCCAAAAGCGCGTAAATTCATCGAAGAAGAGATGGAAAAATTCTTCTTTGGCGAAGGCTCAGACAAGCCGGGCGACTTCGTAGCGCCAACAGAGTAATCTCGCGCTACAACAAGCAAAATATGATTCCGGTACTTGATGTCAGTGCTTGACGTATCAAGCCGGAATCTGTTTAATGTCCCGCTGTATTTCGTAAGTTACCCCGTCGCGGTTTTCATAGCCACAGACACAGACTAGTCGTCATTACAGCATCAGGTTTTTGGATGGTCTCACCATCACAGACAACCTCAGTAAGTTAGCCACACCTGTTTGGCCAGATAGCTCAGTTGGTAGAGCAGAGGATTGAAAATCCTCGTGTC
>DGKH01000041.1:20061-21797 GCA_002386945.1 Proteobacteria bacterium UBA4575
GTTGCAGCTATGGCGTGTGGAAGAAAAGATGCTGGCTATAGCCATAGACGATATCAGGCTTATTCAAATACGCTGTAAATGTATTTCATTCATCTTGCCATCATGAAATCAATAGGGTCAGATTGAAGCTGCCCTCAGTATGTTATCGACGGCTTCTCTGTGATCCATGGTGTTAAATTGCTGTACGAATGGCCAAGGATTTTCTAGAGAGCAAAAGACAATTTTGTTACGTTGTTCCGCCGTGCTGTTATCGGCGAAGTGTTGAAAGCTAAGCGCTTCTTTGGCAAAGCGTTGTTCACGAAGATCGCTGCGGGCTTCGGGGTTTTCACCCCACGGATAAAGCAGGCCGTTAACACGGCTCATGTCACAACCAAATACAAATACCTTGGCATAGTTCATGTACATAGCAACTTGAAGTCCAACATAGGTACTTGTGCGGCCAATATGCACGCCAGCCTCCAAGTCGCTGCTGAAGCTGCGCTCCGCTATTGTTTGAAGTTTTACATTGTTTGATTTTACTTCAGCGACCTGTCGGGTGTTGATCGTGATGCCAGTATAGTTTTGCCAGTATTGGTCGTGCCTAGACTGCAGTGCTGGATCGCAAAATAACCAATAGTCGGTGGGCCAAATACGATCATCCGGTTTGTTGATCGTCATTAAGTCGATGGTATTGTGGCCTTTGAGCTTGGCTAGGTCAGCCTCCTTGTGAGTGGGCCCGTTAGCCACAATGACTAAAATTTTTGCTTTACCTTTATTGCATAGCTCCTTAGCTGGTTTGCTACCTTTAGGCGGCCAACCCGCTGGTGCAGAAACTGGTTTTTGGTTTGAAAGGTTTGATGAGCTGCCGGCAGTTGTTGATGCGAATTTGGCAGGTGGAATTGCAACGACTGGATTTTTTAGCTTAGCTTGTTGGGCGACTGCTTTATTTCGAAATAATCGCGCACCATTTACAGCCATATCTGGGTCTGCAGAAAACCCGCGTTTAAGACCTTGGTCGCTCAATACCCACGATGGATATTTATCATAGATCGAACGTGAATTAATCAAGTCTGGGCTGGTTATTTTGAGCTCCCCCCCGACTACGCTTGCGAAGTGATCGACCGCCTCGACAACAAATGGCCATTTTTCAGAGTCGTAGTCGTCGCCAGCAATTACGCCGCCTAGTTTAAGTTTTTCGAGCCATTGGAACATGGTTTCGCCACCCATTTCTCCGGTATGGGCGTAGCCGTCGATATAAATAAAATCGAAGTAGCCATCAGGGAACAATGCCAATGCGTCGCTGAAAAACATACGCAACAGCTTGTAATTTTGGGTAATGCCGACAGTAGTCAGGGCCGTCAAATACTCTTGCGTGTCATGCGCATCGCAATATGCATCAACACCATAAAATTCTTGGAATCTACCGCTTTCCACCATATGCTTAGAGAATCCGCCCTTGGCGACACCGAGTTCAATACCGCGCAATGCGTTGCCGGAGAGTAGCGAAATGATCTCAAAGCGGTTGATCTTAAGTATTTTCAAGGTAATCCCCCATGTTTAACGTGTAATTAAAAGTAGATGTTAATGTACTATCTGTGCAAGTCGTTGTTTGGGTGTATAGTCGCCCAATCCTTTTGAAGCAGGTAATCAAAGGGGCCAGAGTGAAGCTCCCTCAAAAAAGTGAACACAGTAATTAAGCAGGTGTAGTGATATTCTCATAAACGAATGGCGCTTGATAGTTGATATAAGAATGTCTT
>DGKH01000063.1:0-3735 GCA_002386945.1 Proteobacteria bacterium UBA4575
GACTTTATGCCCCAAACCAATTTTAGTCTTAACATCTTCCAGATAAATAATATCAACCAAGTCTTCAATCTCAGCTATCAATTCACCCAACTCAGCCAACTGAATAAATCGGCGTGAGCTAATCACCTGTTTGATTTCGGCAGTTTCTATAGCGGCACGCAAGGCGGCACGCCCAACTGAAAAATTAAGCATCGCCGCCACCCTACTCTGTGACTGCAGTGCATAAAAGCAAACTGCTGTAGGGATAGTGTTAGGCAGTAAGACACCCACAGGCTGTTTAGCCTGTAGCATTGGGCGTAAGGCATTTGCCAAGACCAAACTTGCCAACTGCATCTTACCCAAGGTGATGCTCTGGCGATTAATATCCTCCAGAATCGCATAGCCACGGCCATTACGATGCAGTGAAGTCTGCAGGCTTTGAAATAGGGTTTGTTTGGATACTGAGGTTTGTAGCATCATCTCAGTCATCACCTGATAGACACGATCACGCAGGCTTGCCACCCGCGCCTTGGAGTGTAATTCCGGTGCAATTTTTAAGGCCTGCGGTTTACAAATAGTGACCGTCACCTTAGTAAACCAGCGCAACTTCTTGCCCCCAGTCACACGGCCGAAGGACGTATACTGCGCGCCATCAATGCGCACTGGCAGTAACTGTGCGCCAGCGATATCTGCAATCTTACCCGGCCCATCATAGAGCTTCATCAAATGACCAGTATGACTGATCCGCCCTTCTGGGAAGATCACTACTTTACGCCCCTGACGTAGCATCTTGATCAGGCTCTTAGTCGCCATAGGCTTGGCTGAATCTAATGGGAACATCTCATAAAACCGAGTAAACATACTCGCCCACCATTTCTGATTCACTTCCCGATTAATGGCAAAAACAGGTAACTCAGGTAATGCCGCTACCAGCAACGGCCCATCTAAAAATGAAACATGATTGGCGATGATGACGGTCGGTGTATCGTCCTTTGGGTAATGTTCTAGGCCTCGCACTTCAAAACGGAAGAATAGACGTAACAGGAAACGGTCTAAGCGAGTCAAGAAATCTCGTATGTCTTTAATCATGAAAAACACGCCACTCAAATTAAATAAGGCCAGAAAGAAAAAAATATCGGCTAGATCAAAACCGCTAGATAGTGCCGTAATGACTAGGATCGATGCCGTCACCATAAACAGGGCATTGAGAATATTATTCGCTGCGATCACCTGTGCACGCACACTCTCATCAACACTATGTTGCAGATAGCTATACAGCGGCACAATATAAAAGCCAGCGGCTAGTGCAATCATAAAAATATCTAAGATCAGACGCCAATAGTGTGGCTCAGCGAGGATATAGCGCCACGCCAATAGAGGCCCTATGGTTTTTTCATAAGCACTGACGAAGACATATAGATCAAAACAGAATAAAGACATGACGATTGCCGCCAATGGCACCCAACGCAGGCTGATCTTGCCTTTTAGCAATCGACTACAGAGCAGGCAACCGGTAGCGATACCTAACGTAAACAGGGTTAAAAATAATACCGTTACCGTTTCATCTGCCGCCAACAATTGTAAACACATCGGCGCCAACTGACTTTGAATGACATAGGCAAATAACCAGAAGCAGGAAATTGCCAACATCACCGGGCGAATTTCAGCATTTGCGAAACCACTGCTGATCACTCGCGCGGTACTCGCAATAAAGTTAAATGACAGCGCTGTTTGATTATTTGCTGGTAGCGTTTTAGGTATTAAGAGACTTGCGAGGTAACCGAGCAAAGCCACCGTACAGAGCACCACAGCAACCCATAGACGGCCACTCTCAGCCATAACCAATAGACCACCCAACATAGTCCCTAGGAGCACCGATACAAACGTGCCAGCGGTCACCCAGGCGTTACCAGAGAGTAATTCCTGACGTGCTAACAACTGCGGCAAGATGGCATACTTTACCGGGCCAAAGAGTGCTGACTGCAGGCCAGTTAAGGCCAGACAGAAAAACAGTAAATACCACCATTGCTGATCTAGCGCTAAGGCCGCAAAGAGCATAATGAGCAGCTCGAAGAGTTTGATATAGCGAATACATAGCGTCTTTGAATACCGATCTGCCAGCAGACCCGCACTCGCTGAGAATAAGAAAAAAGGTAGGATAAAGAGGCCCGCAGCCAGCATCGTCAACTTTGCCGGATCAAAGCCTTCAGTCTGACTAAACTGATAGGTAATCAGTGTTAGCAGGGCAAAGCGGAAGATATTATCGTTAAACGCACCCAGAAATTGGACACAAAACAAAGGTAGAAAGTGGCGGCTAGCCAGTAGCGAGCGATGTGGACTAGTCATATCGATTCTTAGGTCATTCGTAAGCTGCTAAAGTCAGCTAAAACTGAATTATGTAGGTTTTTTTGCGTCAATTACGAGGCTTCAGTCTATTTCAAGCCCTCAGGCCAAACAAGGGCTGGAGCTAATCGCCTAGCTTTGCCACACTAGTACCCTTCGAACTTAACCAATAAGACGTGTTGTCATGCATATTGTCAGTAATAGAGTATACCTACGATCCGAATGGGCAGAAGAATTCGAACAGCGCTTCATAGTACGAGCTGGACAAATAGAGCAACAGCCTGGTTTTGTCCGTATGCAGGTCTTACGCCCTCTCAGCGAAGATGCACCTTATATTGTATTAACCGAATGGGAAGATGAAGTCGCTTTCCGTAGCTGGGTTGGCAGTGATGATTTCAAGCTTGCCCATAAAAATCCTATGCCTGAAGAGGCCTTCAGTAAGCAAGGTGGCTTAGAACAGCACAACCTTGTTGTTGCAGCCGAAAGCCAATAGATTATTGGCCCTGCAATGAATCGTCTGGGTACTCAAACAAAGCATGGCCTATTAATTATAATAGGCTTCATTTCTTTGGGCTTAGGTATAGCAGGTATTGTTCTGCCACTACTACCAACCACACCATTCGTATTACTGACCGCCACTTGTTTCGCTAAGTCCTCACCTCGGTTTCATCATTGGTTGTTACAACACCCTAGCTTTGGCCCTCTAATCAACACCTTCCAGAATGGCGCACGACTACCCACTTTAACCGCTTATAAAGTTATTCTTTTTATTTGGCTTTCTCTCGGCCTATCGATGTTATTACTGGATACCCTGTGGGCCTATATCAGCCTTTGTTCAATGGCAGTAGTTATTACGGCACTAATATTACGAAAAACAAAATAGGCACCTATTTTGGTATAAATGCCACAGCAATTATTAATCACTGTTGATATAAGTATATGCAGTTAACTATATCAAAATTATCTATTGGCCTACCCCACACTCAAGCAGTTAAGGTACTTGATTGCCTTAGAACGGCATCTGCACTTTGGACATGCCGCTAAATCATGTCATGTATCTCAATCGGCATTCAGCCTTGCGATCAAAGACCTAGAAACCCTACTCAAGGTCTCGCTAGTCGATAGAACTAGCCGTAGCACGGTATTCACTAGCATAGGCTCCAGCGTTGCTTCTCAGGCGCGACTCGCATTATTTGATGTTGAAGCGCTGATGGATATCAGCAGAAATTTCCAAGCGGTTTTGTCCGGCACATTGAAAGTCGGCATTATTCCGAGCATTGCCCCTTTCCTACTACCCCATGCACTCCAAGACATATATGCTCAATTCCCCAAACTTGACCTTTATATCAAAGAGGGAAAAACGGATAGTATTCATAGCTCTTTATTAGACGGCGAATTAGATCTGTTGATTTT
>DGKH01000063.1:3831-7435 GCA_002386945.1 Proteobacteria bacterium UBA4575
GACTTATATAGCCTCGTCAAGATGGTGGATGGTGACTTAGGCATCAGCTTTATTCCTGAGCTCGCAGTGGATGGCGGCATACTGCAAGGCACCTCGATTAAGACGCAACGGATGGCAGACAGCGCCTATCGCGATATCGCATTAGCCTGGCGCAAATCAAGCTCGCGACAAAAAGAATTCAAGCTGTTGGCAGAGGTCATTACTGCAAGTGTTGCAGACTCAAGAGATAGAGCCAGTAACTAAACCAGCTTATATTAATAACGACTGGTGATAAGCAAGCACTCTACTCACTGCTAAATTGTGCTGCAATATACAAAGCACCTACTCCCCTTCCTAAGCCTTATACATTTCAGCTAGCAACAGCTAAACTTGAGTCATATTCAGTAGACTCAACTATAAAGCACCTTCAAATGAAGATCGAAAGCATCCACGTTGGCAAACCCAAGGCCTTTCAGGACGAGACGCTATCGGCCATTTCAAAGCAAGCCGTACAGGGCCTTATACGGCTGAACAAAGAAAACCTGGTGGGCGATCAACAGGCCGACTTAAGCGTGCATGGTGGCTTAGACAAGGCAGTCTATGCCTACCCACAACAACACTATGCCCATTGGCAACAACGTATTGGTCTATTACGACGACCACGCATTCAACTACCAAATCAGCCACAGGGTGCCTTTGGCGAAAACCTATGCCTTTCTGGGGCCGATGAACACGGCGTCTTGATTGGTGATACCTTTAAATGCGGTGAAGCCGTTTTACAAGTCACCCAACCACGCCAACCCTGTTGGAAGTTAGGACATAAATTCAAGCAAAAAAGATTGCCGAATTGGGTCATCAGCAGCGGCTATACCGGCTGGTACCTACGCGTGCTACAAGAAGGTGAGATTGCTGCCGGCATGCAGCTAGAAAAGATTGAGTCGGGTTGTAGCCTATGGTCGATCAGTCGTTGCAATCAATTATTCTATGCACGCGGCCTGCGTCGTGCTGACCTCGTATCCATACTGCAATGCGATGCGCTATCTAAAGTCTGGCATGATGATTTCACTAAGCGGTTGGCCTACCTTGATAAGAAATAGCACTAGACCAGTCAAAACCAGCTCATACCCTTGCTGAAGCACCGTTAAAGTCCCTTACCGACTAAGATTCAGATTAAATTCAATATACAGCGTGCATTTAGAGATCTAAAATAAGGTAACTCTTGCCATCATCAACGAAGTAAATTCATTGCTAAGCGATTTCCAAATAAGGCTACCCAACACCACTATAGACTTCACTTGGCCAGACCACGGTGTTTGGAGAATGCTATCAGACCTCTTCCTCTACGAATTCTTTTCGATTGGTGAAACCCCAGTAACCACGGTCAGCCTGCTACAAGGCATCTTGATCATGATCGTGACCATCGTCATTGCGCGTTATGCTCAAGCCCTATTTCTACGCCTAAACACTGCGACCAATGGCAAGGTACCCCCTGCGGTTTATACCATTATCCGCGTATTTTTTTACATCATCATAATCGTTGGGCTAGTCACTGCCTTAAGCTCGGTTGGCATTAACTTCACTAACCTCGCTATCGTCGCAGGCGCATTAAGTGTCGGTGTCGGTTTTGGTCTACAGTCAGTGGTCAATAATTTTGTCTCCGGCATCATTATTCTGTTTGAACATAACGTCAAAGTTGGCGACTTTATCGAGCTAGATAGTGGCCTGCGTGGCACCGTGAAAGATATCAATGTACGCAGCACGATTGTCACCACACCAGACAACCTCGACATCATTGTTCCCAACTCAGAACTGATCTCAACCAAGGTCACCAACTACACCCTAAACGAATCCATCGTTCGCATTCATATTCCCTTTGGTGTCGCCTATGGCACAGACAAAGAACTGGTGAGAGACGTGGTGTTGGCGGCCTCACGAAAAGTCGATATCACCTATGATGATGGTGACAAACGTAGGCCACAGGTCTGGTTAGTTGGCTTTGGCGATAACAGTTTAGATTTCGAACTGGTCATTTGGCTTAACCCAAAAAATGACCGCACCCGACCTGGCTCTTGGAATGCCATGTACATGTGGGAGATTGAAACTGCATTAGGCAATGCGGGCATCGAGATTCCATTCCCACAGCGTGATTTGCATATCAAGAGTAATAGCGCAGAGCTGCTAATCAAGCAGGCAGAAAAACGATCAGAATAATAGTAAACAACCCACAGTCTTCATTGCCTAGGCTTAGTGCTTAACAGCCTGCTTAAAAAAGTGCCCAGATAAAACAGTGCCATATTTGAGATAAGCACTGCCATAGTAATGTAGAGCAGTTTGTTGTACTTATGCGACTCTCCTAACAAGCTGCTATAAGCCGAAGATTCAGTGAAGTAGAGTCCTGCGCCTACTAGTGCAATAGAAAAACCAGCCAACAAACTCCACACTGGAATATCACTGCGACCCGCAAAGATATTAAAGAAGATCACTGGCACTAAAAATAAAGACGCCGTACCACTAACTGCAACCGCACTAAACAAATCACGATCGCCATAAAAAACAAACGCCAAGGCCGCCAACATAAATAACACCATCACCCTGCGACCATTATTAATACTTGGCTTACACAGGCCCATATTAATAACCAATAGCTTTGAAGAGCTGGCGAGTGAGCTATCCAAGGTCGACATCGCTGAGATAATCAGTGCTGCATTTAGAATCAATAACGGCCCTGCCCCTAACAGGCGACTCAACGCTTGATTCAAGTTTTCATCAACCATCGCATTCACGCCAGAAAAGACGCCTAACAATCCAAATAGAATGATGCAAATAATGCTGATCCAACCAGCATGCAAGAAACTCCGTTGTGTAGTTTTTCTATCCGCTAAAAATCCTCGATCCATCATTACTGGATCATGCAAGGGATAACTCCACACCTGCAACAAGGCGACAAATAATAAAATCGGCCCTGGCTGCGTAACATCAAATGTGAAATCAAAAACAGCTGCTTGATCAAAATACTGATTGGTCAACATGCTGATAAAGAGTGCCACTAGCATGATTAGGAAAAGACTCATCTGTAACACATCAGTCTTTAAAGCCGCACTCAGCCCACCCTTCATCGAATACAACACGACAAACAGCGACAACAAGGCAATCGCTATGAAATAAGTTTGGCTACCAAAACCACCAAAGATCAAACCAATCACAATCAAGTTGGCAAAGATCTCACTGATCAATCGAATAATGATCAATGCGTTATAACAAAACGTCCCACTACGGCCATAACGTGTAAAGAAAAACTCTTGAATACTGTTATAACCCAGACCAAAGCGTATCCGATCGACAATCAGACCACCGGTAAAGAAAGACAGGTAATAAGCGGCATAGGCCAGCACACCCCACAAACCAAAGTAGAAACCGAGAATCGCTGCATTCATCAACGAACGCGCGAATATCCAGGTCGTGACTTGTGAGAATATCAGCGTGAATAAGCTAGGTGCTTGACCGCTGACAGACACCCCATAATAAAAACCCTTTTCATTGGTATAGGCTGGCAACAAAAGAAAGAGTAAGCCACCAAAGACTAGGGCAGCGATTATTATTTGATAGGCCATATTTTTATCGTGAG
>DGKH01000063.1:7512-8468 GCA_002386945.1 Proteobacteria bacterium UBA4575
CGGAACAAAAAGGGTAATAGTGATTAATCGCCCTTAGTTATAACTACACCATAAAATGAAGCGCCTATTCATGCGGTAAGCCCTGATATAAAAAAGGCTCGCAGTGTTTTATTTTTTATGTATGGAAATGACCTCATCAATCTAACTTAAGCTCCCTCAATAAAAAGAACACTCTAATTAGTGGATAATACAATGATTGGAGTGAAAGATGACAAAAAGACAACGCTTTACCAAACAATTCAAACTGGAAGCACTGAAGCTATTAAAGTCAGGTGAACAATCAGGCGCTGAGATAGCAAGGCAGTTAGGTATTCGTCGCAACATACTTTATAAGTGGCAACAGGAATTGACTGACAAGGCTGACGCAGCCTTCCAAGGTCCTGGTTGCAATGCGATTATGTACCGCGCTGAATGTCTCACGCAGTGGGTTTTATGCATAGCGTGCTCGCAAGCCATGTTGTCGACAACAAACGAATGAGCACTTAATTGCTCGTATCAAACAGATTCATCAACGAGTAAAAGAAACATATGGTTCCCCACGCATGCATGCGGAACTCATTAGCACTGGAATAAAACTAAGCCGCAGTCGCATCGAACGCTTAATGCGGAAAGCCGATATTCAAGCAAAACAATCGAAGCGACACCGAAGAACCTATCAACATCGTATACCTCAAATCGCAGTAGGCAACTTGTTGGATCGCCAGTTTGATGCGCACAAGCCCAATCAAAAGTGGGTGTTTGATATTACCTTTATTGAAACAAAATAAGGGTGGTTGTATTTAGCGATTGTGCTGGATCTCTATTCTCGTGCCATTGTTGGCTGGTCAATGAGTGATAAAATTAATCGTCAGTTGGTACAAGATGCGATTCATATGGCGATTGAGCAACGCGACATCACAGACACGGTGTTAGTGCATTCAGATCAAGGCAGTCAATACACAGCGGCCTCTTATCAA
>DGKH01000052.1 GCA_002386945.1 Proteobacteria bacterium UBA4575
TTACATGGCACGCATGAGGCAGATGCCTTCTCGACGCTTCCTGAATTCTCTGATCAATGCGCTGCAAACCTATCGCGTCAGGTGCTGACACGTATCCTGCCAGGTATTGTTGAGAAGCATGTGCGTGAGTTCGGTCTCGGCGTACGTGAGATTCAGCAACGGATTGGCGATTACTTCGCGCCAGCACAAGGTGGACGTTATACTAGTAAGGCAGTCGCTGAAGTCATTGAATATTTAATTGAAAAAGATATCCCTGGAGTAGGGCAAAGCTCTTGGGGCCCTACTGGCTTCGCCTTCTTTGATAGTGAGACCAATGCCCATGTGATGTTACGCCAGCTACAACAAAAGTTTGCTCATTTGACTCAACTTAGCTTTAAAGTTGTTGCTGGGGATAATGTGGGTGCAAACATTGCAGTAAAACAATACGAATCAAATTCAAATCTAGAACAACAATCACAATAAGCACTCAGCTTACTTAAATATAGGCGTTAGAGAATAAAATCATGGAAAAACCTTACATCCTTCATATGGTCACTGCGGCCAAAAATCTTAGCCCTTTTGACGTTAACATGGCAGTTGATGCCGGTTGGACAAACTGTGTTCCTTATACTTCTGTCGAGGTTGAAGAAGTCCAGGCCTTAGTTCAAGACGCTATTTTCTCACGAGGCCCTAGTGGTGTGAAACGTACCGGTATGTTCTTCGGTGGGCGTGATATGCATATTGCTATGGACATGTTAAAGATCTGTCAGGATTCAATGGTGCCACCATTTGAAATCTCTGGTTTTGCTGATCCTAGTGGCGCTTTTACAACGGCTGCAGGCATGGTTGCGAAAGTAGAGAAAGCACTGAAAGAAATTCATAACACTGACTTTAAAGATAAATGCGTATTGGCTTTGGGTGGTACTGGTCCAGTCGGTATGGCTGCGGCACTAATTGCTGCCAAACAGGGCGCTAAAGTTAAGATCATGGGTCGTCAAAAAGATAATGCACAACGTGTGGCTGAGCTATGCAATGAGAAATATGGTTCTAATATGACTGGTATTCAAGGCGAAGCCGTCAATATGCTGGATTCCTTCTTAGATGAAGTGGATGTGGTTTTTGCAACTGCTGCCGCGGGTGTGCAGGTGATGAGTGCTGAGCAAGTTAAATTAGCGAGTAAATTGAAGGTTGCAGCCGATGTTAATGCTGTACCTCCTAGTGGCATCGCTGGTGTCGGTGTGATGGATGACTGTGTTGCTATTGAAGGTTCTGCTAGTGGTGCAGTAGGTATCGGTGCTCTAGCCATTGGTAACGCAAAATATCAAACACAGCATCGTCTACTGAAAGCGATGTGTGCAACAGATAAGCCGGTTTACTACCATTTTGAACATGCGTTCAAAATGGCACGTGAGTTCGTTGCTGAAAAATAAGCCTCTAATTGTCCTCGCACATAGTGCGAGGACAATTGCCCAAGCGGGAGCGCAGGCGGGATATCAAGTCATTGCAGTCGATGCCTTTAGTGATCTTGAAACCCAGGCCGCCTGTCTCACCACTTGTCGAGTGCCCATTAATGAATGGCGCTTCGATCTTTCCGCCTTGACCCAAAGTTTGGATCAGCTTTATAGACAATACCCGCAAGCCGAAGTCATATTTGGTGCAGGTATTGAATATGCCATTATGCACTTTGATAACTATCCGCAATGGAATCTATGTGGCTTTAGCGCCTCTAGTATTCGATTATTGCGCGACCCAAAACAGTTCTTTTTAGGGTTGGATGAACTGGTTATCCCACACCCTGAAGTCTGTTTCCAAACGGTAGGTCTCCCGGTAAAAAAGGATGGCATCTGGTTGCTTAAAGACGCACAGGGTAGTGGTGGTTGTCAGATCCGATTCGCTACAGATAAAGACATTCTGGCGCAATCGCTTGCAGTATCGTCATCGCTTAATGCGGGTCAATATTTACAGCGTTATATCAAAGGTGAGGCGATCTCAGTACTGGCCCTAGCACAGTCTGATCAGGTGACTATTCTTGGATTTAATCGGCAACAACATCAGGTGGGATCGGCTGATCTTCCTTTTATGTATCTGGGGCTAGAAGCAAATATTTCACTATTGAAAGAACAGTCCGACCAGGTTGCCGAGTATCTGCTGAAGCTCTTTAACAAATTTGAGCTAACAGGGCTTTTTAGCCTAGATATGATATTAACTAGTGAGGGTCTCAAGGTGCTAGAGCTGAACCCACGCATCCCAGCAAGTCTTGAGCATTATCAACATCTATTAGCTAAATTTAATTTGATTGAAGCCCATCTACAAGCCTGTCGTGGCTTAGCCGTAGCGAGCTTGCCTAAACCCATTGGACGGGTTGCAAACCGTATTCTATTCGCACCTTTTACAGGGGTGTTGGCGGCCGATATGGAATGGCCTGAATGGACTGCGGATCGACCAATTCCAGAGACTGTTTTTCAGCTCGGTGAGCCAATCTGCAGTATCACTGCAAAAGATGACTCAGACAGCTCCAATGAGCAGAGCCAAATGCTTGCTGCTTTGTTAGAATCACGTGCGCGCGTCATCTTGCAGCAGCTTAATCGCATAAACTAATTACTATTAACAGAACTAAACGGCCGAATATTATGAGTAAGTTACCGAGTATTAACGAATTAACCGCACCCCTAATCGATCATCTGATTACCTATGCAGACGCGTTGCGCTGTGAAGTTACCGCGGATGCTAGTGGCGTCATTATTGTTGATGCTGGTATTAATTGTGAGGGTGGTCTAGAAGCAGGGCGCCTAATCAGTGAGATCTGTCTCGGTGGTTTGGGCATTGTTGAGTTGACTCATACTAATCATGTCGAGAACTGGCCATTATCGGTCTACGTGCATACTAGTAATCCTGTGCTAGCTTGTTTAGGTAGCCAATATGCCGGTTGGCAGTTGTCTCATGGCGAAGGTAAAGACGCCTTTTTTGCCTTAGGTTCTGGCCCGGGCCGTGCCGCTGCATTACGTGAGCCTTTGTTTAAAGAGTTGGCTTATGAAGATAAGGCAGAGGAAGTTTGTTTTGTTATGGAGGTAGATAAGATGCCTCCGACTGAGCTCTTACAAAGCATGTGTGAGACCTGTGGTGTTGAGCCTGAGAATATGACTGTTATTCTGACGCCAACCTCAAAACTTGCGGGTGCAGTTCAAGTGGTTGCACGTGTCTTAGAAACAGCACTGCATAAGAGTCACGAACTTAAGTTTCCATTAGAGCGGATTATTGATGGTGCTGGTTCGGCTCCTGTCTGCCCACCAACACCAGATTTTATTCAAGCAATGGGTCGTACCAATGATGCAATTCTATTCGGTGGCCGTGTTCAATTGTATGTGACAGGTCCTGATGATGATGCGCGTGAGCTAGCAAAAAATCTGCCTTCTAGTACGTCTAAAGATTATGGCAAACCATTTGCGCAGATCTTTACTGATGCGAATTACGACTTTTATAAGATTGATCAGATGCTCTTTAGTCCAGCGCAAGTGAGTGTGACTGCAGTCGATAGTGGCAACACTTATTTCGGTGGCGCTGTTGATATTAAACTTCTTAGCCAGTCTTTCGGTGACTAAAAAGCCATTTCAAGTTGCTATTGTCACTGATGATCCCGGTTGGCATGGACGTCAAATAGCCGATCATCTAGACGCTAGAAATTGTCACAGTAGTTTCGTGCGTTTGCAGGATTGTCATATCTCTGCAGGCGCCGAAGCGCATATTCATATCCCAGGGTTTGATCAATTACCAGACGGTATTTTTGTGCGTGGTGTGCCGGGCGGTAACTTAGAGCAGGTGGTGTACTACCTTGATGTGCTGCATGCCTGTGAGGCGATGTCGATACCGGTTGTCAATAACACACGCTGTGTTGAACGCAGTGTCGACAAAGGTATGACCTCATTCTTATTAGCACGTGCAGGCATCGCTACGCCCGAAACAGTCTTTAGTAGTGACTTCCATTATGTGCGCGCGCAGTTACGCGCAGGCTTTGCTGAGGGTAAGGAATATGTCTTGAAGCCTTTATTCGGCTCTCAAGGTAAAGGCGTGCAACGGCTACGATATGAGGCTGATCTGGCGGTATACCACCCAGCACAAGGTGTTTTATACGCACAGGAATTTATTGATAACGGACAGGGGTATGGTATTGATTATCGTGTCTTCGTGGTTGCCGATAGAGTGGTTGCAACGATGCAACGCAGCAGTGAAGGTTGGTTATGTAATGTTGCACATGGTGCTGAAGTCAGTGCAGTGCAGTTGGATGACAATACACAAGCGATGGCGATAGCCGCGGCAAGGGCGCTGGATATGGACTACGCTGGTGTCGATCTAATCTGTGATCAGAAGGGTAAGTTTTGGGTGACTGAAGTTAATAGTGTCCCAGCATGGCATGGTCTGCAATCAACCACGGAAACACCTGTTGCTGCAGCTATCTGTGATGATTTTGTGTCACGTCTAAGCCCATCAAGTTCAAGCGATTAAGCATATGCCGGTCAGCCCAGATACTATACGCAGTTGTTTCCAACGGGCTTGCCTGCTGGAACTACATGCATTAAAGCCAGGGAATGTTGGCATACATGGTGATGGTCATGGGATGCAGCTGGCTCAATTTGTGGTGAGTGCGAATGCGGCATCTTATGCACTAATTAAACCGGCCAATGGGGTCGGTCAGCGTGTCTTACACGCGGTTCAGGCGACCCATGGCGCGGTTGGAGATAATACAAACCTCGGTATTCTGCTATTGGCTGCGCCGATAGTGCAGGCCTTGATGGCTGGCTCTGAGCTAGAGCAATTACCGCAGGCAGTTAAAAAAGTGCTGGATGGACTCTCGATTGATGATGCCGATTACGCCTATCAGGCCATTCAATTGGCAAATCCGGGTGGAATGGGGGAGGTTGCCGAGCACGATGTGCAGTCGAAACCTGAAATCACACTATTAGAAGCCATGCAGCTGTCAGCAGAGCACGATCAAATCGGATTTCAGTATGCGCACGGCTTTGAGCGTCTATTCAATGAAAATGTAGCGTGCTATCAGCATTATCTAGCACTTTGGGCCAGTATGGAGTGGGCTGCGAGCGCTGTTTTCATGAAACAACTCCGCGATCAGGCCGATAGTCTGATTTTACGTAAGAAAGGTCTATTAAAAGCACAGGAAATTAGTGCTATGATTGCCCCGCTCGCTGATGACCTATTAGCGTCTAGTGATCCGAATGTTTATCGATCTCGGTTGCTGTCTTTGGATGGCCATCTTAAAAACATCGACATCAATCCGGGCACTACAGCGGATCTAACTGTAGCAACGTTATTTTTAGCGTTGTTGCAATCGGCAAGCGAATGAACTTTGTCTTGGCTACGGTCTTAATTGACTGTGGTTTTTGTAAGGTTTTATATTTAAAATTATTTGTTAACAAATAAGTAATATTTTAGGAGAAATAACAATGGCAGTAATCAATAAAGTAATGGTCGGTGAGTCATTAGTAAATGACGCTGATCCAGCTGGTAACATGGCAGAAATTGCTCACATCGACTTGCTAATGGGCCCACGTGGTTCAGCAGTTGAAACAGCATTCTGTAACAGCCTTTGCAACAACAAAGATGGTTTTACTTCACTACTAGCAGTAGTAGCACCTAACCTTCCTTGTAAGCCTAACACTATGATGTTCAATAAAGTGACCATCAAAGGTGGCGCTCAAGCTGTTCAAATGTTTGGCCCAGCTCAAGCAGCTGTTGCTAAAGCTGTTGCTGACAGTGTTGCTGACGGCACTATCCCTGCTGATGAAGCTGACGACATCTTCATTTGTGTTGGTGTATTCATTCACTGGGAAGCAAAGAGCGACGAAGCTATCTACGCAAACAACTACAAAGCAACTAAAGAGTCTATCGAGCGCGCAATCGCTGATGAGCCTAAAGCTGCTACTGTTGTTGCACAGAAAGATTCAGCTTCACACCCATTCAGAGGTTTCTAAGAAACCTTTGTTGGTAGTGTCGAAAACCTCGCTCTTTCGAGAGCGGGGTTTTTTTTGGCTTGAAATTAGGCTCAAGTGGCCTAAAGTATGAAAATCCACACACATTTTATAAATTCATATGCAATGTTTAGAGTGCTCAACTGAGCTAGAAACACTAGATAGTAAACATCTTCAGTACTGTTGTGGTCTGACCTTGCAGGAATACGCCATACGGCATCATATGCCGTTAGATCTTTTGCTTAGTAGTGAGCAGATCAACCGCGTCGAATCGATTGACAATTACGCCCCTGTTTTAGCTAAACCCAGTAGCCGCGCACAAACCCTATTGAGCGCCTTGTTATTGGCTGAAAGCCTGCAACAGCAGGGTGAGTTCAGCCTGGTTGAAAACGGTGTGCGTCGTTTAGAGCAGTTACTTTGGTATCTGCAATCTCTGCGCCAGTATGGCTTCCAATTTAGACAAGAATATAGCTATGACGATGATAGTCATCGTGTCATTGCTAAAAACCGCTTAAAGACACCTAGTGGCTATCTGCAGGGGATAACCCCTACGGTGCTGGATCATGCACTGTTTAGCGCGGTGTTGCTCGCTGAGGTCGGCGAGTTTCATGCTGGCTACGTATTTTTGCGTCTACCAAAGAACGCATTGGCAGACGAGTACATAGAAGGTCTGCGCAATAACTTCCAGATTCGCTGTAAGGCGTTAGACGCGGTGCTAGGGCCGAATAAGGGCCCGAAACATGGACCTGCAGAAGAACAAGAGCGGGCTGGAAAGCAACTGTATCGCACCGAGTCCCTGCAGGATGCACACCGGTTGCTGCAATTGGTCGAGGCCGAGCTAGGTCAGATCCCTTGTGCTAGCGAACGGTTTTATGCCGATGTACCGGTTGCGATGATTAGTAAGGAATTGGTCTTTGATTCGGCACACTTTATTAGCGATCACCCCGGTAAATGCGAAAACCTCCATGGTGGGCGTTATAACTTACAGGTGAAGATCCAAGGTCGTATCGACCCCTTGGACGGCTTCGTTATTGATTATGGTTATCTGAAATCAGTCGTGAAGCATCGGGTCATCGATCAATTGGATCACCAGACCTTAAACTATGTGAATTGCGATCTGGCTTGGCGTTCTAGTACCGAGTTGCTGAACGTCTTTATCTGGGAACAATTGATAGATTATCTACCAGGACTGCTGGAAGTGCAGACCTATGAGACCACGCAATCATATTGTGTCTATCGTGGGCCTAAGCTTGAAGAGATGCAGAGTATGGAGGGAAGAAAGCCCCTGAA
>DGKH01000083.1:0-392 GCA_002386945.1 Proteobacteria bacterium UBA4575
ATTTTGGGTGCGGTCGGTGTACTGCAATTTGATGTTGTCGCTCATCGCTTGCAGGCAGAATACAATGTTGAATGCCAATTCGAGGCAGTCAATACGAATACAGCGCGTTGGATCTACTGTGATTCAGAAAAAGAGTTGGAGAGATTCAAGCAAAAAGCAGAAAGTGGTCTAGCACTTGATCATGCAGGTGAGCTGGTTTATTTAGCACCGTCCCGTGTTAATTTGCAGATAATGGAAGAGAAGTGGCCAGATGTTGAATTTAGAAATACTCGTGAGCAGGTCTATAATTAGGCCTGTTACTCAATAATAGTTTATCTATTTAGATGGCTGTTTGTAATTGAAGGAAGAAGTAATGTCAGAACAAGAAGGCCTTTCTACTTGGCAGGTGTTTA
>DGKH01000083.1:536-4920 GCA_002386945.1 Proteobacteria bacterium UBA4575
TAAGATCTATTGCCAGTGTGAACGCCGGCAATACCCCTCGTAGTCACAGTAATCACAGATCTTTTCGCTACCATTAGCTGGTAGTACCTGTTGCTGTTGTAAGGCGGCTACAAGTTCGATTAGGCGACTATGATGAGCCTGTTTTAAATGATTGAATTCATCTGCATTAGAGATCTCGATGGTATTGGTCTTTTTGCCATGACCTAGGACTAGATAACTTGCTTGCTCTGCCTGCTCACAGAGTAAACCATAAAAAGGTAGCTGAACTAGATCACCATTTTTGATCGATAATTTCTTGTATTGCTCACTATTGCTGCTGGTTTTGTAGTCAATAACTGACATGCTATCGCTGCTACGGTCAATGCGATCAATTTGGCCCTTGAGACTGACGCGCTCTGTCAATTTCATCTCAAAAGAGTGTTCACCCGCATCTACCTGCCACTCTCCATTGCGTGCTGTTAACCATTCGACATAACTGGGAATGCTATGCCGCCACCGTTGATACCAAACCGATACTTCAGCTGATGCGTAGGGTAATTTATCAAAGACTGCCTTACTAATGTCCTCTAGACGTTTCTCTTTTTCAGTTAAGGAAAGGCTGGAGAGGGCAGGCTCTTGCGTATGTGCAAAGTGAAAGTTATATAGGCATTGATGTATCGCTTCACCATAGGCACCACCCGCTAGTTTTTCTTGTTTTCTGTCCTGTTTGATATGCAGTAGATGCTTCATCAAATACTGATAAGGACAGTTCACTAATGTTTGATACTGCGTAGCACTGATGTGGTTATGCAGTAATTCAGCAGGTGCTGAGCTAGTAGGGGCATGTGCTGACTTGATATCAGCAATATGCTTTTCTTTTTCATAGTATTGGCTGAGCTGCATTAGTCGAATGAGCTCATTATCTTTTAGATCAGAATGAAAGCCTTGTTGGCTGAATATCTTGAGTAGCTGCACCCATGCTTGTAAACCTTTGCTTTCATCACCTACCTGAGTCTGCGCGCAGATGAGTATCTTTTGATGCTGCTCTAAAGCCTGCCGGAACTGCATATATTGGATCGCAAGGATTTGGTGGCTAGTTTGTAGGCCTAGTTCGCGCCGTACATTTTGGTTGAAAAAAGTCTTCTGATCAGTGCTTGTGCTGTAGGCGGTTTCATCCATGCCAGCAAAAATCAGATGGCTATACTTGCCATAGGCCAATCGCTGTAGTGTGCAAAAGTGAATGCGTGGATCACTTTTTTCAGTTACAAAATATTCATATTCAAATTGATCATGTAACCATAGACGCCAATCACGCCAAGTGACAAGAATATCTTCATCTTGAACGCTAAGCGCTTGTGCCTGTAATAAAAATAGCACTTGTGCGCCAGCGGCATCTTGTTCTAGTCGTTCGGTGATCTGTAGATCGTTTAATGCCTGCAACAAGGTGGCAGTGCTAGCACCGATAGCAATTTCATCTTTGTGCAGTAGAGCTAGTAATGGTCTTACTGCTATCCGGATGGATTCAAGGCAGTTTAATATGGCATCAGTATCGGCCTGGTCCTCTGTAGCTAATCCGTGACTGATAACCTGTATCCGCTGCATTAAGGCCTGCATACCCGAGGCCTTCACTCCTACATTACTCTCCAACGCCTTGAAGGTGGCGAGCAGGCTGGCTTGTAACTCAGCCGAGTCAGCGACTGGTGTGAATAAAGGTGAGCTCATGAACTCAAAGACACTGACTTCATCAAAACCAGATTGCAGCATCTCGAGTAGCTGTTGGATGATACTTGCGGCAGCGGTGGTTGAGATGGCCCAGCCACCACTATCACTGATGGGTATGCCTTGACCTTCTAATGCAGAACGGATGCGACGTGTCAGTTGCCGGTCATCACAGATGATGGCTATAGGCTGAGCATCTGTCAGTAGCCAGCGCTTACTCTGTGTGACGATAGCTAATATTTGTTCTTCTAAAGATGCCGTTTCATACAGATAGACACTGTCTTCTAAAGGATTTTTTATAAATAAGTCACGTGCTTTTTGTAGGCGTGTAATCAGTGTTTCGGAGTGATCAAAGATCAGCTGGAATAAGACTTGTTTGTCGTTTAATTCCTGTTGCTGTGGGATAGCACTGTGTAAGGCTTCAGTATAGCCAGGCAAGCGATGGTAAGGATGATGACGTCCACAGCGACTCCTTTGTGCCACCTTGTTATATACGATAGTGAGATCGCTATGCTGCTGTAGTTGCGTAAAAAACTTACGTTCCACTACACTGATGTAGTCCCTAGCAATAACATAGATTGGTGTTTTAATCGTACTGCTGTCTATAGAAGTGAGTAAAGAGCAGTAATACTGACTGGCATCTATACAGCCTCGTGCCTCAATCTGACTCTGATAGGCATTCCATAAGGTGCAGAGGATCTTACTTTCGCGTGAGATGTTATGGCTACCGACATCAAGTGCTGCATAGCTGTCACTGAGTAGGCTGCGTAGGGCGCTTTCACCTTCATCAAGACCCAGCTGAGCCCAGCTGAGTTCATCAAACAACATGACTAATTCTTTAGCTACAGCCCAGTTGTTTTGACTCTGAAATAGCTCAGGAAATTGGCGGATAGCATCTACCAGTATGAGCTGCTTATCATGCTGATTAATGAATGGCTTGGCTGCTGGATACTGCTGTTGTAGCCAGTCTGCTAATGTAGTGATCTGCGGTAGAACTAAAGCAGATTGTCCACGTGCCTGGCTTGCAGCCAATAAAGCACGTTGGATAGGTTGGATTTGTGGGCTGTGATGACACCAGATAGTGACTTTTTCAAGTGCTGCTGGGTTTGATTCAGCGCTGTCTATACTCTGATCAAGAACCAATTCAGCTAAGCAGACGAACGGATCTTGATCGCTATCAAGCAGGATAAAAGAGAGTGGAGTATCCGTGTCAGACAAGTTCTTTTAGCGTTCTAAGTACTGACGCTTATCGCTGACATCTTCCCAATCATCGGCATCTTCGGGTGCATCTTTTCGCACCGTTAATACCGGCCATTGTGCGGATAATTCTTCATTGATCTCAAGGAAGTCAGCTTGATCCTCAGGGAGATCATCCTCTGAAACAATCGCGTTTACTGGGCATTCAGGCTCACACATGGCGCAGTCGATACATTCTTCAGGGTCAATGACGAGGAAGTTGGGTCCTTCGTGGAAACAGTCCACTGGGCAGACTTCTACACAATCGGTATATTTGCACTTAATGCAGGATTCTGTAACTACAAATGTCATTCTAACTCCATAAAAATTCGATGTTTAACAGCGTGTTAACACTGTGTTGCATTATACCGATAAGCGGCCCTGGTCAAAAGTTTTACGCGCCACTCAAGGCTATAGCATGAGCACTTTTGATGGCTCGAAGTGCTTTGTAGCGTAATCTTGTAGCCAGCCTAGGTCGAGTTCATTCTGCGTCTTTGTTTGTTCTGCCGCTGCATTATAGGCGGTTTGAAATTCACTATCTTGTGCAGCACGCAGTTTATCTGCGGTGGTCAGTACTTTAGTTGCTTCACGTCGAAAGACTTCTTCAAAAACATCATCACAAATAAAGGCAATCTGTCGTTGATTGGTGATTTTTTTTAAGCCCGCATAGCTCTCGCATACAGCCAGCATGCTGGCGATAATGTAAGGGTTATCGTGCAGGCTAACAGGTACGGTCCCTAATTCATCCTTAAGGGGGTTAAAGCAATCCGAGAATGCCTTACGTAATTGGCTCTTGCAACGCCCCGTTTTAAATCCAAACATGCCTAATATCCTAGTGGTCAGTAGGGTGATTTTACAATAAATTCTATTTTCTATGTGCAGGTAAAATGTACTTATATCAGGCTATACATGAAACGTAGAATAGCTAGCTTATCAGCGGCGTGAATACCTTGCTCTAAGACTGTTCTGAGTCTAGTTGTTGTTTAAGTTGATACAACATAGCCAAAGCTTCTTTTGGACTCAGATTATCAGGTTGTAGCGCTTGTAAACTCTGTAAAGTAGGGGATTCTTCAGCTATTACAGCAGGGCTATCGAGCAGTGTTATCTCTAGCTGCTGATTATTATTATCGACTGCTTTTGCTTCTAAGCGCTTTAGCTGTTGTTTAGCTATATTAATAACACTTGCTGGGATACCCGCAAGTTTGGCCACTTGTAGACCATAACTTTGGCTGGCAGGGCCTGCTTTAACGCTGTGTAAAAAGATAATCTCGTCGCCATGCTCAACCGCATCGATATGTACATTGGCAGCACCATCTAGTGTGCTAGCAAGCGTTGTTAGTTCAAAGTAATGGGTCGCAAATAAGGTTAAAGCACGATTTTTGCTGAGTAGGTACTGGGCGCAGGCCCAGGCCAGTGAAAGGCCATCAAAGGTGCTTGTGCCTCGGCCAAT
>DGKH01000083.1:4998-6347 GCA_002386945.1 Proteobacteria bacterium UBA4575
TCAACCATAAAGGTAGAGCGTCCAGTACTTAGGTCATCAGAGGCACCGACACGCGTAAAGATACGATCGATAGGCCCCAGCTGAACCTCGTCCGCGGGCACAAAGCTACCGGCATAAGCGAGTAAGCAAATCAATGCAGTCTGACGCATATAAGTCGATTTACCCCCCATATTAGGGCCAGTAATCAGTAGTAAATGAGTGTCTTGATCTAAGTTCACATCATTGCCGACAAAGGGTTCATCATGTAGCTGCTCGACAACGACATGGCGGCCTTTCTGGATATGGATGCCGACCTCTTCTTGCAACTGTGGTTGGCAATAGTTGTAGTCGATAGCAACCTGCGCAAAGCACGCCAGAACATCCAGTTCAGCGAGTGCCACCGCGATTGTCTGTAAATCGTCAAGTGCGTCAAGCAGGGTCTTTAGTAACTCATCATAGAGTTGTTTTTCCCGACCTAGAGCACGCTCACGTGCACTGAGAATTTTATCCTCAAAGGTTTTCAGTTCAGGTGTAATAAAGCGTTCGACATTTTTTAGCGTTTGTCGGCGAATATAATGCTCTGGTGCCTTTTCTGCCTGTGTCCTACTCATCTCTAAGTAATAGCCATGGACGCGGTTATAAGCGACTTTGAGACCACTGATGCCTGATTCGGTTTGTTCGCGTTGCTCTAGTTCGAGAAGAAACTGATCAGCATGACTATGCAGTCCACGCAACTCATCCAGTTCAGCATCGAAGCCAACAGCGATGACGCCACCGTCTTTCAAGGATACAGCGGGTTCTTCTGACAAGGCGCTGCGTAACAAGCTGGCTAATTCCTCAGGGAAAGTGAGAGAGGATTTCAGCTCACTCAAGCGAGGACTTTGTTGCCGCTCAAGCTGTTTGAGTAATTCAGGCAAGGCCCAGAGAGAGTTGGATAAGGCTGCAAGATCACGGGGTCTTGCAGTTTGAATCGCAATGCGAGCACGGATACGTTCGATATCTGCAATTGGTTTTAGTGCACTCTGTAGTTCACGATAAGTCTGTGCCTGAGTCAATTCTGCAACACTGTCATAGCGTTTATTGAGCACAGCACGGTCTAGGGTAGGTTGCCCTAACCAGCGGCGTAGACAGCGGGCACCCATTGAGGTCTGTGTCTTATCAATAATGCCGCAAAGTGAATGTTCTGAGCGACCATCAATCGACTGATCAATTTCTAGGTTACGGCGACTGACTGCATCGAGAATAATGAAGTCTTCATTACGCTGTACCTGCATCCCCTTGAGATGTGGTAGAGCTTTTCGCTGTGTATCTTTGATGTATTGTAATAGAGCACCTGCTGCACAGATTGCACTGGGTAAATCTTCACAGCC
>DGKH01000083.1:6436-7134 GCA_002386945.1 Proteobacteria bacterium UBA4575
TGATCTTGTTCTTCTGACGTAATGACCTCAGCAGGCTGTAGACGTTCCAGCTCGGCCATTAAGTCAGAGCTATTATTTAATTGCTGGACTATAAAAGTGCCGGCACTGAGTTCGATTGTGGCGAGGCCGATACCCGTTGCTGTCTGGTAGGCGGCACAGATCGGGTTGTCTCGTTTTTGGTCTAATAAGGATTCGTCAGTTACTGTACCTGGCGTGACAATGCGGACAACCTGTCGTTCGACTAAGCCTTTGCTGGCGGCTGGATCACTAACTTGCTCACAGACAGCTACCGATTCACCTAGTTTGACCAAGCGCGCAAGATAGGCCTCAGCGGCATGCACGGGAACGCCACACATTGGGGTCTTATTACCACCAGATCCACCTCTAGCAGTCAGCGTTAGATCGAGTAGCTTTGAGGCACGCTTGGCATCATCCATGAACAACTCATAAAAATCGCCCATGCGATAAAACAGCAGTTTATCTGGATGCTCTGCCTTGATGCCTAAAAATTGTTGCATCATTGGTGTCTGTGCAGGGCTTTTATCGGTCGATTTGCCTAAGTTTTTTGTCATTTCTAGTGTTTAAAGTCTCTATAGGATCAGTGGGTATGCTTATACTTTCGTCTCGCACAGTCTCGCTTAAGACTGAGGGTTTGGCGCTAGAAAGTGTAACGGTGGTGTGATGTTTAACCTACTGCG
>DGKH01000083.1:7212-15047 GCA_002386945.1 Proteobacteria bacterium UBA4575
GTTTTTCAGCAAAAGGGCAACAAAATTATGTCAGTAACATAGGATAGCAAACCACCTAAAAAAGCTCTATTAGACTTAACCATGGATGAGAAGAAATCGAGTGATTTTATTATATTGGACAGCAATAAGCTGACATTCCCGAAGAATGATGTTTCATTGGCCTTTTGGAATTAAGTCTTAGAGAGGGCTTTAAGTATTACAGCGTCTAGTGAGGCTAGTGGGGGTCACTGTATGCTGTCTTGTATAGGTAAAACAAAGCATTGGCCGAAATTTACGGTGTAGGTCTCTTAGCGTATATTGTTTTTAATGCAGTGTTGCATCTATTTATAAGCAGTCACTAAGTTATCCTGAGGAATATGGTTCTTCCTAGAATAGGGCTGAGCCGTATTTTTCCCATAGGATATTATGCATTTGGGTTATAAGCGTACTACTGACAAGTAAAGCTATCGGAATAGGAGCTATTCAAAGGTGAAGAATAATCAGGTTTTAAATGTCATAAATCCATCGACTGGAGTGACTGTGACTGATTTGCCAGTCGATAATGCTGATAGTGCGGTACACAAGTTGAGTCAGGCGCAAGCACTCTTTGCTGACAAGTCGCGGCACTTATCATTAGATGAGCGTATCGCTATCCTCGAAAAGCTGGCTATGCTAATTGAACGCGAACATGAAAGCTTTGAAATGACCATTGCGCAAGAGGGTGGTAAGCCGTTGTGTGATGCTCGTGTTGAGGTTTCCCGAGCTGTCGCAGGTATTCGTACGGCTATCGCCACAGTGAGCGATCACCGGGGCCAGGTCATACCACTAGGCTATCAACAATCTTCTTCCGGACGAATAGCCTTTACTCAGGTCTCCCCCCGAGGCGTGGTGCTGGCCTTTAGTGCCTTCAATCACCCTCTAAATTTAATTATCCATCAGATTATTCCAGCCTTTGCTACTGGTTGTCCCTGTGTTGTTAAGCCAGCACGGGATACTCCGATGTCTTGTATCAAACTGGTTGAGGCGATGTATCAGGTGGGGGTGCCGCAGGATTACATTCGTTATGTCATTCTTGAAGACTTAAACATTGCCGATGCGTTGGTACGCAGCAAAGAAATAGCGTTTTTCAGTTTTATCGGCTCGGCGAAAGTGGGTTGGATGTTACGTTCTCGGCTTCAACCTGGAGTTCGCTGCGCGCTAGAGCATGGTGGTGTAGCACCATGTATTGTATCGGCATCAGCGGATATCAAAAAGGCGATTCCAGCGATCACCAAAGGGGCTTATTACCATGCAGGGCAGGTCTGTGTCAGTACGCAGAGAGTTTATGTAGAGGAATCTATCTATGAACACTTTGTTGAGCAACTGACTATCGCTGTTAATGCATTGGTGCTCGGCCCAGCGACTGAAGAAGCAACAGATGTTGGGCCATTAATTCGCCCTCAGGAAGCACTTCGAGTTCATGAGTGGGTTGAAGAGGCGAAGCAGATGGGGGCTACCGTTGCAGTCGGTGGTGTAGCGCCTCAAGGAAACTTTTATCAGCCAACATTGTTGCTATCGCCTCATGTTGAGTCAAAAGTCAGTTGTGAGGAGATATTTGGCCCGGTGTTATGTGTCTATCCGGTTCGTGATCTTGATCATGCTTTAGGGCTGGCTAATATCGAACCCCATGCTTTTCAAGCCTCTATTTTCACTGAGCAACTGGATGAGGTTTATCGTGCTTATGCCGCTTTTGACGCTTCTGCCATTATGGTCAATGACCACACCGCCTTCCGTGATGATGCAATGCCCTTTGCGGGGCTAAATGCATCTGGCTTAGGTGTTGGTGGCATCCCTTATACAATTGAAGAAATGCAGTTCGAAAAAATGTTGGTGCTTAATCAGCATTGATTCCCTCATCGGATTAGGAGTAGTTAGTGAAAGCATCAGATTTGATGGTGAAGTGTCTTGAAGAAGAAGGTATAGAATATATTTTTGGTGTTCCTGGTGAAGAGAATGCCGATTTCATGATGAGCCTTGAGGAGTCTAGCCAGATTCAGTTTATTCTTACTCGGCATGAGCAAGGTGCAGCATTCATGGCGGAAATTTATGGTCGTTTGACAGGTACTCCTGCAGGTTGTCTAAGCACCTTAGGGCCGGGGGCGACCAATCTGATTACGGGTGTGGCCGATGCTAATATGGATCGTGCACCTATGTTGGTGTTAACGGGGCAGGGTAGTACTCGTCGCTTACATAAAGAGTCACATCAAATCATGGATGTGATAAAGATGTTTGAGCCGGTAACTAAGTGGGCAACGAGTATTATCCATGCCGATAGTATTCCTGAGATCATACGTAAAGCAGTACGTATTGCACGCAGTGAAAAACCTGGTGCTGTATTGGTGGAATTGCCTGAAGATATTGCGACGCATGACACCAATGTTATGCCGATGAAGCCAATTCGTTTCCGTCGCTCAAGCGCCAATCACGAGATGATACTTGCTGCCGTAGAAAAACTGAAAGCGGCGCGCCGTCCGTTGATCTTAGCGGGTAATGGTTGTGTCCGAAAACGTAGTGCTCAATATGTACGCGAGCTGGCAGAGCTCACGGGTATTGGTGTGTTAAATACCTTTATGGCGAAAGGAGCTATTGATCCTGACAGCCCACAATCACTATATACCATCGGTTTGGGAGCCAAAGATATCGCGACCTGTGCCATTGATGCTGCCGACTTAGTGTTATCTATCGGTTTCGATATGGTTGAGTATCATCCAAGTCTTTGGAATACCGATGGTGATAAATCCATTATTCATGTTGATTTTCAGCCTGCTGAAATCGATAGTGCTTATCATCCTGAAATCGAATTAGTGGGTGATATAGCCGATACCTTGAAAGCATTATTGGATGAGCTTAAAAAACATGGTGAATTCGACTTCAATCTTGCTCAACAGGCGCGTATCCGAGATGAAATGAGGGCGGAGTTTACTGCCTATGGTGATGATAAAACCAGTGGCATTATTAAACCGCAAAAAGTACTGCATGATGTTCAGAAAGTGTATGCGGAAGATGGCTTGCTATTATCCGATGTTGGCGCCCATAAAATGTGGATTGCTAGACATTATCATTGTAAGACACCTAATGGCTGTTTGATTCCTAATGGCTTTTGTTCAATGGGATTTGCTTTGCCAGGTGCCATTGCTGCATCAATTGTTGATCCTCAGAGAAAGATATTGGGGATTGCTGGTGATGCTGGATTTTTGATGAACGTGCAGGAAATGGAAACGGCGGCACGGCTCAATAGTAATATCACCATGATGGTCTGGGAAGACCATATGTATGGCTTGATTGCCTGGAAGCAATTGGCTCACTTTGGCAAACATACTGAGCTATCGTTTACTAATCCGGACTGGGGATTACTGGCTAAATCTTTTCGATGGGATTATCAGTTTGTTGGGGAGAGTGATCAACTGTTGGCTGCTTTGAATAAGGCTGAGAGTCATCATGGGCCTAGCCTGATAGTTGTACCGATTGACTATAGTGAAAATGAAAAGCTAACGCAGCAGTTAGGTGAATTAACTTGTACTATCTAGCCACTCGATATTTTCACAAAAGTGAATGCCATGAGTAATCTACAGCAGCTTGCACAATCTGTGACTCAATGGAGTGCGCTGATCCTGTTATTTATGCTTGGGGTCGGTCTGTTGACGATTGTGGTGATCTATTTCATTGATAAAACCCAAACCACTCAGACGATACGACGTAACTATCCAGTGGTTGGACGCTTTCGCTATTTTTTTGAACATTTGGGTGGGTTTTTTCGGCAGTATTTTTTTGCTATGGACAGAGAAGAGCTGCCTTTTAATAGGGCTGAGCGTTCCTGGGTTTATAAGGCGGCAAAGGATGTAGATACGACTATTGCTTTCGGTTCTACCCGCTCGCTGAACCAGGAGGGAGACGCCATGTTCCTCAATAGTGCGTTCCCAACACTGTCTGAAGATGTGGCAGAGCCTCAACCGATAACTGTGGGTGAGACTAGTTGTAAAAAGCCATATACCACCAAATCAATTATCAATGTCTCGGGTATGAGCTACGGGTCTATTTCATCACCAGCAATACGTGCATTATCAAACGGTGCCCGTGAAGCAGGTGTTTGGATGAATACCGGTGAAGGCGGTTTATCTCCTTATCACTTGGAAGGAGGTTGCGATATTGTCTATCAAATCGGAACGGCAAAGTATGGTGTTCGTAACGAAGATGGGACATTAAGTGATGACAAATTACGTGAAATATCAGACCACGAACAGGTGCGGATGTTCGAAATAAAAATGAGTCAGGGTGCGAAGCCAGGAAAAGGTGGCATCTTGCCCGCTATTAAAGTTACCGAAGAAATTAGCCGTATTCGAGGTATACCGGTAGGGACTGATTCAATAAGCCCTAATGGGCATGAAGACATTAAAAGTGTCAATGATTTGCTGGATATGATTCATCGAATCCGAGAAGTGACCGGTAAGCCTGTTGGTTTCAAGATGGTGGTTGGGCAGCTGGAGTTTTTTGATGATCTTTTCCAAGAAGTGCATCGGCGTGGCATTGAAAGTGCCCCAGATTTTATTACTATCGATAGTGCTGATGGAGGGACTGGAGCTGCACCGCAACCCTTAATGGACTATATGGGAATGCCACTTCAGGAGAGCCTGCCACTCATTGTGAATGCATTGCATACCCATGGATTACGTCAGCGGATTAGGATTATTTCTTCTGGAAAATTGATCACACCTGGCAAGGTTGCTTGGGCCTTAGCCGTAGGGGCTGATTTTGTGACATCCGCCCGAGGGTTCATGTTTGCACTGGGCTGCATTCAGGCGATGCAGTGTAATAAAAACACCTGCCCCACGGGTATTGCTACGCATAACAAGGATCTTCAGCGCGGTTTAGTGCCTGAAGACAAGGCCGTTCGGGTTGCGAATTTCGCCAAAAAAGTTGTTTATGGCGTTGGCCTAATTGCCCATTCATGTGGTGTGACTGAACCGCGCCAGTTAGAACGAAAACATATTCGAGTCATTGAAAACGGTGGTCGTTCAACTTCTTTGGCCGAAATACACCCAGTTCCGAAAGTGAAAACACAATATATTTCTGCCGGTGACATTCAACAAAAATAGGTTGTTTAGTCGTAGCTGAGCCGGTTGAATTACACAATATTTTTAAACAATATTTGCTCTTCGATCGACCGCAATTGTGTAATGAAGTTGCGAAGATGGGCTTATGGTTTTGACTATTTGAAAGAACGTATTATGACGGCAGATCAAACTCAATTATTACCCATCGTAGATCGCTTGGCCGAACGCTTATTGGCGCGAAAACAAAGTCTAGCGGTGGCTGAGTCTTGCACTGGTGGCTGGCTGGCTAAATCCTGTACCGACTTGGCCGGTAGTTCGCAGTGGTTTGAGCGCGGCTTAGTGACCTATAGTAACGCTGCTAAGATTGATTTGTTGGCAGTGCCGATGGAGATGATCGAGCAGCAGGGTGCCGTCAGTGAAGCGACGGTTACGGCGATGGTTGCAGGGCTACTCGACACTAGCCCAGCTGATTGGGTGATTGCAGTATCAGGTGTCGCTGGACCAGATGGTGGCACTGTAATTAATCCAGTCGGTAGTGTTTGGTTTGCATGGCAACAACGTGGACATGCCGTTGTTACGTGTAAGCAATCGCTTGTAGGCAATCGTGATGCTATTCGACAGGCCGCGGTGAGCTATGCCTTGGAGCAATTAATTAGTTATCTGAAATGAATGTACGACGCATGTTTTTAACTGTCTGGCCAAACGAGGCGCAGATAGAGCAGCTATATCAACTGCAGGGTGACTATATCGGTTATGGTAAAGAGGTAAGCCCTGAAAACTTGCATATGACCTTACTGTTTATGGGGGATATGCCGGATGACCAGGTCGACTGTTTGATTCAAAATGCTCGAGACCTCGCTGTTAAGCCATTTAGCATCAGTTTGGACCGCTTGGGTTACTTCCCGAAGACAAAAATATTTTATGTCGCACCTAGTGTTATTCCTGAAGAATTAACGCGTCTACAGCGCGGATTACGCAGTTGTGCACAACACTGTGGCGTGCGGCAGTTGAGTAAACGCTACCTGCCTCATGTATCGTTACAAAGAAAGAGTGAGATTCCATTATCTAATCCATCATTTGCCCCAATTGAGTGGGAAATTGATGAGTTTCATTTGGTGGAGTCACGTTTAGATCGTCGCGCAGTGCTATATAACTCAGTAGAAAGCTTTAGCTTGATCAATCACAGCTAGACGCCCTAGATTGCGCCATTTAAGATAGCTGATAGCTTTATAACCGTATTACAGAGGAACCCTATTTTGGACGAAGATAAGAAGAAAGCATTAGTCGCCGCACTAGGCCAGATTGAACGTCAATTTGGTAAAGGTGCCGTTATGCGTATGGGCGATGAAGCCGCGCATCGTGACATCGACGTTATTTCTAGTGGTTCCTTAACCCTAGATGTTGCCTTAGGTATTGGTGGCTTGCCGAAGGGACGAGTGATCGAGATTTTTGGTCCTGAGTCATCAGGAAAGACAACCTTAACCTTGCAAGTCGTGGCGCAGTGTCAGGCCTTGGGCGGCACTGCGGCCTTTGTCGATGCTGAGCATGCCTTGGACCCGGGCTATGCCCAAAAGCTAGGCGTCAATGTTGATGATTTATTGGTATCACAACCGGATACCGGTGAGCAGGCGTTAGAAATTACCGATATGTTGGTGCGTTCCAGCGCGGTTGATGTGGTGATTATTGACTCTGTTGCAGCACTTACCCCACGCGCTGAGATTGAAGGTGATATGGGTGATTCACATATGGGTTTGCAGGCACGTTTAATGTCGCAGGCATTACGTAAGCTGACCGGTAACATCAAACGCTCTAACACCATGGTCATCTTCATTAACCAGATTCGTATGAAGATCGGTGTGATGTTTGGTAGTCCAGAGACTACTACTGGTGGTAATGCGCTGAAATTCTACTCCTCAGTGCGACTCGATATCCGTCGGATTGGTGCGATCAAGAAGGGTGATGAAATTCTTGGTAACGAGACCCGGGTCAAGGTAGTGAAGAATAAAGTAGCCCCTCCATTTAAGATTGCTGAATTCGAGATTCTCTATGGTGAAGGTATTTCGCGCTTGGGTGAGTTGATCGACTTGGGTGTCGAGAACGACTTAGTCAAAAAAGCTGGCTCTTGGTATAGCTATGGTGAAGATCGTATTGGCCAGGGTAAGGAAAACGCAAAGACATATCTGAAGGAACACCCAGAAATAGTGACTGAACTTGATAAGTTGTTGCGGGCTAAACTATTACCTGATGTTGGTAAGAAGGATAGAGACGCAGCTGAAGACGTTGAAAGCGAAGAAGCCTGAACGTGATGCTTATGCTTGCGCCCTTGATTTATTATCGAGGCGTGAGCATTCGCAGCTTGAACTGCGGGCGAAACTAGAAAAACGTGAGTTTCCGCAGGGGCAAATAGAGCAAGCATTAGAACAGTTGATCGCTGGTCGTTATCAGAGTGATCAACGCTTCCTTGAGGATTTCGTCCGGTCACGCGTCCTGCGTGGTAAAGGGCCCTTACTCATCTGCCAGGAACTACGTCAGCGTGGTGTTGATCGATCAGCTTTTGAGCGGCATTGTGAAGAGTGCAAAATTGACTGGTTTGATGTTGCAGAACAGACTTATCTTAAAAAATTCGGTGAGATCGCAATTGATTCTATGCGTGAGCGTGCAAAACGCATACGTTTTATGCAATCGAAAGGTTTTCCCGGTGATATAATCGGTCGGATCTGTCGCAATTAGCGATCAATAGACAAAAAAGACATACATTTAGGAAGC
>DGKH01000083.1:15180-15860 GCA_002386945.1 Proteobacteria bacterium UBA4575
CAATTTAAAGATGTTTTCTTAGGTAATGAAAGTTTACCTTATGTGCGTGCCACCTCCAGTCAGCGCTGTGTACGTGCTGGTGGTAAGCATAACGATTTAGAGAATGTTGGTTATACCGCGCGTCATCACACTTTCTTCGAAATGCTGGGTAACTTCAGTTTTGGTGATTACTTCAAGCGCGAAGCCATCCACTATGCGTGGGACTTCTTAACTAAAGTGGCCGGCTTACCAGTAGACCGTCTCTGGGTCACTGTGTTTGAGGAAGATGACGAGGCTGCCCGTATCTGGCTAGATGATATTGGGGTGAATCCTGAACGTCTGCGTCGTATTGGCGCGAAAGATAATTTCTGGTCGATGGGTGATACCGGTCCCTGTGGTCCTTGTACCGAAATATTTTATGATCATGGCGAACATATTGCCGGTGGTCCACCCGGTAGCCCGGATGAGGATGGTGATCGTTATGTCGAGATCTGGAATCTTGTGTTCATGCAATACGAGCGTGACAGTGCGGGGCAGCTGACTCCTCTGGCACGGCCCTCAGTCGATACTGGTATGGGCCTAGAACGCCTGTGTGCGGTCTTACAGGGTGTGAACAGTAACTATGACACCGATTTGTTCCAAGGGCTGATTCAGCAAACGGCCGAACTGGCTAAGATCAAAGATTTACAAAACCCTTCACT
>DGKH01000083.1:15953-18705 GCA_002386945.1 Proteobacteria bacterium UBA4575
CAAGAGCCATTCTTTCATACACTAGTAAATCCATTGATTGAGAGTCTGCACGGCACCTTCCCTGAGTTGATTGAGCAGGCAGAAGTGGTGCGGCGTGGGCTGCTGAATGAAGAGGTGCGCTTTGGTGAGACGCTGACTCAGGGTATGCGTATTCTGCAGGATGAGTTTGATAATCTTAGCGGCGATACGATTGCTGGTGAGACTGTCTTTAAGCTTTATGACACCTTCGGTTTCCCAGTTGATCTGACGGCCGATGTTGCGCGCGAAAAAGGCTTAAATTTAGACCTTGAAGGTTTTCAGCGAGAAATGCAGCAGCAACGTGAACGTGCGCGTGAAGCGAGTCGTTTTGGTGAAGGTTATGATGTTGCATTAGATGTTAAATCCAGTACTGCTTTTACTGGTTATACAGCATTGGAAGATCAGTCTGAGGTGACTGAGATCTTTGTTGAAACTGCTGCAGTTGAGCAGGTGACTAGTGGCCAAGAAGCGATTATTTTCTGTGACAGCACGGCATTCTATGCCGAGTCGGGTGGTCAGGTAGGTGATCAAGGACTGATGCTTGCCGAAGGTGTTCGATTTGAAGTCAGTGACACACAGAAGAAGGGTAATGGCTTTGCTCATTTTGGCAAAGTGCTTACCGGTGATATCAAGATTGGACAGAAATTGATTATGCAGGTCGATCAAGTTCGTAGAAATAAGATTGTCTTGAATCACTCGGCAACCCATCTGATGCATGCCGCTCTACGCCAGGTGCTGGGTCAACACGTACAGCAAAAAGGTTCTTTGGTTAATGCCGAGCGTCTACGCTTTGATTTTTCGCATGACGCACCGGTCACGCGAGATGAAATTCGACAGATTGAGCAACTCGTTAATGACGAGATCCGAAAAAATACTACGACAACTGCACAACTTATGGATAAAGAGCAGGCCTTAGCAGCCGGCGCCATGGCCCTGTTTGGTGAAAAGTACGGTGATGAAGTGCGGGTGCTCTCGATTGGTGATTTTTCAACCGAGCTGTGTGGCGGTACACACGTAGAACGTGCTGGTGATATCGGTGGTTTTATTATTATTGCGGAAAGCGGTACGGCATCTGGTGTGCGACGTATTGAAGCCTTAACTGGCTCAGAGGCAGTTCGATGGCTGCAAGATTACCGTGATGATTTCGAGCGTACAGCGCAGATGCTAAACGCGCCAGTGGCTGATGCTGCAGCGAAGTCGTCGATACTAATAGAACGTAATAAAGAGTTAGAAAAAGAGTTATCAAAGATTAAGGCAAAGTTAGCTACGCAGGCAGGTGCTGATCTAGCCGGCAATGCGATCGAGATAGATGGCTTGAAAGTGCTAGTGCATGAGCTTGAGGGTGCAGATGCCAAGGCCTTACGAGAGACTCTGGATAAGTTGAAAGATAAATTGGGTTCAGCGGTTATTGTATTAGCCAGTAGTAGTGGCAATAAAGTGAACTTGGTTGCTGGTGTGACGAAAGATCAGACGAGTAAGATTAAAGCAGGTGAGTTGGTCAACATGGTCGCACAACAAGTCGGCGGTAAGGGTGGTGGTCGACCAGAGATGGCGCAGGCGGGTGGTGATAATCCAGCCGGTTTAGCGGAAGCATTAAAGAGCGTACCAATTTGGGTGCGTGAGCAACTATAAGGCAATAGCGTGGCTGTAATCGTACAAAAATATGGGGGCACCTCGGTCGGTAGTGTCGAGCGTATCGAGCATGTTGCGGAGAAGATCATCTCTTACCGTAAGCAGGGGCATCAGGTCATTGTTGTGGTATCAGCGATGAGTGGTGAAACTGATCGCTTACTCGGTCTGGCGAGAGCTGTGCAGGGGGACTATCCAACAGGCCCAGAGCTTGATGTATTACTCTCTACTGGTGAACAAGTCACCATTGCCTTACTGGCCATGGCGCTTAATCAGCATGGCTGCAAGGCGATATCGCGTACGGGTCCTCAGCTTGGTATTAAAACAGACAGCGCCTTTAATAAGGCGCGTATCACAGATATGGATGCGACTGGTATTAAAGCCTTGTTAGCGCAAGATCAAGTGATTGTCGTCGCTGGATTCCAAGGTTTGGATGATGAAGGCAATATCACCACGCTGGGTCGTGGTGGTTCTGACACAACGGCTGTTGCGATTGCAGCGGCTATTGCTGCAGATGAATGTCAGATCTTCACAGATGTTGATGGTGTTTACACCACTGATCCACGAGTCGAACCGAATGCACGACGTCTTGAAAAGATCACCTTTGAAGAGATGTTAGAGATGGCAAGCCTTGGCTCGAAAGTGCTACAAATTCGAGCAGTGGAGTTTGCAGGAAAATATAAAGTGCCCTTACGTGTGCTCTCGAGCTTTAAAGAAGGTGAAGGCACATTGATTACAACCGAGGAAAATCAGATGGAAGAGGCCAAGATTGCTGGTATCGCATTTAATCGTGATGAGGCCAAATTGAGTGTGAAAGGTGTGCCGGATCAACCTGGTATTGCGGCAAAGATTTTGGGTCCGATATCAAGTGCCAATATTGAAGTCGATATGATCGTGCAGAACGTCGCTTGGGACAATACTGCGAATTTCACATTTACGGTTCACCGCAATGATTACAACCGAGCCTTAGAGGTTTTGCAAAATACAGCGAAACAATTGGGAGCCTCAGATGTAAATGGCGATACAAGCATTGTAAAAGTGTCACTTATTGGTGTGGGTATGCGTTCACATGCAGGTATTGCGAGTGAAATGTTTGACTGTTTAG
>DGKH01000039.1 GCA_002386945.1 Proteobacteria bacterium UBA4575
TTGGCCATATTCTTCACCGATCTCTCTGAGCGGTTTGGAGAGCGTGGGTTTTCTACATGCGAATTTGAATTAACGATGACACGCAGTGAAATCGCGAATTATCTGGGTTTGGCCGATGAGACCATCAGTCGTTTGATCGCGCGATTCAAAGATAAAAACCTGATTCAGGTGCAGAGAAAAAGCATTAGGATTATAGCGAGAGACCGGATGATTGAACTCGCTGAAGGGGAGTGCAGCCTGGATGAGGTTTAGTCGTGGTGTTTGACCGTCTGTTTAAGCTGTAGGCTTAAACGTACTCGCGTCTCACATGTGCTGCGATACGACAGAGCAATTCATAAGTAATAGTATTAGCGGCTTCAGCAATGTCAGCTACCGGGATATCGTCTCCCCAGAGCTCTATGTGTTCACCAATCTCACAGTCGCAATCACTCAGATCAATCGTGATCATATCCATGGAAACACGGCCTAATACGTCACAGAGACGGCCTCGTACGCTGACTGGGACAGTTTTTTCTAGGCTGCGTGGATAGCCATCAGCATAGCCTATAGCCACGATACCTATGCGCATATCCTGTGGGCAGGTATAGCTACCACCATAACCGATACGGTCGCCTTGCTTGACCTGTTTGATCGCAATGACAGGTGCACGCACCGACATCACCGGTTTGAGTTCACTGACATCTGGGTGACTTTGTTCATTTTGGAATGGTGAGATGCCATAGAGTGCTAGACCTGGACGTATCCAGTCGCGCTGTGTTTTTGGGTAGGCGAAACTGGCGGCTGAGTTGGCGATGCTTCTTTCACAACCCTCTATGCCTGCAATAGCCTGATCAAAATTGGCCTGCTGACGGTAGGTGCTCGCTTCATCAAGGATGTCGGCATTCGCTAAATGTGTCATTAGGCGTATTTTGCTGACGTTACTGCAATTGACTAATTGTTGATAGACCGTCTGTGCTTCTTCCTGAGAAAAGCCGAGACGGCTCATGCCGGTATCGATTTTTAACCAAATACAGAGCCCCTGTTTTAACTTCTCTGAGCGTAATAGTGCGATCTGGTGTTCACTGTGCACTACCGCTTGAATATTACTGTTAGAAAAGTCTCTTAATTCCTGCTGATTAGCAAAGCCCTGAAGACAAATAATGGGATGTAATATACCGGCGCTACGTAATGTTAAGGCCTCATTGATGCAGGCGACGGCAAAGGCATCGCTTTGGTTCAAGGCCTGCGCCGTTTTAATCAGTCCGTGCCCATAGGCATCTGCTTTGACCACTGCCATCACTTTGGCATTAGGCGCATATGATCGAATCAAATTAAGGTTGTGGGTCAGCGATTCTAATCGTATCAGCGCATGGGCTGAACGGATCATGAGGGGATCTCGCCAGAATAGATCTCAGGGATGTAGTTTTCAAAGCGAGTATAAGGACCGAGAAACGTTAATCGGGTCTTGAATATAGGACCATTACGTTGTTTGGCGACGATAATTTCAGCGGTGCCTTTATCTGGACTGTCATCGTTATAGACTTCATCACGATAGATGAAGACGATTAAGTCGGCATCTTGCTCAATCGCACCTGATTCACGTAAATCAGACATTTGGGGGCGCTTGTCTGGGCGTTGTTCCAAACTACGGTTTAGCTGTGATAGTGCGATCACCGGACATTCCATCTCTTTTGCTAGCGCCTTCAATGAGCGTGAGATCTCAGAAACATCGTTGGTACGGTTTTCTGTGCTGTTGTTGATTTGCATCAACTGCAGATAATCGACCACGATCAGGGCTAAACCATGTTCACGCTTGAGTCGACGTGCACGCGCACGCAGTTCGGTTGGGCCAAGTGCCGCACTGTCATCGATGAAAAGCTTTGCCTCAGAGAGCATAGAGACGGCGCTAGTGAGTCGCGGCCAGTCTTGGTCTTCGAGCTTGCCGGTACGTAGGCGTTGCTGATTAATGCGCCCAATCGAAGACAGGATACGCATAGTCAGCTGCTCTGCTGGCATCTCCATACTGAAGATGGCGACACAGCCTTGGTTTTGGATGGCGGCATACTCGGCCATATTCATCGCTAACGAGGTCTTACCCATCGATGGGCGGCCAGCAAGGATCACTAAGTCACCTTTTTGTAGGCCGGCAGTATTTTCATCAAATTCATCAAAGCCGGTGGCTAGACCGGTAATTGAGCTGTCTTGCTCCGATAACATGTCGATCTTTTCGACTGTTGCCTTAAGTAAATCTTTGATGCCGATAAAGCCGGTGTAACGACTCGCACCCTGATCACCAATACGGAGTATTTTTTGCTCGGCAAGATCGAGTAGTTCAGTGCTGTCTCGGCCCTGCGACTGATAGGCTGATCCAGCAATATCGGTGCCGATACTGGCTAGTTGCCTTAAAATTGATTTTTCACGGACGATGTCGGCATATGCGACGATATTTGCTGCTGTTGGCGTCTCTTTAGCCAGTGTTGCGATGTATGCAGAGACGTTTTTGGCGTTAAAGGAGCCTGATTCTGCCGATTGTTTGATCTTATCGGAGAGGGTAACGACATCAAAGGGTTGGTTATGGTAAGCCAACTCACTAATGGCGCGAAAGATAACGCGGTGGTCGAATAGGTGGAAGTCATCTTCAACTAGGACATCGGCGATCTGATCCCAGCTACTGTTTTCCAGCATTAAGCCGCCAAGCACGGCTTGCTCTGCCTCTAGAGAATACGGCGGAGTACGCAGTGATTCTGCGTTAGGCGCTGTGCTTGAATTCGACTCCGCCATCTAAATACTTATAGACCGGCTAAAACTAGTCTTCAGCGACGATGTTGACTGTAATCGTGGCATTGATATCCGTGTGCAGGTGTAATTCAACACTGTGCTCACCAATGGTACGAAACGCACCATCTGGCATACGAACTTCACGTTTCTCAACACTTTGACCTGCTCGTGCAATCGCTGCAAGGACATCGATATTGTTGATAGAACCGAATAACTTACCGTCACTAGCTTCTTTTGCTGGGATAGTGATGGTGAGGCCGTCTAATGACGCTTTGCGTTCTTCTGCAGCAGCAATAGCGGCGGCAGCGGCAGCTTCTAGCTCACTACGACGGGCCTCAAATTCTGCGATGTTGGCAGCAGTAGCAAATTTTGCACGACCCTGAGGGATCAGATAATTACGTGCATAGCCTGAGCGTACGCTGACTTTATCGCCAAGTTCACCTAGGTTTTCGACTTTATTTAATAGGATGACTTCCATCATTTTTCCTCTATATTCAATAACTTACTGTAATATTCAGTGTGATATGCGCGAACGCAGATTTGATAAACTATCGATCAAGCCAAACAACACAATTAATAGCATCGTCTGGGGAATGAAAATCACAAGTAGATAGCTAATTATTAACCATAGCTTGCCTTTTGTCATGGCTCGCGTGATGGCATGTATAGCGTTCATACCCTGTAAAAAGAACAGGATGCCGATGATTCCACTCAATTGCGCTAGAAATACCGACTGTGTTGCAAAAGCGGCAGCAGTCGTCAGTATCGTAGCGACGGCGAGCACCTTACTTAAGGAGATCTCACCATGTTCTATCTCCGCCTCGTCAGTATTACGAACTAAGGCGTGTAACCAATGCGCAAATAACAGCGCAATACTATGCATTAATAAGGCCGAGCTAATAACAAGCCCAGTCATAAACTGCGCTAGCCTACCAATCACTGCATCCATCTGTACGGGTGACAGTGCTGTATTGGCCTGCATAGCAGTCAATAACTCTTGTAATAACTGCGTCCAGATCTGTTCAATATCTGGTAGCAGGCGTATTACGCCGATAAATACCACTAGTGCTATAACTACTGCCGTCTGTAAGGCAACAGAGAGTGAGCGACTGCGAGTATAAAGGCTAGCTAGTACCAAGCCTGGTAGTAATTGTGCTACCCCCATGGCTATCCCGATCAGAGGGTTAGCACTAGCAAATCCAGTAAACACGGTTAGTGCAAGCGTGCAGGCAACAGCTATATAGAGTGCCTGCCGTGAGCCTGCATGGAGTACGACTAACATGATTGCCGTACTGCTAAATAGTGCGCTTAAAGGCAGCATCAGTGCTAATAGACATAAGGCTAATAGCGAACCGAAGGCGGCTAAACGACTTGAAACAATAAAACTAGCAAGGCCTTTGAGCATACTGCTTTGCTTTAGCCGCCCGACTAGCGGGTGGCAATGCCTCTAGTGTTGGTCGCTAAACGGTAATAGGGCTAAGTAACGCGCGCGTTTTACGGCGGTTGTTAGTTGGCGCTGGTAACGTGCTTTTGTACCAGTAATACGGCTAGGTACAATTTTTCCGGTTTCAGTGATGAAGTCTTTTAGCAACTCAACATCTTTGTAATCGATGTTCTTGATGCCTTCTTCAGTGAAACGGCAATATCTTCTACGACGAAAGTAACGGGCCATCTTATTTCTCCTCGCTGGCAGCTTCTGCTGCTGGTGCGTCTTCTGCTGCTGGCGCTTCTGTTACTGGCGCTTCTGCTGCTTCTTTAGCAGGGGCAGTATCGGTTTCTTTGTTGTCACGTTCACGATCTTTTTCCAAAGTTTTCATCATTGGTGAAGGCTCGGTGATCGCTTCTTTGCAGACTAGTGTCATCTGGCGCAGTACGGCGTCATTGAAACGGAAAGCACTAGTAAGTTCATCCAGTGTTTCTTGATTGGTTTCAATATTCATCAACACGTAGTGTGCTTTTAGACTCTTGTTGATTGGGTAGGCTAGGATACGGCGACCCCAGTCTTCTACACGATGGATTTTGCCACTACCGGCTTCAATCATCGTTTTATAGCGATCGACCATAGCCGATACTTGTTCACTCTGGTCAGGATGGACCAAGAATACGATTTCGTAATGTCGCATATAAGCTCCTTTTGGTCTTGGCTTTCCAGGTTCACTGGTAAAGCAAGGCAGCGCTGTCAAATTGTAATAGTATGCTGAACTGATCAGCATATAAGAGCGCCGAAGTGTACGCGAGGGGTGGCTAAGATTCAATCAACTTGTTTGGCTTTCTACCTAGCCTTTTCAGTTGGCTTTGGGACTGATTTCAGTCTGAAAGCGATGATTCGTAAGATTTTCTCAGAATTCGCTAGTTTTGGCGTTGGCGCACGGCCTCATACAGAAATAGGGCGCTGGCGGTAGAGACATTCAGGCTCTCGACCACGCCTGACATGGGTAGGGCGCAGAGGTGATCGCAGGTCTCGCGGGTAAGGCGTCGTAGACCTTGACCTTCTGCACCCATGACCAGCACGGTGGGTAAGGCAAGATCCGCACTATATAAGGTTTGGCCTGACTCACCATCCGCGCCAACCAGCCAGACACCAAGCTTTTTTAGCGCTTCTAAATGTCTAACTAGATTGATTGTTCTTACGATCGGTACGGTAATCGAGCCACCGCTAGCGATTTTGTGTGCAGCAGGTGTTAAAGGTGCACTATTACGTTGTGGCATCAAGATCGCATCCACTCCAGCGGCATCGGCGGTACGTAAGATCGCACCTAAGTTCTGTGGATCGCTGACTTCGTCCAATGCCAATAACAGCACTGCTTTATCGGACTGTTCAACTTGTTGTAGTAAATCAAACTCGTCTAATAGAGGGGTAGCAAGACAAACGGCGGCAATACCTTGATGCTGGCTGCCTTCACAAATGCGGTCTAGCTTATCGCGTTGTACCGGTTGTACTGCGATGCCCAGTGATTTGGCTTGGCTGATTAAGGCTTCAACACGTGGATTTTTTTTGTTCTGCTCTAACCATAGAGATTGCACCCGTTCAGGTTGACGATTGAGTAGGGTTGCAACCGTATGTATGCCGGGTAGCGTTTCAGTCTTGCTCATGATTTCTTTTCTTTAAGGGATGGTGGCCTGTCGCTAGCTAAGTTTTATCCGACTCAGATGAGCTTTTTTTCTTCGCTCGGGTCTTCTTTTTAGCCCCAGTTTTCTTTTTAGCTCTTGGCTTGTCTTCTTCAGACGATTTGCTGCCTTTAGCACCATCTTTTTTTGTTCGCTTAGGTCGCTGTTGCAATTCACTTTGATTAGCGAGTGTGAGGTCAATCTTGCGCTCGTCTAAATCAACGCGGGCGATAATGACATCGACCTTGTCACCTAGGCGATAGCGCTTACCGCTGACGTCACCAACAAGGGTGAAGCGGACTGGATCAAAACTATAATAGTCATCACGTAACCCGCTGATATGGAGTAGGCCTTCGATATACATATCGCCTAACTCAATAAATAAACCAAATGCGGTAACACTGGTAATGGTGCCGATGAACTGCTGGCCTAATTTGTCTTGTGCATACTCACACTTCAACCAATTCATTGCGTCACGCGTTGCTTCATCAGCACGGCGCTCAGTCATGGAGCAGTGTTCACCAAGCTTAATCAGCTCATCAGGTGTGTAAGTAAAGCTAGCCTTATCTTTTTTCTGCAGAATGTGGCTGATTGCACGATGCACCACGAGATCAGGGTAACGTCGAATAGGTGATGTGAAATGAGCGTAGTAATCGAGCGATAGTCCAAAGTGTCCAACATTCTCTGGGGTGTAGATAGCCTGCTTCAGAGAACGTAACAAAACGGTCTCAAGCCAGCTATCGTCTGGGCGCCGACTGATATCGATGAGTAGCTTGGCATAGTCTGCGGGTGTTGGCTGATCATCGCCACCCAGTGTTAGGCCGAGTAGTTTTAATAGAGCACGTAGTTCTTCTATTTTTGTCTCTGCTGGGCCTTCATGCACACGATAGAGTGCTGGAAACTTATGCTTGCTGAGGAAGCGAGCTGCAGCAACGTTGGCTGTGATCATGCATTCTTCAATAATACGGTGCGCATCATTACGGATATAAGGATAGACGCGTTCAATCTTTTGATCTGGGCCAAAATCAATCTTGGTCTCAGTGGTATTAAACTCGATCGCACCGCGTTGTGTGCGTGCACCTAAGAAGGCTTTATAGAGTAGATAGAGATTATCTAGATCAGAGCAAAGCTCACCAATATTTTCACGTGCTTCACGTTCACCACTGCAGATAGCTGCAGCCACTTCGGTGTAGGTTAAGCGTGCATGCGATTGAATGACTGCTTTATAGAAGCGATGTGCACCCAGTTCACCCTTTGCCGAGATCTGCATTTCACAGACGAGAGATAGTCGAGGGATTTTGGGTTTCAGTGAGCAGAGACCGTTCGATAGATGCTCAGGCAACATAGGGATGACACGGCTAGGAAAATAAACAGAAGTGCCACGCCATTGAGCTTCGTCGTCTAAGCTTGTTTTAGGTTCAACATAAAAGGCAACATCGGCGATGGCTACATACAGCTTCCAGCCGTCTTTGGTCTCTTCGCAATACACCGCATCGTCATAGTCTTTGGCGTCCTCGCCATCAATAGTGACAAAGTGTAGATCACGTAGGTCTTCTCGCTGTGGCAGCTGATCAGTGATTGATGATTCACTAAAGGCATCGACTTCAGCCAGGACTTCTTCGTTGAATTGAGAGGGGAGATTGTGGCTGCGGATGGCGATATCGATCTCCATGCCGGGGCCCATATGCTCACCTAATACTTCTGCTATTTCACCGATTGGATGGCTGCGTTTGGTCGGTTGTTCGACAATTTTGGTGCAGACGATCTGTCCTGGCTGTGCTTTAAACTTCAGCTCTTTCGGAATAACAATGTCTTGATGTAAGCGTTTGTTATCTGGGCGTACAAAGCAGACGCCACTTTCTTCATGATAACGTCCAATAATTTCTTTATTATGGTGTTCTAAGACTTCTAACAACATGCCTTCTCTGCGGCCATCACGCTTTACATTAGTGACGCGGACGCTGGCACGATCGCCATCCCATGTGCCACGCATCTGTTGTGGTGAGAGAAAGATATCTGAAGCACCACTTTCATCAGGGTGCAGGAAGCCAAAGCCATCGCTATGGCCGATAATTTTGCCGCTGACTACCTCGGCCTTTGCCGCTGAGGTATAACCACCACGCCGATGGCGAATCAGTTGCCCATCACGTTCCATAGCGCGCATACGGCGTTCTAGTGAAACCTGATCACGCTCATTGTCCACCTGCAAACCGACGCAGACTTCTTCGATAGAGGTCATTGCTTCGTTTTTGGAGACAAATTCTAGGATTAATTCGCGACTTGCAATGGGATGTTCGTATTTTGCGGCCTCTCGTTCGGCATGAGGGTCGCTTGCCTGCCGTGGCTTTTGATCTTCAGACATGTATTGGCTATAAGCTCTTTAAGTGTTTTATTCGAATATGTAGCCTACATAGTAACCGTTTTGTGGGGGTAGTGATACGTACCTTAATTGACATCGGTCAGCAGCCTAGCTACATTTCGCTCTCTTATATATTCCAGTACTTGCCGAAGTGGCGGAATTGGTAGACGCGCTAGCTTCAGGTGCTAGTGGGGGTAACCCCGTGGAGGTTCAAGTCCTCTCTTCGGCACCATGCTGTTATATGTTTTTCTTATCGTTATTGTTCTCTTTTAATAGTGTCTCTAGAAATTAAATGCAGCGGTTAAAGAAGCCTGCCCAACATGTGTCTTTTTATAGGGTGATTGCTGAACGCTTAGGCTGACATCAATAGCCTGTTTATGGCTAAGCATGAGACGACCCTTGGCAGCTAGAAATCCTGCCAATCTTCGCTCAGCCTTTAATTTGAAACTCTCTTTCTCATAGTAAATCTGTTTGTTTTTAGTGATGCCCTTGGCGACTAATAAACTGATCTCACCATTTGTGAAATGACCAGGGTCATATAGACCTAAAGCGATCTTGATCGTCTTATGTTTTATTTCTAAGCCACTGCTGAATTGCATTAAGTTTGCCTTCTTCAAACCCCATTGCTGTGTGCTGGCATGATGAGTACTTAGCTGGCTATAAGTCGTGCGTAGGAAGAATAGAGTGCTTGGACTAAAGCGCTGCTGCAGGCCCAGTTCAATATTTTGAATCTGTTGTTGATTCTGCTCATAGGCCTTGCTGACACCAAGATTCAAATTATGTTTGCTGCTGCTTAGACTGGTGAGTAAATGCGTATCTTTGTTTTGCCAGAGTAGATTGAAGCCAAAGCCGGTAACTTTGGTTTGTGTATTTTTAGTGAACTGCATAAAGGGTCGTAAGCTAAGAGATTCACCCTGATAAAACGGCATTTCAATCTGATCATGTAACTGATTAGGAATAAAACTGGGTTGTATTAAAAGACCAGAAAGATCTCCCCAGAAGTTCGCACTGGCAAGATTCATAGCACGTGCAGAGGAGCTGAAATAGACAGGATAGGCAGTACTTCCTAATGAGTGGCTTTGGCTGTAGTGGCCAAAGTCTGTGGCAAAGTCCGTGCCTTTATTTTGACTGGGGCTGTAGGCGATCAATGCCATAGTGCCTTCCGCTTTGCTAGCAAAGACATCACTGCCTTTACGCATAAACTGCGCGCCATCAAAGCGATCAAACATGGCGACATCAAGATTGGCAACCCAATGACTAAAGGCCTGGCCAAAACCATTGGGAAGGCGTAGGGCAGCAGCTGACGGTTGATCGGTTGAACCATCAGCCGTATAAAATAGGCTGCCAATAGGACTGACTGCGGCTTCTGCATTAACTAGGCCATGACCAAAAATAGCGCGCATGGCACTCTCACCACAGCTGGCTAAGGTACAGCCAAAATAACCGGTAAGACCGTCTAAGCTAGCCGTTGCTTTAACTCGGCTGACAACTTCACTTGCGGATAGGCTGGGAAAATGTCCAGTCACTAGGGCTAATACGCCACTGACATGTGGTGCCGCCATTGATGTGCCACTTTTTTCTGTATGGCCGCCACCTGTTTGGGCTGAACGAATGTTGTTGCCCGGCGCGGCTAGGCAAAAGTCTGCTGCGACGCCACAGCGATTAGTGAATCCAGTTTCTTTAAGATCAGTGTCGATTGCCATCACGGCCAGAAACTGGGCAGCGAGCTCATTGATATAGTAGGGTAACCCGGCTTCTTTGCTGACCTGATCTTGATAATCATTATTTGCAGCAAAGACAAAGATAGTGCCGTTTTCTTGAGCGCTACGCATGGCCGCTATGGATAAAGCATCTGTGGTTCTTAATGTCGCCTCATCATAATTTAAAATATTAGTAGAGGAGCCCCAGCTGTTATTAGAGATCTGGATGTTATCGCTGACATGCTGTTGGTATACCGATGCTCGGCCAGCATCAGTATTCAGGGCAGTTAATGAACCAGCATCGTTGGCTATGCGGTATGAGTAAAGCTGGGCGGCATAAGCCACGCCACGCATACCATAATTATTCTTTCGGGCTGCAATAATCCCCGCAACATGAGTGCCATGGCCATGATCATCTGTCCCATAGCCACCACTGCTGCTGGCAAAATCACTACCTAAGATAGTGCGTTGATTGAATTCAGTATGACTACTATCGATACCTGAATCGACTACTGCTATACGAATATTTTCTCCAGTTGCACTGGCAAGATTTGCGTTTGCAGCATCGATATTATTGAGCCCATCTTGAGCTAGATATTCAGCCTGGTCGTTGACGTAGTTAATGCAGCTGACGCTGAGACAAAGATCAACATCGACATTGTCGCCACCTCCACCTCC
>DGKH01000016.1:0-2942 GCA_002386945.1 Proteobacteria bacterium UBA4575
TCTTCACCTAATAGTTCGCCTGCCCCACGTATTTCAAGGTCATGTGTGGCTAAAGTAAAGCCAACACCAAGCTCTTCTAAAGATTCAATCGCATCTAAGCGTTTAACCGCATCTGGCGTCATCAATTTGCGTGGTGGCGCCAATAGATAGGCATAGGCTCTATGATGTGAGCGACCCACACGACCTCGCAGCTGGTGTAATTGGCTGAGACCGAGTTTGTCGGCACGATTGATAATAATGGTGTTAGCGGTTGAAACATCAATACCGCTCTCGACGATGGTGGTGCAGACGAGGATATTGAATCGAGCATGATAAAAATCAAGCATCACTTCCTCTAATTCACGCTCTGCCAGCTGCCCGTGTGCAGCACGTACCTTGGCATGTGGTATCAAAGTCTCTAACTGTTTTGCGATCTTATCAATGGTCTTTACTTCATTATGTAAGAAGTAGATCTGTCCACCACGTTTCAGTTCACGTACGCAGGCCTCAGTGATGGCAGCATCATTCCATTCTGAGACAAAGGTCTTGATAGCATGACGATGGCTTGGTGGTGTTGCAATGATCGAGAGATCACGTAGGCCACTGAGTGACATGTTTAAAGTGCGTGGAATAGGGGTTGCTGTCAATGTCAGCATATCGACCTCTGCCCGCAATGCCTTGAGTTTTTCTTTATGCCGCACCCCAAAGCGTTGTTCTTCGTCGACCACGATTAACCCTAGATCTTTCCATTCGATGTCGGCAGAGAATAGTTTATGTGTGCCAATCACGATATCGACTTTTCCAGCCTTCAGGTCAGCCAGTATTTCTTTTTGCTTCTTGGCTGAATTAAATCGAGAGAGGGCTTCGATACGAAATGGCCATTCGGCAAAACGATCACAAAAGCTCTGGTAATGTTGTTGAGTTAGTAGAGTAGTGGGCGCCAGTACGGCTGCCTGCTTACCATTACTAGCGGCGATAAAGACAGCACGCATTGCGACTTCAGTCTTGCCAAAGCCGACATCACCACAGACCACGCGATCCATAGGTTTGCTAGAGCCCATATCGGATAATACATCGTCGATGGCAGACTGCTGATCAGGTGTTTCTTCGTAGGCAAAGCTGCTAGCAAAGGTATTGTATTCCAATAGATTGGTGTCAAAGAAAATGCCTTTCTTGGCCTCTCGTCTAGCATAGACGTCTAATAGCTCAGCGGCGACATCACGCGCACGTTCGGCAGCCTTCTGGCGTGCGCGTGACCATTGGTCATTGCCTAGTTTATGCCAAGGCGCATTTTCTGCACCACTACCGGTATAGCGACTAACTAGATGGAGGTTAGCGACAGGGACATAGAGCTTGTCACCCCCATAGTATTCAATCGTAAGAAATTCAGTGCCATCACCGTCGATATCTAGTGATTGAAGACCAATATAACGGCCTACACCATGTTCCTCATGCACTATAGGTGCGCCTGGGGTCAGTTCACTTAGATTTTGAACGACCGCATCGGCATCGCGTGTGCGGCGCTTACGGGTGCGTTGACGTGCCTTATTACCAAATAAGGCGCTCTCACAAATAATCGCAATGCGTTCGTTCTGTAGGTAGATGGATTCTTCAAAAGGTGCGACTAATAGATGGGTGGATTCTGGGCTTTCACTAAAGCTAAACCAATCACTATCGACGGTAGGTTTAATGCCGAAGTTGCGCAGGGTTTCGTTTAAAAATTCACGCCGACCGAGTGACTCGGCTATAAATACTGCTTTATCTACTCGCTGCTCTAAGAAGTCTTTTAATAGGCGTGCAGGATCTTCTTGCCGCGTATCGATTTGAACTGCAGGTAACGTTGAAATCGGGAAATTAGTATTGGGCTTAGGGTGTTCATCGATCTTATGCCCATGCACCTTAATGCAGAGAGCCTGTTCAAATTCATTTAAGGTATCGGCAGCGCTGAGATAGAGTTCTGCAGGAGGCAGTACGGGACGTTCAACATCATGCCTGCGTTGTTCATAACGATTGAATAATTCTTGCTCAAACTCTTCTGCTACCTGTGCAATCTCATCGACCATGACGAATAGCGTATTTTCAGGAAAATAGTCAAACAGTCGAATGGTTTGATCAAAAAACAGGGGCTGATAATACTCAATACCAGCAGGGAAGTGGCCATTACTGACCTCTTGGTAAATTAGACTCTTGTTGGGGTCGCCAGCCAGCTTGGCACGATAGCGTTGACGGAAAGCCTTGATAGCGTCTTCATTAGTTGGTATCTCACGCGCGGGTAAGATCTCGATACGCTGAACCTTTTCTAGAGAAACCTGTTTTTCGATATCAAAAGTACGAATGGTATCGATCTCATCATCAAAAAATTCTACTCGGTAGGGTAGTGATGAGCCCATCGGGAAGAAGTCAATAATCGAGGCACGACTGGTGAACTCACCGCGTGTCATTACCTGTGAAACAGGGTTATATCCTGCACTGACTAAAGTGCGCTTTAACTTTTCGGGTTGGATGTTCTGGCCAACTTCGAGGCTGACTGAAAAACTAGCGACAAACTCTTTGGGTGGCACGCGTTGCATGCATGTTGAGATAGGTAGAACGATAACGCCCTGTTTGATCTTAGGTAATTTCTGTAGCGTAGCTACTCGCTCTGAGACAATATCTTCATGCGGTGAGAATACGTCATAGGGTAGAGTTTCCCATTCTGGAAAGCTTAAAAAGTTTTCCATGTTGGCATGAATGAAACGCAATTCAGTATGTAATTGATGACTGCTAGAGGAGTCCTCAGTAACTACTACCACTAAACCTTGATGTTCTTTAATCGCATTACTAATGGCAAGGCTCTTTGAGCAACCATAGAGCTGGCCCCAAGATTTTTTACTTTTGGTTTTGCTGGGTAACTTGGTGTCTAAATAATGCATTCTTTAATCTAGGGTGACAGTTATTCTTAATGTAAGCGCGCCGACTTTTTC
>DGKH01000016.1:3048-15476 GCA_002386945.1 Proteobacteria bacterium UBA4575
TGTTCGTTGGAATTAAAATCAGCACAAAAAAAACGGGGCCTAAGCCCCGCTTTTTTTGCTTAGAACAGCACTTACTTAGGTAAACATATCGGCAACGATATTGTCGTACCAACTGTAGGCATATTGTACTTCACGCTGTAAGGCTTCCTTGCTTGCATCGCTAGGGGTTAGACCACCAGCAACCTTTGCAATCTTCGAGCGATCTTCAGCTAAGCGGTAAACCGCTGCGACTGAAATACCGTAATCAGGTGCAATTAAGCTGTAGCAAGTATTAACGTATGAAGGGTCAGTCATCTCAATGTCATTCAAAGAGGCAATAACAGCAGTGGCACAGATTTTACCCTGTGAGTTGGCTGCATAGCCTGACTTAGGCATACCTTTTGCTGCACTGGCATCACCAATGACATAAACGCCAGCATGAATCTTAGATTCAAAGGTGCCTAGGTCAACAGGGCACCAACCAGAGTCATCAGTTACACCGGCAACATGTGCAATATGGCCAGCATGCTGTGGTGGAATGATATTGATCACATCACCTTGGATATCATCAAAGTCGGTTGAAACTGTCATTTCAGCCGCATTGACTGAAGTGACACCACCACCGGTATCAGCCGCAGGCACCCAATCAATCATGCCGTCATAGCGTGCTTTCCAGCCCTGAGTGAATAAGCCTTGCTTAGAAAACTTATCTTTTGCATCGATCACTAAGATCTTTGACTTAGGTTTGTTGTGCTTGAGGTAGTGTGCAATCTGACAGGTACGCTCATAAGGTCCTGGAGGGCAGCGGAATGGGTTGCCTGGAGGCGCGATAATGACCGTGCCTCCATCTTTCATTTCGACCAGTTGCTTACGTAACAAGCTAGTTTGTGGACCCGCTTTCCAAGCATGCGGCATGATTTCAGCAGCAGCTTCGTCATAACCTTCGATTACGCCATACTTAAGAGAAACACCCGGTGAAAGCACAAGACGATCATAGGCAAAGTTGTCACCGGCATCGGTAACGACTTTCTTACTATCATGGTCAACGCCAGTAGCCTTAGCATGCACTACATTAATACCGTGCTTCTTTAGACCTTCATAGCCGTGACGGATGGTGCTGATATCTCGATCACCACCTAGTACTTCATTACTCATGAAGCAGGTGTAATATTCTTTGTTAGTTTCGATCAGTGTTACATCAATAGAGCTATCTGCCTTCTTGATATACTTGGCAGCAATCGCACCACCGGCACCACCGCCGACAACGACAACCTTCTTGGTTGAGCCTAGCGCGATGTTAGGAGCGCCTAAGGTGATCGCTCCAGCAGCTACTGTGCCACTACCGTATTTAATAAAATCTCTACGATTTAATTTTTTCATTGTTTGCGTCCTCGACTAGTCAGTGATACTTGCGTAGTAATTCGCAAGTTGTTCAAAGCCAGCGTGACCTACACTGTCTTGGATTTCCTGAAGCTTGATTTTCATCTTCTTCGGCATATCACGATCGCCGTTGCTGAAGTCTGCCATGCTATATAGGAAGTAAGGAGCCCATTGGCCTGCAAGTACGCCGGTATCATCATCCGCTTCACGGCCTTCATCTTCGTGGCACTTTTCACAGTATTTAGCATGAAGTTTCTTGCCTTTCTTGGCTTGCGCGCTATCAAAGGCTTGCTCTGGACGCTGCATTTCTTGCTCGCTGAAGTAAGCAGCGATCATTTTGATTTCTTCATCTGTGTAGCCGCTAGCAAGACGATTCATGATCGTGCCATAGCGATTGAATGCTTCAACATCTTCAAATGCTAGATCAGCGTCTATAACAGCTTCTAATTCATCAGCGTCAGGATATTTGTAGGCCAACATCGCGCCCATTAAATAATTAGGTGATAGACCAGCAAGGGTTGGGATGGCTGGGCCAACGCTATTTCCAGCCTCGCCATGACAGGCGACACAGGTGTTTACTAGCATCGCTTGGCGAGCAGGATCCGCGCTAGCGGTCGTACCCATCAGCGAGGCCATGCAAAGCAGGGCCGTTGCAGTAGCTTTTATTCTCATTATTAGGACTCCTCAGGTTAGGACAATAGTATGCTGTAGATAGGCGCCCATGAGCAATACCTTAGGCGCCTAATTCGATGATTTCCCATAACCTTAGGGGTCTGGGCGGCATTCATTTTTTAAAACTGATCAGCCTTCATCCGTATCGGGTTCAGTTGGTTCTTCATGAGCGACACCTTTGTGACATTCGATACAGGTCTGCCCACGTTTTTGTGCCTTCTTATGCTTTTTACGCGATGTCTTTTGTTGTTCTGTCGGGTCCATGGCATCAAAGCTGTGACAGCTGCGGCATTCGCGTGAATCAGTGGCTTCCATTGTCGCCCAGACGCGATTCGCCATTTTCCAGCGATGCGCTTCAAATTTCTCTTCGGTGTCGATGGTGCCCATAATCTCACCCCAGACATCTTTCGCTGCCATGACCTTAGCCATTAACTTAGGCCCTAAGGAATGAGGGACATGACAGTCAGGGCAGCCAGCGCGAACGCCGGAGGCATTCTTATAATGAACTGACTCCATCCATTCTTCTTTGACCCACTGCATAGAGTGGCAGGAAGTACAGAACTCGACCGTGTTAGTCTTTTCTAATGCCACTGAGGAGCCGAGGGCAGAAAAGAAGCCCAGGCCGATAAGGGCAATGAAACCGAAAACGGAGATGAAACCTAAAGTGTATTTTTTGCGATCTGACATTATTTTTTATTGGGTGCTAGTATGCGAAGAATTAAGCGGTATTTTATGTAATATTAGGCCGCGTAACAACGTGAATTCGCGATCTCAGGAATGTGAACAAGAAGCATACAGGGCTTGATTCACTGTGTATGCATTAAAGCACTAATGTCCAAGTACAAAAACCCCAATTCCTTGCAAACTACAGCACTTCAATGTGAGCGTGGTGGTCGTGTGCTATTCGACAACCTTGCCTTTGAGTTACATGCAGGTGAGGCCTTGCTAGTGCAGGGAGCCAACGGTAGCGGTAAAACAAGTCTATTACGGATCATTACGGGTTTAACAACCGCGATAGAGGGTGATGTACTCTGGAATGGCGCCCTGATTACGGATGATGAGCAGGCCTATCAGAGAGAACTGTTATTTATCGGGCATCAGGCAGCGATTAAACAAGAGTTAAGTGTGCGTGAAAATTTACGCTTACATTACGCACTCAATGGCTGTGAAGCAGATTCAATGGTTGATCTGGCTGAGAAGGTGGGGTTACGCCAACGGTTAGGCGTTATCTGTTCACGCTTATCTGCAGGACAACAACGCCGCGTCTCCCTGGCACGATTGTTTTTGTCGGAGCAGCCATTATGGATACTCGATGAACCATTGACCGCTCTAGATGTCGACTTCATCGCGACTATTGAAGCGCGCTTACAAACACACCTAGCAAATGGTGGCATGTTGATTTTAACGACCCATAGAGGTTTGGATTTAGGAACGGCAACAGTCCGCCATCTAGACCTTAATAAGAGTGCAAAAAACTAGGCTATGCGTCTGTTTTTATTCATATTTAAACGAGATATGCTGTTGGCAATACGGCGTCGACGTGAATTGGCTAACCCGTTAGTCTTTTTCATCATGGTGGTGAGTATGTTCCCACTAGGCGTAACGCCTGATCATGCCTTTCTCGCTGAATTATCGGCGGGTGTCATCTGGGTTACCGCTTTACTGGCCGCCCTGATGTCGATGGATAGTATGTTTCGTTCTGACTACGATGATGGCTCACTCGAGCAGTTATTGCTGATGCCAGGCTCTAAAGTGGTCTTGATCGGCGCAAAGATTGCTGCCCATTGGGTCAGTATCGGTCTGCCCTTGGTCATTATCGCGCCGCTGATGTCTTTTTTACTGTTCTTACCGTCGCAAGCATTACCCAGTCTGATTATCACTCTATTGATTAGTACGCCGATTTTGAGTCTCTTGGGCGCGGTTGGGGTGGCATTAACCTTGAGTCTTAGGGGCGGCGGCGTTTTATCTTCTTTATTAACGTTACCTTTTTACGTTCCTGTACTGATTTTTTCCACCATGGCAATTAATGCTGCGGCTGTAAATCAGCCGGTCAGCGGTTATTATGCGTTACTCGCAGCGTTCTTAATTGTTTCAATCTTATTAGTGCCGTTTGCTGTCGTGGCGGCCTTACGAGTTTCATATAACTAAGATGTTTACTTTTTTACATAAATTCGCTTCACCTCAATACTTTTATTCATGGTCTGCCAGTTGGCAGAAATGGGCTAGTATTATCGCAGCACTGTTAATGAGTGTTGGGCTCTACTACTCCTTACTGAATTCTCCTGCCGATTATCAGCAGGGTGAGACCGTACGCATTATGTATGTGCATGTGCCGGCCGCCTGGCTATCGATGTTTGGTTATATGGTGATGGCGTCTGCTGCCATAGTTACCTTGATCTGGCGAATTAAAGTCGCCGAGATTATGATCGCGCAATGTGCGGTTATTGGTGCCTCATTTACTGCACTAGCACTGATCACAGGGATGTTATGGGGTAAGCCAATGTGGGGTGCCTATTGGGTATGGGATGCACGCTTAACCTCTGAGTTGGTTTTACTGTTCCTCTATTTTGGTGTGATAGCCCTTTCTGGTGCTTTCGATGATGAGCGTGCAGGTGCTCGGGCTGCCGCTATCTTGACCTTAGTTGGGATTGTTAATATTCCGATTATTCATTACTCGGTGGAGTGGTGGAATACCCTACATCAAGGCCCAACGGTGAGTAAATTTGACTCGCCATCAGCACCTCCGAGCATGTTGGTGCCATTATTAGTGATGGCTTTAGCCTTTAAAGCCTATTTTTTCGCAGTACTATTTAAACGTGCGCGTGCTGAGCTGTTATTACGAGAACGTAATACTAGTTGGGTTAAGGCTTTGCTAAAGGAGACGGTATGAATGAATTCCTCCATATGGGTGGCTATGCCTTCTACGTTTGGGGTTCTTACGGACTCACTGCTGGGGTATTACTTGCGAACCTGATCTTCGCGACAATGCGTCGTAAGCAGATTTTGCAGCAGATACAAGAGATGAGTGAAGAGGACTAACTGATGGCAACTAAACGTAAGCAACGAATGATTTTTGTAATTGTGCTGATCAGTGGCTTTGCTGCGGCGACCGCCTTGGCCTTATTCGCATTTGAAAAAAACCTACTTTACTTTTACAGCCCATCTCAACTCAGTGAGGCAGAGGTGACTGAAGATCAGTTATTTCGTCTCGGTGGTTTAGTAGTCGAAGGCAGTGTTGCGCGTATGCCCGATGGTATTACCACTCAGTTTGCTTTGACTGATATGCAGGGCCAAGTGCAGGTGCAATATACCGGTTTGTTGCCTGATTTATTTCGTGAAGGCCAAGGCATTGTCGCGCAGGGTAGACTCAATGCAGAGGGTCTATTCGTTGCTCAAGAGGTCTTAGCGAAACACGATGAAAATTATATGCCACCGGAAGTCGCTGAGGCATTGAAGGCTGCAGGCGGCAAACATCCAGTATCTATCCCTAAGACAACAGTAGAATAAACATGATCCCAGAGATTGGCCATTTTGCCTTAGTCATGGCGCTCTGCTTAGCAATTGCGCAGGCGAGTATTCCATTGATTGGAGCCAGCACGAATAACGCGAATTGGATGGCAGTGGGACGTAGTACGGCTATCGGACAATTTTTATTCTTATTGCTAGCCTTTGTCTGCTTAGCCTATAGCTTTGTTGTGAATGACTTCTCGGTACTTTATGTCGCCAATAATTCGAATACTGCGTTACCTATTTACTATCGAATCTCTGCCGTTTGGGGCGCACATGAAGGCTCTCTATTGCTTTGGGTCTTAGCGCTAGCAGGTTGGGGATTTGCCGTTGCTATTTTCAGTCGCAGTCTGCCGCAAGACCTATTGGCTCGTGTACTCAGTGTAATGGGTATGATCAGTATCGGCTTTTTATTGTTTACTCTAGCCACCTCAAATCCGTTTGACCGTCTGTTTCCAGCTGCATTACAAGGGCGAGATCTAAACCCTTTACTGCAAGATCCCGGTTTAGTCATTCACCCCCCGATGCTTTACATGGGCTACGTTGGTTTCTCTGTTGCCTTCGCCTTTGCCATCGCTGCTTTAATAAGTGGTGAAATGGATTCGGCTTGGGTGCGTTGGTCACGACCCTGGGCTAATCTTGCTTGGGTGTTCTTAACTATCGGTATCGCACTAGGCAGTTGGTGGGCCTATCAAGAGCTAGGTTGGGGCGGCTGGTGGTTTTGGGACCCGGTTGAGAATGCATCATTCATGCCTTGGTTGGCGGGCACCGCATTAATCCATTCATTGGCAGTGACAGAAAAACGTTCAACCTTTAAGAGCTGGACGATACTGCTGTCGATTATTGTGTTTTCTTTAAGCTTATTAGGCACTTTCCTAGTTCGTTCTGGTGTCTTGGTGTCGGTGCATTCATTTGCTAGTGATCCTGCACGTGGTGTCTATATCTTAGGTTTCCTTGCGTTGGTTGTGGGTGGTTCGTTAACACTCTATGCCTGGCGGGCAATGCGTTTTTCCTCGACTAGTCAATATGAGATTGTCTCTAAAGAGACCATGTTGCTAGTGAATAATGTGCTTTTGATCGTGGCCATGTTGACTATCTTGATCGGCACTCTGTACCCCTTGTTTGAAGATGCCTTAGGCATGCCAAAGTCATCGGTAGGCGCACCTTATTTTGATGCAGTTTTTGTCCCTCTGATGTTGCCATTAATCTTTATGATGGCCCTTGGCCCAGTTGCTAAATGGCGACGTGAAAATCTGGGTGAGTTACTTAACCGACTCAAGGTATTAGCTGTTATAGCAATTGTTGTGGGGGCAGTGTTACCGCTGGCTATTTATGGCAACAATACGGTGATGACAGGCATTGGTATTGCTGCAGCAGCCTGGGTGATCTTAAGCTCGATCTATGCGGTTGTACGATTGGTTAATAAGCGGGATGCGAAAACACCATTATTAAAAGCCTATGCCAAGGTGCCTAAGGCTATGTATGGCATGCTCTTGGCTCATTTTGGTATGGGTATCTTTATTATCGGCGTAGTCTTCACTAGCTCCTTTAGTGATCAAGTAGAACAAGCAGTCAAGGTAGGCGAGAAGGTTAGTGTTGCAGGTTATGACTTCATTTTGGAAGGAGTGGGTCCAGTAAAAGGCCCTAACTACGACGCTATGCGTGGCTCGGTGCGGGTAGAGAAAAGTGAACAACTGCTAACAACATTATTACCTGAAAAACGTATTTATAACGTGCAACGTAATGCAATGACCGAGGCGAGTATTTACACCGGTGTCTTTGCTGATTTGTATGTGGCTTTAGGGGAACCCGTGACACAAGATAAATGGGGTCTGCGAGTATATTACCGACCATTTATTCAATGGATCTGGATGGGTTGTTTGTTGATGTCCTTAGGTGGCATTGTTGGTGCACTAGACCGACGTTACCGTGCTCAGCGAAAAACAAAGCCAGTTAGCGCATGAAGTCTCTAATCCCCGCTTTATTGTTCTTTGTTATTAGTGGTTTTCTCTTTGTTGGGCTATATAAAGACCCAACGTTAGTCTCATCACCCTTAGTTGGGAAATCAATCCCTAGCTTTAGTGCATCGACCCTGTTTTATCCCGATAAAAAAGTGACCCAAGCCGATTTAATCGGTGAAATTGCCTTAGTCAATGTTTGGGCTACTTGGTGTCCTGCTTGTAAGCATGAGCATCCAGATTTAGTTGCCTTGTCGGAGAAGACTGATATTCCGATCTATGGCTTGAACTACAAAGAAACCGACAAGGCCGAAGCACGTGCTTGGCTACGTGATGAAGGCAATCCCTATGCTTTCTCTATCTCTGATGATGACGGGCGCATCGGTATTGATTTTGGTGTTTATGGTGCACCAGAGACCTTTCTAATCGATGCTCAAGGTGTCATTCAGCATAAACGAGTCGGTGTAATGAACAATAAGATTTGGCAGCGTGATTTTTTGCCGATTATTCAACGCTTACGTAGAGAAGCCCTATGATCCGTGTTGTAAGCTTGCTGCTAGGCCTTTGGATCGGTGTTGCACAAGCACAGATCGTCAGCGTGGAACCTGAGTATCAGGGGCGCTATAACGAGCTATTGCACGAGCTGCGTTGTTTGGTGTGTCAAAATCAGACACTGGCAGATTCTGGTTCTGGTTTGGCCGATGACCTCAGGCTTGAGGTTAAACGCATGTTGGAAGAGGGCCTGAGTGACGAGCAAATATTTGCTTTCATGTCCGATCGTTATGGCGATTTTGTCTTATATAATCCGCCAGTTAAACCGCGAACTTGGTTGCTTTGGTTTGGACCTTTTGTGTTGTTGATTGGTGGTCTTATAGGGATACGACAGGTGGTGCGAGCAAACAATAAAACGGCTAAAAGCAGCACGCTGACAGAGTCCGAAAAGAAACAAGTAAACGCTGTAATACAAGATAGAGATGATTAAACGATGACATTGTTCTGGTTGGCTGCAGCCGCGATTACCCTAATCGGTTTGGGTTTTATTATTCTGCCTTTAATGCGACAGAAAGCATCTGCGCAGGTCTCACGCATGCAGGTGAATAAAGCCTTGTATGAAAGCAAATTAGAAGAGTTGCAGGCAGATCTTGAGCAGGGACTATTAGACCCCTCTGAATATCAACAGAGTGAGCAAGAATTGCAACGAAGTTTGCTCTCTGATGTAAAGGTTAGTGAGCGCTCTAGTGTGACTCAAAAGCGTAGTAATCTGGGCATGGTCGTATTACTTACGATTGCCTTGCCACTATCGGCTATCTTGCTCTATCAGCAATTCACTACTTATGTAGCGAATGATGAATATAACGAACAACAAAAGTTGGCGCAGCAGGCGCAGACTATTCAACAATCAATAGAAGATCTAGAGCAACGTCTACAAGATAAGCCCGATGACTTGGAAGGCTGGAAAATACTGGGGCAGTCCTATGTCGTTATGCAGCAATTTAATAAGGCTGTAGGCGCCTATTCACAGGCGGCTGCATTAAGTGATTACTCTGATCCAGATCTATTGGTTTTACTTGCAGAAACCTCATCGTTTGCTAATGACGGTGTCTTTGGCACTATTGAGAATGCCTTGCTAGAGCAAGCGCTTGCGGTTAATCCTAAGCATGAGCGTGCACTTTGGTATGCGGGTTATGCAGCCTATAGTGAAGATGATTACCAAGCTGCAGTAGCGTATTGGCAGACGTTATTAAGTCTAGTGCCTGCAGACAGAAACGATGTACGTGATTCGTTAAATAAGTTTGTTGCCGATGCCCGAGAAAAGGCTGGCTTAGAGGCTGCGCCTGCAGAGCAGGCGGCATTGGCCCGTGTGCTGTATGTGCAAGTGACCGTCGCGCAAGAACTGGCTAAAAACTATCAGGATAGCGATACCGTGTTTATTTATGCACGTGCGAAGAACGGACCTAAAATGCCATTATCTTTGGTTCGTGTACCACTGTCGGCCCTACCAATTAAAGTCGAGCTGACGGAAGCAACCTCTATGTTGCCGAATATGAATCTCCGTAGTTTTGAACAGGTCGAAGTATTGGCAAGGATTTCTCCTAGTGGCCAAGCTATAAGCCAAGCTGGTGACTTAATCTCTGCAGCGGTTAGTGTTGATTTTAGCCAAGATAGTGAGCATGAGCTCGAAGTGTCAATTCAACGCGTAATCGAATAGCAGTCATTTAGTTTGATGGGATCCAAAATTAAGCCTATGTGTTTACGTTCACTAGTCTGTTTAGTCAGCCTCTTATATTGCAGTGGACTATTTGCTGAAGATAACTTTATCTTATTGCAATCAACTACCTCGACTAAAAACTCCGGTCTATATGATTATTTGATCCCTTTGTTTACTGCAGACACCGGCATTGATGTGCGTGTGGTTGCGGTTGGCACTGGCCAGGCGTTGCGTAATGCACAGAATGGTGATGCCGATGTGCTTATCGTCCATGCCAAGTCGCGTGAAGAAAAGTTCATTATCGAAGGCTATGGTCTACAACGACATCAGTTCATGTATAACGATTTTGTTATCGTTGGGCCGACATCAGATCCAGCTGACGTGGCTAAATCTGAGACCGTAAAAGAATCACTGCAACGGATTGTTAAAGCCGGTAGTAGTTTTGTTTCACGCGGTGATGACAGTGGTACCCATACCAAAGAATTAGAGCTATGGCGTTCTGCAGGCCTAACGGTCAGTGATGCTAGCGGTGGCTGGTATAAGGAAGTCGGCGCTGGGATGGGGGCAACCTTGAATGCCTCGGTGGCGCTACAGGCCTATACCCTGAGTGATCGGGCTACTTGGCTGAATTTTGGTAATAAGAAAGACTATCGCTTACTGTTTGAAGGTGATCCACCCTTACATAATCAATATAGCGTGATTGTAGTTAATCCCGCACGTCATACTCACGTCAAATTGAAACTGGCACAGACCTTTGCCGATTGGTTACTTGCGGCTCGCGGGCAGCGGGCGATTGCAGGCTATCATATTGCTGGCGACCAACTATTCTTTCCAAACGCTAAGCAGTAATAAAGCGGTTATTCTTCCTTACCGTGCGTGACTAGTGCGCTATAGGCATCGATACGACGGTCGCGCATAAACGGCCAAAGGCGTCGCGTTGTCTCTGATTCAGCAAGGTCGATATCAATGACCTCGCTCTGTTCCTGATCCTGTGAGCAACGCAGTATGACCTGGCCCATGGTGTCGCAGGCAAAACTATTTCCCCAAAAATCGATTGCAGCGTCCTCGTTATCAGCATTCGCTAGTTCGCGTCCAACACGATTAACACTGATCAGTGGTAGACCGTTAGCGATCGCATGTCCACGCTGCACCGTTTCCCAAGCATCACATTGACGCACCTTTTCAGCTTGATCATCGCTGGGATCCCAGCCTATTGCAGTTGGATATATGAGCAATTCTGCACCCGCTAGCGCCATCAACCTTGCAGCCTCAGGAAACCATTGATCCCAGCAGACTAAAACGCCTAGACGCCCAATACTGGTCTCTATTGGCTTGAATCCGGTGTCGCCAGGAGTGAAATAGTACTTCTCATAAAAGCCAGGGTCATCTGGTATATGCATTTTGCGATAATGGCCTGCCAAGCTGCCATCGGATTCAATGACCAAAGCAGTATTATGATAAACACCGCTTTGACGGCGCTCAAAGATGGAGGCGAGTATGACCACTTTATGCTGTTTAGCGATCTGCGCTAAGGTATCGAAAGTAGGTCCTTGTAGGGCCTCTGCAAGATCAAAGTGTTGCGCCTGCTCGCTCTGACAAAAGTACAGCGAGGTATGTAGTTCTGGCAGCACAATTAATTCAGCACCTAAGTCTGCAAGCTCTGCTATCTGACTAATCGAATGCTGTAGGTTTTGCTCACGCTCGGCTTGATTAGCTTGCTGAATGAATCCAATTTTCATGTGCCTTCCATTTTAAAGAGGTCTGCTGTCAGGTGTAGTGTTGCGCAATGAATGCTACCAAACTGTTCGATTAGTGCAGTCGCATCTATGCCGATAATTTTACGTTGTGGCAATAGCTGTTGAAATTGTGCCAGTACCGCGGCATCACTGGCTAGATTATACAATGGCAATAATAAGGCATCGTTTATAAATAAAAAATTCAGATAACTAGCCGGTACGATGTTATTTGCTGCATTGTAAAGCGTTGTCGCTGTTGCATTCACTGCAGTCAATTGTAAGTCATGTGCTGCAGCTAGCCTTTTTAAATCCTGTTCCAGCTTGGCTAAAGTGACAGTGTCGGTATGTTTGGTCTGATGCGTCTTCGCATAGACAATATGCTTTTCGTCGATAAAGCGGGCGAGGGTGTCGATGTGACCACCAGTATCGTCACCAGTTAGGGCAGGGACATCAACCGATAATGCTTGTTGTAGTGAAAATTGCTGACAGAGTTGTTGGCTTACTTGCTCTTCAGACAAGTTTAAGTGGGGATTATTGCGTAATACACAACGATAGTTAAACAGCACTGTACCGGCGCCATTGAATTCTAAATTACCGCCCTCTAATGTCCACTGGCTAGGCGTTAGAGTCTCTGCCTGAATATTAAGGTATGGCGCTTTATTGCTTGAGCATAACTGCTGATGGAAGTTTTCAGCAAAGGCTGCATCTAGGGCACAAGGATACTGATTGCCCCAAGCATTGAATTGCAGATCAAGGCCCTGTTTAGCAAAATACTGTGGGCCAAAGTCACGCACCCAGGTGTCATTTGTTTTAATCACGAAGATCGTTAGCTTATCTTCAGCTATAGCATGGCATTGGCCGCGTATGTGCTGCTGATGAGCTGCATCATAGGCAATAACAATAATCTGTTGATAGATCGCTATCTGTTCACAGAGACTACGATAGTGCCGCTCAATAGCATTGTCCTGACTGCTGGCTAGGTAAGGT
>DGKH01000006.1:0-3364 GCA_002386945.1 Proteobacteria bacterium UBA4575
TTACGATAAGAACATTTAAGACGGAGTATCTAATGAATAACATGCTGTCACTAAGATGGGCTCGAGGCGCTATCGCTTCAGCTGTAATCGCAGCAGCACCTTTAACAGGACTGCTAGGCACTGCGCATGCGGATGAGACTTGTATGTCACCATACATGGCTAAGATCGTAGGCCAGGAAGATTTCGTATACGTTTGGACACTAGGCGTTGAAGGCATGGGTGATGAGCAGGACAAATTAGTCACTGTATCTGTAAACCCTAAAGACGAAAATTACGGTGAAGTCGTTCACGTTCTATCAGTAGGTGGTCGTAATGAAGCGCATCACTCTGGTTTAACTGACGATCGTCGTTTCCTTTTTGCTGGTGGTTTAGACAGCAACAAGATCTTTATCTTCGATATCCATTCAGATCCACGTGCACCTAAACTTCACAGAGTAATTACTGACTTTGTTGAGAAGACTGGCGGCATGGTTGGTCCTCATACGTTCTACGCACTACCAGGTCGTATCATGGTTTCAGCATTATCAAACAATGCTGACCACGGTGGTCGTACCGGTATGGCTGAGTACACCAGCGAAGGTGAGTATGTTAAGTCTCACTGGTTCCCAACTGATGATGATTTACGTGGTGCCGACAAATCAGGTAACTATGCAGATGGTTACGGTTACGACATCCGTGCATTACCACGTCGTAACGTGATGATGACTTCATCATTCACTGGTTGGTCTAACTACATGATGAACTTCGGTCAGATGTTGCAAGACTCTGAAGCAATGAAGCGTTTTGGTAACACTATGGTTGTTTGGGACTTACACACACGTAAGCCTAAGAAAGTATTTGACGTACCAGGTGCGCCACTTGAGATTCGTTGTGCATGGTCTGGTACCAACAACTACTGCTTCACTACAACTGCTCTAACTTCTAAGATCTGGTTGATCTATGAAGATGAGAATGGTGAGTGGCAGGCAGAAGATGTTGCTGATATCGGCGATCCTTCAAAAGTGCCTCTACCAGTTGATATTTCAATCACAGCTGATGACAAAGGTCTCTGGGTTCAGACATTCATGGACGGTAAGACACGTTACTTTGATATCACTAACCCACACAAGCCAGTACAGGTTTACGAGCACGTAATCGGTTCTCAAGTAAACATGATCTCTCAAAGTTGGGATGGTAAGCGCGCTTACTTCACTACTTCTTTGTTAGGTAGCTGGGATAAGACTGGTAAAGACGATGAGCAGTGGTTCAAGCTATACCATTGGAATGGTAAGAAGTTAGATCACCAGTTCACTATCGACTTCTATGCTCTGAAGTTAGGTCGTGCACACCAAATGCGATTTGGTGCTTACTCTTTATACTCGCAGAAGCCGAACTCTTCAGACACTATGTTGTCTCAAGTAGCGAAGTAGTTTCAGCGAGGCATGTGCCTTTTATAAGGCACAGTCTAAAGTAGTACAAAAAAGGCTGCCTACTTGTTAGGTGGCCTTTTTTTATACCCGACTAATTAATTATTGTTTAAAATGGAAAGATGAGATTAATTACAAAGACTATCTTACTACTCTTTACACCCTTGATTTTGGTGGCGTGTGAGCAGAAAAAAACGGTTGAGAATGAATTAACTGAATCAGTAGTGACACAGGAAGCTGAGCGTAATCTCGGTATTGCTAGTCATGAAAATAGTATACTGGTACCTGCCGCAGGGTGGGGTAACATGAAATTTGAGCCGCCTGTGCCGGGTACATATGATCTACCAATCTTCGGTGACGCAGGAGATGGCTGGGTGTTGACCCAAGACGGCGAACGTAAGCGTTTATCAGATTTCTTTGGCGATAAGATCGTCATCATGAGTTTCATTTATACGCAATGCTCTGACCTCAATGGCTGTCCTCTAGTTACAGCTGTGTTTTATAAGATTAAACAACGATTACTTGCCAATCCTGAATTAGCAGACAAGATCCGATTGATCAGCCTGAGTTTTGATCCAAAGCATGATACACCAGAAGTCATGAAATTCTATGGTCAAGGCAGCCAAGATATGGGTGGTTTAGAGTGGCAATTTTTAACTACCGAGTCAGAAGATGAACTATTTCCTATAACCGAATCTTTCGGTCAGTATGTTAATAAGGAGTATGATGATAAAGGTAATCAAACTAGCAATTTCGCGCATATTTTGCGTGTGTTCTTGATAGATCAAAACGGTAAAAAGCGCTCTCAGTACAGCGCCGGGTTCTTACATGAACAGTCGCTATTGAGTGACGTTAAAACTGTTTTGATGGATGAGTTACAATAAGATCAATAAGAGACAATAACAGGATGACTGTATGAGCGGAGTGAAAGGTTCTACATATATAGTTTGTTTAAGCATCTTGTTTTCATTGTGCTTAACATTTTCTATCGTCTACGCGAATCCAGAACAAAATGTTGATAATACCCTCCTATTTGGCCCAGGTGATCGTAAGCAGGGTTATGATGGTGAAGACTACCGTACCAACTCAGTCAGCTTGGATAGACGTATAGGGAAGGAGGCGGACCTGTTAGCGATTGCTAACAGCAAGCATCTTGGACTACCAGCACTGGAAGTGCCGGCAGACAATGCATTAAGTGCCGCCAAAATTGAACTAGGGCGCATGCTTTTTTTCGATCGTCGTTTATCTAGCAATGATACTTTTTCCTGCGCTATCTGCCATATTCCAGAGCAGGGCTTTACTAATAACGAGATCTCAACCGCTGTAGGGGTTGAAGGTCGCAGTGTGAAACGTAATAGTCCTTCGCTATACAATGTTGGCTTCTATGAAAAACTTTTCCAAGATGGGCGTGAAGATACCTTAGAGCAGCAAGCTTGGTCACCATTACTTGCGCGTAATGAAATGGATAATCCATCATTTGGTTATGTCATCAGAAAGATCAAAGGCATAAAAGAATATGAAGGTCGTTTTGAACAGGCCTTTGATGGCGAAACAGTCACTATAGCAACAATTAGCAAGGCCTTAGCGAGCTACCAACGAACCTTAATCTCTGCTAATTCACCTTTTGATCGATGGTATTATGGTAAGCAGGAAAACGCCTTAAATGCAGAAGAAAAGGCTGGTTTTAATCTGTTTGCAGGAAAAGCACAATGTGTGCAATGTCATACTATTGGCTCTGAAGATGCCTTCTTTACAGATAATAAAACACATAATACGGGACATGGTTATGCTTCTTCTATGGGGCAGAATGAACTGACAACACGTGTCCAACTTGCACCTGGAGTCTTTGTTGATGTGCCCAGAGAAATTATCGCTGAAGTTGATTTGAAGAAAAAAGAGAACGATGTAGGACTCTATCAAGTTACTCAAAATCCTTTTGATCGCTGGAAATACAGAAC
>DGKH01000006.1:3420-10040 GCA_002386945.1 Proteobacteria bacterium UBA4575
CCGCTGGGTTTATCTAGCCTTGAAATAGATCAATTAGCCGCATTTCTCCGTAGCCTTACTGGAGATAACGTAGACATATTAGTGGCAGACGCTTTTGCCGCCCCGATCGGCGACCTGCGTGCAAGTGATCCGAACTGGGCACACGACTCAGAATACACCCCTTAGTAGGATTGGAGACACCCTCATGTTCAGACTAACGACTGCTGTAATGGCTTTATTTTTGTTCTCGATGGCAGCCACAGTACAGGCCGATCGTCTGTTAGATCCTATGCCTTCATCTATGGTAGCTAACGATTTTTCTCTACCAGATTTAACAGGTAAGCAACATCAGCTGAAGGACTTTAAAGGTGGTTTTACCTTGGTTAATTTCTGGACTAAAGACTGCACTATTTGTAGAGCAGAGTTTGCGACCATGAATGATCTACAGGCCCAGTTGCAAGACTCCTATGACTTTAAAGTTGTGGCAATTCATGCGGGTGGCAAGCCTGAGGAAGTTGAAAAAGTGCTAGTAACAAATCCAGTCGAATTTACGGTCTTGATGGATCTTAATTTAGAGTTGGGTTCGTGGGGTGTGCCAACGTTACCTACTAGTTATTTGATTGCACCTAATGGTAGTTTTGCCTATCGTGCAGTGGGCACACGTATCTGGAATTCCCCTGTTATGGTTGATTTCTTACGTCGAATATTTGATGAATATCAGCAAGAACAGGCACTCAGTCAGAACTAATTGTTAATCCTAGACTCTATGATGCATATATCATGGGTTTATTGAAGGATAGTATTATGCAAAAAATAAAGAAATCATTTTTTCCTGGAAGGCTGATAATCGCTGTATTACTGCTTGTTCAGCTAGTGCAGGGGCCTGCTCTGGCTCGCGAAGAGATGAATCCTATCGAGCTGGTGGTGACTGCGACAGAATTCACATTAATGAGTACAGATGGTCGTGATATCAAACTGTCTGACTATGAAGGTCAATTTGTCTTAGTTAACTTCTGGGCGACGTGGTGTCCACCTTGTGTTAAAGAAATGCCTTCTTTAGATAATCTACACAAGCATTTTGCTGGGGCTAATTTTAAAGTGCTAGGCGTGCATGTAGGGCCAGCATTAGTCACAGTTAAGACCTTCCTTGAAAAGCATCCAGTTAGTTTTGATATTGTTATCGATAAAAAGATAGAGCTTTCAAGCTGGGGTGTCACCGGTCTACCGACTACATTCTTGGTCTCACCTGAAGGTGAAATTATTTATAAGGCAGTAGGTGAGCGTGAGTGGGATTCAGACAATATGTTTGATTTCATAGAGGCAGTTATTGCTAAACATAAGCAGCTAGCTAGTATTCATTAAGCAGAATAAATTAGAGAGTTAAGAAAGATGGTGTCTGAAGAAAGTGTATGTGCTGCTGTGGTCGAGTACCTGATGAGTGAATTTGCTGATAGTGAGATTCAACAGGAGCACCAAGAAGATAGCCTAGGCTTTCGTATCTTAAGTAAGGATCAGGGTTATTTCTTACGGGTTATGCGTAGTGCTATTGTCTCTGTTGAAGCAGAGCAAATAGTTGAGTATTTTGAGTCCTTCAGTGTCGTTATGACATTAAAGAGTCTTGGTGACTTTCCTGTGGTATTGACTGAGTCAGGCTGTATTTTTGGTAGCCCATAAGAGCTGTCAGCTGAAATTATAGACATAAAAAAGGCCAGCATTTAGCTGGCCTTTTTTATGTCACCGAATGACTATTCGGAAGTGGTTGGGTCGATAACAGACTTGATTTCATTGATGGCGTTAGCGGGGAAACCGCCTTCTTCTGCGTGCTTTCGAATCTCTTCTTCGTTAGGTGCGATATAAGTGCAGTAAACTTTGTTTTCTGTCACAAAGCTTTCAACCCATTGTATCTGTGGGCCCATATTCTTCAGAATGCTGCATGATTTTTGCGAGATGCCTTGTAGGTCATCTGTAGTTAATGCACCGGCATTCGGGATCTCACGTTCAATTATGTATTTTGGCATTGCTGTCTCCTGTCAGAGGGGTGGTAGTGGTGAAACAAAAAGTAGCTGTAAAGTTTAATAGTCTAGTGTGAGTTTTGGGTAATTAAATCGGCTAAGCTGCTTAGCCAATCCAGATTAAAACTTCGCCTTGACCGTCAACACTAGCATCACCTAAGTAACGCTGCACGCGGCGACGCATTGGGTGTAAGGCTTGAAAGGCACTTTCTGGAGCTCGTATATCGCGCATTAACAAGGGCAAGAAGCCTAGGCTATGACGCCCACAATCATTGAAGCCTGTAGCCATGCTGGCTGGCTTACTAGGGAACAATAAAGTGCCTCTACGCATGCCGTTGCCAGCATTTTTGCCTACGCTGCCCATACTAGTAATAGTGCCAGCGATCATTCGGTTACCACAATGGTCGCCAATATTTCCAGCAACCATTAATAAGCCTCTGCGCATCAAGTCACCGGTAAAGTCACCACTATTACCGTGAATTAATAGGCGTCCACCAGCCATGCCACGTTTATTACCGGCTATCGAGCCACCAACGTAATCGCCGGCATTAGACATGATCTCAATGCTGCCTGTCTGCATATTGCAGCCTGCATAGTGTAGGGCACTGCCATTACAAATGAGACGGCCGCCAGCAAGCTGCTGGCCTAAATAGTGGCCACAGTCACCCTCAACTAATAGTGTTTTATCAGAGGGTAGGCCTATGCCTACATAATCTAGGTGGTTGGTACTATTCTTTAGACTTAGTTCTGATGCCGATAGCTTGCCATCAATACTAAAAACATCGCCTAATAGCACTTGTTCAGAGCCTAGTTTTAAAGTGCTTTTACTGATTTCTTTAGGCGATAAGTCTTGTTCTAATGCCTGTTGCAGCCAGTGCATATCAACACGATGGTCGCCACTACCTTTATATTCTATTGTTGTAGCACTCATATCTGATCTCCATCCATAATCTCTCGCAGATAGAAGTGGTGAGGTCCAAGTTTTCCGCCGTAGTTACCACCAGTGATTTTTTCAATACCCTGTGCCTTACCTAAATCACAAATGGCCTCTATACCGCGACGCATCGCAAGGTTTAAGTCTTCTACGCTGAGTCCATCGATAACGATCTCCATAACCGCTTCAACATTTTTATCTAGGACGTTATCTGGTAATCCCTTCAATGTAGGGCAGTATGGATGGTTGGTTGATGCACTTAGCGTCTTGTATTTTGAGCCGACCTTAGATCCAGAACGAACACCACCACCTGGGAAGGGTAGGATGATGTTGGGTAGCATGCTCATGGCATCAATAGCCGCTTCACAGGCAAGTAGTACCTGCGATAAGCTGCGTGCAAATACGAGTAAGTTTCCGCCACCAATAGCAGTTTGATAGCCAGTGGTCTCTTCACATAGAAACTCACCATCCATTACTGGAATACGCCAATATCTATGATCATCCACTTGTTTTGAAGTCTGATAACCATCACCGAAATAACGTAGGTTTTTACCTAAGGCAATCTGACCTTCACCTTCTAGGCCTGCAAATACAGCTGTTGTAGGACAGGTTAGTACACACTGACCAATACGTGCCTGTAACTGTGCCTCTAATGTTTTACGGTCGGTTGCAAATAACAGCACGGCAATGCCAGGACGCCCATCAGGGGTCTCATGATTACCTAATTCACGCTCTATACCAGCCTCAACCTTACAACCAATCACCGAGGTGGCGAAGCCGGTCATAGTTTCTGCTGCATGTCGCGCCCATTTGTAGTTGATTCCAGTGATGATTATGCGGGTAGCACGCATCGGGAATGCTTCTGCAAAGGTGTCTTCAATAAATACGCCGTTGATATTCATAAGCTTATGGTTTTGTGCAGGGATGTTCGACCACCTGGCTACCGATGCATTCCTCCATTTCATCATTAGAAATCTTGAAGTTGTCTAATGAGATGGTTTGGAACTTATCGAAGTAGGTGCGTAAGGATTTTTCAATCGACTTGTCATACTCAGGTTTTACAACATGAGTAACGCCTTTCACGGTCTCTATGATCTTTCCATCTTTTACGATCATCGTGCCATTTTTAAAGACATAGGCAGGGTGCGCAAACATCTTCTCAATGTCATCTTGTTTACGATAGACCGTAATGTTTGCTGTAGCGCCAGCAGCTAGGTGCCCTTGATCGGCGAGGCCTAATATCTTGGCGGGTGCAGCACGAGTCATAATCGCAATCTCATAGAGAGAATATTCTCTATCCATGGAAGACAGGTTAGACATGCGTTGCGCCTCTGGATGCAGATTACTGAGGTGATCATTTCGGAACGAGCGATTCATTAATAACTTAATGAGGTGTGGGTAACTAGTGAATGGAGCGCCATTAGGGTGATCGGTGGTGAGGAATACACGCCATGGATCATTCACCTGTAAAAAGATCTCTAAGCCAATAGACCATTGCAGAGCGTTAACAAAGCTCTTATCACGATAACGGAAGGGTACGACACCACAACCCATTTCACACTCGATATCCATAACGGTCCATTTCTTTGGACTGCCATGCTCATGACCGTAGTACTGCATCATGGTATCGCCAGAGGTGGTAACCGTTTGGCCAAACATTATTTGGCCTACGTCAGCGGTTACGTTTTTATTATTATTGATTGCTTCTGCAATCTCACAGGCGGCGGATGAGAATTTCATGTCGCCTTCAGTGCCATAACTATGGAATTGAATATGAGTGAGGTGAATCGGTACACCTTCTGCTGCACCCATGGTTGCAATAGTGGTTTCAAAGTTACCAGGTACGCCCAGGTTACTCGCATGCACATGCAAAGGGTGGGTTACACCTAGCTCATAAACGGCACGACTTAAGACATTGACGATTTGTCTTGGAGTTACTCCACTCGCTGTAGAAACTTCATCTACATCTAATCGGCGCTGGTTGAATTTGAAGGCATGCACACCGCCGGCATTAACGACTTTAATGCCAATACATTGGCTGGCGTTTAAAACCCATGCGACGTAGTCATTGATAGCACTTTGACTGGCGCCATCACGCATCATCTGTAGCAGAAAGTCATCATTACCGAGTAAGACGTAACCGCCTTTATCGATCATCGGTGTGTCTGCCATCTCCATATGGGCGTGGCGTGCATTAATAGGCAATACGGCAGGTTCAAAACCAGCGGTATAACCCATTTCAGCATAACGGTAGCCCGCGGTGAACGTGGAGGGAACCGCATGTCCACTACCGGCGCGGCATTGATGGTCACCATGATGAATATGGGCTTGGTGATCTTCGATCATCATGGTGCGGGCAATGTTTACCTTACCACCACCAATATGTGTATGAAGATCGATAGCACCAGCCATGACAATACAGTCACTGATATCGATACTTTCACAATCTGGAGCTAATGCATCTGCATTACAGATCTGCTCTTGGTCGATACCGATATCCATCTGCTTGCCATCAATCTGATGCATCGGATCATAGATTTGAGCGCCTACTAGTTTAATTGCCATGCTTATAAGGCCTGATAAATAAGGTTTAGAACATGATCAGCGGAAGGCAGATCATTTTTTCGAATTGAGTGTAACGGTAGTGTAGCTACTGCATCAGTCCTGCAGGCAAGACCTCGCTGATCAACACCAGGAATGCCAACCGGAATAAAGACATCAACGGTTTGATCACACTGCATATTAGGATGGCCAATCACAATGTTCGCTGTAGCGTATTGTTTTGGTGTGTCATCAGAGCTGTAAGTTGAGATCCAGGTTAGTAGATCGGCTTCCGAGTTTGTAAGCATAGTCTCAGCGTTATAAATCACTGGATTATGTTCAGGTGCACCAGAGCTGAAGGCGACCGGTAAAGGAAAGCCTGTTTGCCATGTTGAGACTTGGTTTGCCGTAATCTCTCCACGTGAGCCGCTTAAAGGTAAGCCAACGCAACGTTGAGTCTTCATGGACTCTTTGATGAAGAAAGTTAAGTTCTGCAAGGTTTGCTCTGCAGTATTTTTGGAAAATAGCGACGCAGTCCAGGTCAATACGGCATAATTACTTTCCGAAATCTGCTGATGGATTGCGCGAATTGCTGGTTCTATTTCTGTCTCTGCGCTTGCTCGTGGGCTAGCAAGATACTGCAACTGTTGAATGGCCGCTTCTAAATTAGGCAGAGGCAGATGAAAAAATTCGATCTCTTCGTCAGCAGCTAAATCGGTGTTCTCTACCACATCAATGATGATGATCTTACGGTCAGTGTTGCCTGATATAGTTTCGGCTGGTTGCAGAATACGTTCGCGTAGCCTAGGGAATTTTGTCAATATCTCTGCACCAAACAACACAATGCAGTCTGCACGGTTACGTGCTTCGGCCAAGGTGGTTCTAACTTCACCATAGCGTTGCATGATAGCGGTTGAGGCACGCATGCTCTGACCATTAGCATGATCGATCACGCTGTGTGTTTTCTCGGCCAGTGCAAAGGCTGAGCGACAGGCCTGAACATCAGCGATCAAACCACTGATGATGCTCTGTTTCGCTGTTGTATGCAGTTTGGCAGCATGAGTAACAGCTTCATCTAGAGTGCAGGGTTTGCCGTTGATCTGTGGCTGTAACACGCTCTTATCGGTGAGTTTTGCATCAACAAAAAATTGTTT
>DGKH01000036.1:0-12152 GCA_002386945.1 Proteobacteria bacterium UBA4575
GAGGAGTAATCAATGAAAATGAAAGTAACGGTACTAGCAAGTGCACTACTAGCAATGGTAGGCATGAGCAACGTAGTAAGTGCAGAAGAAAGCATGTATGTGCCAATTCCATCTTACCGTGTAGGTCCATATGCGGCAGGTGGTACAGGCTACTTCGGTGGTATTCTGGATTATTACAACTTAGTTAATTCACGCGGTGGTGTTGGCGGCGTTAAGCTAACTTGGTCTGAGTGTGAGACTGAGTATTCAGTAGAGCGTGGCGTAGAGTGTTACAAGCGATTGAAAGATCGTGAAGGTGGCGCTGTATTTTTTGACCCACTATCAGTAGGTATTTCAACTGCATTGATCGAGACAGGTCGCGCAGATAAGATGCCAATCATCGCAGTAAACCACGGTAAGACCGCTGGCCAACGTGGTGATGTATTCCCTTACTACTTTATGCCTGGAATCAACACTTATGATGAGCACTCAATTATGGTGCATTACATTGGTGAACTTGAAGGTGGCATGAGCAACCTGAAGGGTAAGAAGATCGCAATGTTGTTCCACGGTTCACCATATGGTCGTGAAGCAATTGGTTTCATGGATAGCATGTGTGAGAAGCACGGTTGTACTCATGAAGCGATTGAAGTACCACATCCAGGTAACGAACAGCAATCACAGTGGTTGAAGATCCGTAAGATGAAGCCAGACTACGTATTACTACGTGGTTGGGGTGTCATGAACCCAGTAGCGATGCAAACAGCTAAGCGTATGGGTTTCCCAGTGAGCCGTTTGATCGGTAACATCTGGTCTAACTCGGATGAAGACGTAATCCCAGCAGGCGCAGCAGCAAGCGGCTACCAGGCGATTACTACTCACCCAGCGGGCACTGACTTTAAAGTGGTTCAAGACATCATTTCAACAGTCTATGGCGCAGGCCACGGTGACCTACAAGACAAAAGTCGTTTAGGTTCTGTGTACTGGAACCTAGGTGTACTAGCGGGTGTTGTTCACACAGAAGCGTTACGTATTGCTCAAGAGCGTTTTGGCAATCGTGCACTATCTAGTGCTGAAACTCGTTGGGGCTTTGAGAACCTAGTGCTGACAGCTGAGCGTATCGAAGAGTTAGGCGCAACAGGTCTTGTACCTGAGCTAGCGCTAAGCTGCTTAGATCACGTCGGTGGCCACTTGGCTAAATTCCAGCAATGGGATGCGAATGCACGTAAGTGGAACATCGTATCTGACTGGATTGAGGGTGACGTAGCCCTATCACAGGCAATCATTGACGCAGGTGCGGCTAAGTACGCAGCTGACAACGCCATTGATACACGTCCTTGTGATGCTAATAACAACGACGACGACTTCGACCTATAATCAAAGTCTATTTCTGTGGGTTCCATTTGGGAGCCCACAGGATTTTTAAGTTACAACAAGGTTAAAAGAGAATGAGTTCAGAACCTATCCTTTCTATTAAGAACATCGAAGTTCTATATTCGCGTGTAATCTCAGCATTACATGGCGTTTCGATTGACGTACATAAAGGCGAGATTGTATCGCTCTTAGGTGCTAACGGCTCAGGTAAGACTACTACCTGTAAGGCGGTTTCACGATTGCTTGAAGCAGAGCGTGGTGAAGTAAGCAAAGGCTCAATCGAATACAAAGGCAAAGACATCAGTAATTTGACCGCTTTCGATATGGTGAAAGCAGGTGTCGTTCAGGTATTAGAAGGTCGCCATATTTTTGGTCACCTAACTGTTGAAGAGAACCTATTAACAGGTTCATTTATTCGTAATGCTGATACAGCATCGGTTAAAAAAGATTTAGAGTACGTGTACGATCGCTTCGAGCGAATTCGTACCCGTCGTAAGAACCTCGGTGGCTTATGCTCCGGTGGTGAGCAACAAATGGTTGCTATGGGTCGTGCGATGATGGCGCGTCCAAATTTGATTCTTCTTGACGAGCCTTCTATGGGCTTAGCACCACAATTGGTGGAAGAAATCTTTGAAATTGTGAAGACATTAAATGAAGAAGATGGTGTTAGCTTCCTAGTTTCAGAACAAAACGCTAATGTTGCACTGAAGTACGCTAGTGTTGGTTATATTATTGAAAACGGACGCGTTGTACTTAAAGGTGATGCGAAAGAGCTATCTGATTCAGAAAGTGTTAAAGAAATGTATATGGGCGGTGGTGGTGACGAAGTCAGCTTCCGCGATGTGAAGTTCTATCATCGACGTAAACCGTGCATGGTTTAAGTTCTAGAAAAGCCCGCTTTAAGCGGGCTTTTTTTTAAGCTTAATTTTGTAAATTGAACGTTGGCCATCCGCTCTAAATGACTTAATTTCTTCGTTGCTAGGCCTTAAATATCCCTCACTATCTTGGTAATTAAATTATGAATCAATTAAAAGGCTTAATAGGTTTGCTGTTCGTGCTGTCTAACGTAAACATGGCTTCTGCCTCATTCTATGATACGGGTACGCTCGCTGGCTTTTGCAACGAGCATATAAAGTTTGTTGATTTAGAGGAAAAGCATGACCGATTAGCAGCAGGGATCTGTCAGGGCTACCTAGCATCAAAGATTGAGGTGATGACATTGTCTCAGGCGCTCTGTCAGCGCGAGACACTTAACCTAGATCAGTTAGCCGCAGACTTTGTTGCCTATGTTGCTGAGGAGCCTCAGCGAGCGACAACTAGCGCGACACGTGGTGTCGTAGAGGTATTGCAGGCTAAGCACGGCTGTGTGCTGGATTAGTGGCTTATGGCGGTAGGGAAGTAGCGACATAAGCCTGTTAGACGATTGTAAGAGCGGCTTACTTTATCGGACGCATGCTCGTTAAGAGTAATGGGATGATAGTGAAGGTCGCACAAAGTGAGACGATCATGGCAATACTGGTGAATAGGCCAAAGTAGATTGACGGCATGAAGTTGGATGTGACCAGCACAATGAATCCCAGCGTGATCGTGATCGAGGTGTAATACAGGGCCTTTCCAACCGTGGTTTGCACGATTTTTATGGCGCTTGGATAATCTGGGAAGGTCCGCATTTCATGCATGAACCGATGAATATAATGAATCGCAAAATCAACACCGACACCGATGGTGATTGCTGCAATGGTGATGGTCATGATATCCAGTGGTATACCGAATAAGCCCATCATTCCGAGGATCATAAAGGCAGTAAAGACATTTGGAATGGTGCCAATCAGGGCTAGTTTTACGCTTCTAAAGAGTACGATCAACATTAGTAAGATACAGACAAATACGGTACCTAAAGTGAGTATCTGAGAGCGGAATAAGCTCTGCAAGACATTGTTATACAACACGGTGATGCCACTTAAACGCATGCTCTCACCTTCGCTAACGTAGTTGGCGTTAAGCCCACGATCAATCTGCTTTAGTAGGTCTGCACGGACCAAGGTGTGATCGGAATCAACGATACGCGCTAACACACGGGTCTGGCTGCCTTCAGTGGACACGTATGGGTTGATTAAGGCCTCTTTGATGTAGTCTGGCACCATCTTGTAAACCACAGCGAGATGGAAATCTTCTAGCTCTTCACCTTTGTTGACGGTTCGAAAGACTTCTTCGGTGCTTGCAATAGAGAGCACACTGCCAACCTGTGGCAGACTTTCTAAGTAATCATGGATCTGACGTACTTTGGTGATGCCGCGGCGGTTATACCAATAACTTTGCTGAGTGAAATTATCTTCCTCTTCAGCATCAAGGTAGTCAGAAAATTCATCGTCTAGTTCGTTATCGTCATCTTCAACTAGCATAGGGGCTTGTAATACGACCTCTAATGGTACGGTGCCACCTAGCTCCTCATCCACGACTACCAGGCCTTTATAGATATCAGTGTCCGACTTGAAATAATCAATGAAGCGGTTTTCTACCGTGATATTAGTCATGCCATAAATACTTAAAGCGAGTAAGCCAAAAATAGTTAAGGTGGTTGCCTTACGTCTTGCCATAACAAAGTTACAGGCCTTGTCGAGCACCTCAGATGGTTTTTTCTCTTCCTCTGTTCCGACATTAGGCTTGATCAATTTGATCATTGCTGGCAGTGCAGTAAAGGCGATTATAAAGGCACAAACTAAGCCCATGATCATAATCAGACCAAAGTTGATAACGGGTTTGATATCGCTGACAAGCAGCGACAAAAAAGCAATCGCTGAGGTTAGAATCATATAGATACAGGGTACTGCTATTTGGCGTAAAGCCTCACCTAACTTATCTGTGCTAGTACCTGAAACCGAAACTTCTTGGTAGCGAATAATGACATGAATCGCGAGTGTGATTGAGAAGATAATCAAGAGGGCGACAAAGTTTGCTGAGATCACGGTTAGCTGAATGTTTAACCAACCAATTAAACCAGTGACCAATAAGACGTTAAGACTGGCGCAGGCCAAGGGTAATAAAACCCAAGATAAACGACGGAAGAAGGCGAATAGCACGACTAACATAATGCCTAAAATAGAGAGGCCAAAGGTACGTACATCATTTAACACAAAGAGCTTGATATCGTTTGCAATCAGAGGGGCGCCTGCCAAGTAAAATTCGCCGCTATCTTGTTGTTCAGCAATCATGCTACGAGTGGCTGCTATGACGTCAGCATAGCGTTGTGTGGTTACTGCACGTTGCTCTTGTATTTGGCCTTCAAGCGCCTTGAGCTGCTGTAGTAAGGCTTTGTTCTTTGGGTCGGCACTTATGGCTTGATTGAGTTGGTATTTGTTATCAATTAACTGATCTAGGGCCACATTCTTCTTGATGTCGACTTTAAGTGCGGTGGTACTCGCGTTTAAGCTAACGAAATTATTGGCATAGAGCGGACTGCTATTAAATTCCTCAGCAGCTAAGTTGATATCAGTCTCAGGATCACGTAGTTGGCGGAAACCAGTTGCGCCTGTTTCTGGATCATTGTAAGACTGCTTTAATAACGGCAAATTAATGATGCTAGTCACCGCTGAAATGTCGGCATGCTGCACCAGGCCTTCGGTCAGTTCTTGAATGACATTTAAGCTCGCATCGGCGTAAAGTCCTGTGTTGGGTCGGTATCCAACAAAGACGAATTCATCACTACCATACTCACGGTGGACCTCACGATAGAACTGTAAGTCAGGATCACTATCAAGTAGTAGAGAATCAGCTGAGGCATCTATATCGATATTGGAAATATGTACTGAAAGAATAGCGATCAAGCCTAGGATTGTCAGCAATATCGTTATAGGTTTTCTTATTATTAGATCAATCATATATGTACCGTTGAGAGTAGATCTAGCGCTGTGCTTGCGCATGTAATTGTTGTGTTGTTTCTTGTCGTGCTAACCAAATATCTAGCCCTTGAGCATTTAGATGTAAGTCATGTTTTAGTAGACCTAATATCGTCTCTTTATCTTGTTCACAGCCACATTGTTTAAGATCATTTAATGTGTAATTGATGAGGCTCTCTTCAATTGATGCTACTCGATTCTGGGCACTACTACAGGCTTCTGCAATATGCACATAGGCTTGTATATCCGCTTGTAATTTAAGCACTCCCTTTTCGACTTCTTTAAAGTCCGCAAAGTGAGCTAAAAATACTTTTTCGGGGGCTGTGCTGAGTAATTTTTGCAGGGTTTGTTGCCATGCAGTTGGATCAAATTGTACCGGTGTTGTCGTTGGCATTAAATATTGCTTAGCCCAAGCCTGCCTAGCACTTAGTGTGATGTCGGGGTAGGACAGACCAAAGGTATCACCAACAAACCAAGCGCGACTGAGAGCGTCATAGATACAGATATGATGACGGGCATGCCCTGGGCTATCAATAATGCGTAACCAACGGCCATTTAGATTAATAGTGCTGTCAGGAGTGATGTGCATAACGCGCGTTTTATCGATAGGCACGATCTCACCATAAAGCTTAGCAAAAAGTGCTTTGCCATAAACGCTGCGCGCACTTTCAACTAATCGCTTAGGATTAATTAGGTGTGGCGCTCCTAGCGGATGCACGACGAGCTGAGAGTTAGGGCAGAGCTGCATCAGGCGACCAGCACCACCGGCGTGATCAAGATGCACGTGACTAGGAATAATAAAGGCGACATCTTCCAGTTTGAGATCGAACTGCTGTAGTGCCGCCAGTAGTTTATCGATTGAATGATTGGTACCACAATCAATAAACGCAGCCTTGCCCTGATGATGAATCAGATAACTACAGGCTAGCTGTGGTCGCATATAGTCGACATCGATACAAAGAATATCATTGCCCAGATTAATAGTCTGTTTAGTCAAATTTAATCACTACCAACTTAGACTAGTTTTTCTGCAGCTAAGATAATGCCGTCTTCATCTGCATAGAGATAATGACCTGGAATAAAATCGGCATCTGCAAAATGCACAGTAACATCAACTTCACCGACATTCTTCTTCACACTCTTGAGTGGCAGGGTATCGATAGCCTTTACACCTAGTTCGATCTCAGCAATGACGCCTGAGTCACGAATGCATCCATAGACAACAATACCTGCCCAGCCATTATCTGCACCCATTTGGGCAAGCACATCACCGACTAGTGCACAGCGTAATGAGCCACCACCATCAACGACTAATACACGGCCTTTGCCCGGTTGCTCTAGCTGTGAACGGACGAAGGAATTATCTTCGAAACACTTCACTGTAGAGATAGAGCCTGAAAAACTGATTTCGCCACCAAAATCGTTAAACATTGGGGCAGCAATCGTTAGCTTGTCAGAATGGTCGTCACATAGGTCAGCGGTCTTGAACATCGAAGGTAAGTCCTTGATTAGTCTTTGTTAGTAGGTATATAGAATAGGCGAGAGTGCGTATTTTATAGGGCTAGCTTGGCAAATTAAAGTGCCTTATTTAGTGTATTAAGGGGGCATAAGGATTATTCGTTGGCTATAAAGGCAACATCTACCGATAAATGCGGACTAATTTCGATCGCAATGGTTAAAAAACAAACAATTTATTCATTGAAACGATGAATAAGGGAGACGCATCTACAAGCTTTTGCTAATATACGTCGCTTTGCGCCAGACCTCAGGGGGGAACCTCTATATAGGGGTGAGCCAATAATTGTAGTTAGTTCTATAAAATTTAGGAGACAAGATAGTGACTAGAGAAGAACAAATAAAAGCGATTGAGAAGGATTGGGCGGAAAACCCACGCTGGGCCAACGTTAAGCGTAATTATTCTGCTGCGGATGTTGTACGTCTGCGCGGTTCAGTAGTTCCTGAGTACACCTACGCACGTCGTGGTGCTGAGAAGCTATGGGATCTTGTTAACGGTGGTGCTAAGAAAGGCTATGTAAACTGCCTAGGCGCATTGACTGGTGGTCAAGCACTACAACAAGTGAAAGCAGGTATCGAAGCGATTTACCTATCTGGCTGGCAGGTTGCAGCAGATGCAAACACTTCAGAAACTATGTACCCGGATCAATCTCTATATGCTTACGACTCAGTACCTACTGTTGTTCGTCGTATTAACAATACATTTAAGCGCGCTGACGAGATCCAATGGGGACGTGGTTTAGAGCCAGGTCAAGACGGTTACACAGACTACTTTGCACCAATCGTAGCGGATGCAGAAGCCGGTTTCGGTGGTGTATTAAACGCTTTCGAATTGATGAAGAACATGATCATTAACGGTGCTGCTGGCGCTCACTTTGAAGACCAGCTAGCTGCGGTTAAGAAGTGTGGTCACATGGGCGGTAAAGTACTAGTTCCAACACAAGAAGCCATCCAAAAGCTACAGGCAGCTCGCCTAGCTTCTGATGTTTTAGGTGTTCCAACTATCGTATTAGCACGTACCGATGCTGAAGCAGCAAATCTATTGACTTCAGACTTCGATGAGAATGATAAGCCATTTTGCACAGGCGAACGTACAGCAGAAGGTTTTTACCGTGTTAACAACGGTCCTGAGCAAGCGATTTCTCGTGGTATTGCTTACGCACCATATGCTGATTTGGTTTGGTGTGAGACCGGTACCCCAGACTTAGGTTTTGCTCGTGAATTTGCGGAAGCAGTTCGTGCAGAGAACCCAGGCCAGTTATTAGCATACAACTGCTCACCATCATTCAACTGGAAGAAGAACCTAGACGATGCAACTATCGCTAGATTCCAAGACGGTTTGTCTGACTTAGGCTACAAGTACCAATTCATCACGCTCGCTGGTATTCATAACATGTGGTACAACATGTTTGATCTAGCGCATGACTACGCACGTGGCGAAGGCATGAAGCATTATGTTGAAAAAGTACAAGAGCCAGAATTTGCTGCGGCTGAGAAAGGTTATACTTTCGTAAGTCATCAGCAAGAAGTTGGTGCAGGCTACTTTGATGACGTGACTACTGTAATTCAAGGTGGTCAGTCTTCAGTAACGGCACTAACAGGTTCTACTGAAGAAGAGCAGTTCTAAGGTCTTAGACCTTAAATTGCTGGGCTTAAACTGAACGGTTAAGCCTTGGTCAAAATCGGCGCTCGGGTAAAATCGAGCGCCGATTTTGCTTATGTGTAGAGAAGGGTAACTTATGATCGATAAGATCAAGAAGCTAAGGTAAGTTTAAGCAATGCCAGATACTGAAATCTTTAAAGTCATTTTTCAAAATGAGACTAAGGTCTACGAAGTGTTTGCACGTGAAGTGTATCAGTCAGATATGTATGGTTTTATTACTATCGAACAGCTGGTATTTAACGAACGTAACTCAGTATTGGTTGACCCTAGCGAAGAAAAACTTAAAACTGAGTTCGCCTCGGTTAAACGTTGCTATATTCCTATGCACGCCATCATTCGTATCGATGAGGTGGATAAGGAAGGAACGAGTAAGATTATCGAAGGTGACAATAAGGTAACGCCGTTCCCAACTTCGGTTTATACCCCCAGTAATTCTGGGAAAACTGAGTAATTGATTGGCGGTGGGTGCAAATCCATCTAGTAAGATAATATGGAGAGATGCCAGAGCGGTCGAATGGGCTCGCTTGGAAAGCGTGTGTGCGTTAATAGCGTACCGAGGGTTCGAATCCCTCTCTCTCCGCCATTATTGATGAAATAACACCTCAAGTACTGCTGAAATGCGTAGTATTTCTCTTAATTTCCGTTATTTCTTGTTATTTCTCTTAATTTTGCCTCTCTTACATGTTTAAATAGCGCAGGCTGATATATTGAGTCCTAATTATAGTTATAATTGTTGTTTCGAATGATAGTAAAAACAGCGTTATATTTTTTATCGTAAAAATAGAGAGAGAGTTATGAGTAAAGGTACAGTTAAGTGGTTTAATGCAGAAAAGGGTTTTGGCTTTATCGCTCCTGAAGATGGTAGTAAAGATTTATTTGTCCATCACTCAGAGATCCAAGCGGGCGGTCAGTACGCAACATTGAATGACGGTCAAGCAGTTGAGTTCGAAGTAGGCGAAGGCCAAAAAGGACCATGTGCAAATAAAGTCGTAGCTATCTAAGCAACGCTTTAACGTTAGTAAAGTAACCGGTCGGTATCGCCACCGGTTCACTATCCGGGGTTGGGTTGCCTGACCCTTGGGTTATGTCTAAGTGATTCGACAGTTTGTCGAATCGACTTTGCCGTAGTTCCTATTCATCTGGTTATCTACCTGAGTATCGATTCTTACCTTGAAAAATAGGGAAGCGTTGTCGTAGTCCCCTCTTAATTATTTCCAATACTTTCCTCATTAGGCGACAAGTCTAGTAAGAGTATTAGGTGGTTAATGCTTTTTTAACTCTGCCTTTCCTGCTTAAAGAATAACTTTTATCCGAGATGATTCTCGTTAGAATTTTAATATTCAAGTGTTGTGCTAAGTAAGCAGTAATAGAGTGATGAGATATTCAGAGAAGCTGGATTCAGGGATAGTCTTTCGTCCTACACAAAGACATAAATCTTTCTTCAATTTCTTATATATAGAATACAGCGACCGTATTTTTTGGATAAACTACTTCTGGTCTTGCGGCAGATAAGCGAGCCGGTTGACTGCTATATATCTGCTGAGTGAACTTGTTGTGGCTACGTATGACTTTAAATTTTAGATCCTGATTAAAACTCTATTTGGAAAGCTCTGTCATGTTAATTCCTCGAATCCTGCCTCTCTATAGTATCTGTTTGTTGAGCATACTCGGCTCTTCGGTATTCACTTCAGTTCAGGCGGCAGATAGTAATGAAAGATTTTCGATTAAATTTCGCTATGGTCACTATGACCGTGATTACGACACGAATAGTAAAGATCGCAAACAAAGTGGATACAGTGGCATATTAGGTTATCAGTCTGCCTGGTTTGGTGATCGGTTTAGGCTGGGGTTTGCTGCTCAGACCTCAAAAGAGTTAGCCAGCTCTGGCTTGGCAACTGAAGACCTATTGGCATTTAATGGACACGAAAACAAAGATCATAGCTTGATAGCTGAGGCCTATGTTGATTATGCAGCACTTGATTCACTCAAATTTCGCGTAGGGCGACAGAAGCATAAGTCCTTATTGATGGCTTCAGCCACACGCTTACTACCATCGACTTTTGAAGGGGCCTCATTGCATTGGCAGGCACATACTAATGCTCAGTTATATGCCTCGCGATACTATAAATGGTCGCGTCGTGCAGATGAGCAATTCAATGGGTTTGCAACGGATCAAAGTGGTGAGGGTGCGATTGATTATGTGGATATCGTCAGCGTTAAAATTAAGATTGCTAATAGCCAGCTGATTGCTGAATATTTACATTCCGATGATTATTTACAGAAATGGGGCATTACTAGCGACACCGTATGGCAGGGCAATGGTTTTAAATTAAATACAATGATGGGCCTTTTTGGTGCAACCGACGCGGGTAAACTCTTTGTTACAGATGCTGAGTCGGGAGACCTAGATTATGACGCGAGCAAAGCGTCTGCTAATGGCCGCCAGCAATATAGTTCATTAGGTGCTTATCTGGGCGTTAAGCTCAGTGTGAAACAATCTCAATTCGGGCTTTATCACAGTTGGATAGGAGATCCTTGGCTAGAAGATAGTTATGCTAAAGATCATGGTACTAATCCCTTTCCACATCGTACGGCTGGGCCAGACATGCTGAATAAAGATGAAAAAGTCCTATTGGTGGAATATAAGCAAGACTGGCAAAAACTGTTATCAACGCAATTAACGTCACGTATTGCGTATGCCTATGGCTATGACGCTGAGAATGCGGTTTCAAAGGACTTAGGGCATGCTGATGAGCGCTGGTTTGAAATTGATCTGCGATGGCGTCCTGCGCTATTTAAAGGCTGGGTGTCGCGGCTACGTTACCGTGATTATGGCTCTTCAGAAACAGGTAGTGTGCGTGGGGTTAAAGAAGATCAAACTGATATTCGGTTAACCTTGGACTACGTGTATTCATTCTAGGTGCATTAACGAATTTATGAGACTGTGCTTAGTTGAAGATATATAAGTTGTTTGTTGAGCTTGGAGCTTGGCGAAGAGTGAAAATAGGGCTACCTAAGAGAAGTAGCCCTAAATTAAAGCCTAATATTTTTAGCCTCGTACGCGATTTTTTAGATCTAATAAAAAGCTTTGCTCGAAGCCTTCAAAGAACTGAGCCTCTTCTGTACTGAGTGATTCTTTGAACACGTCTGGTATTTTAGAAAAGCTCTCTAATCCAGCATCGGCTACCTTAGTACCCGCTTCGGTTAGACTTAAGATAGTCTTGCGGCGATCGACTGTATCTTGAATACGTACAATTAGTTTCTTTTCTTCAAGGTCATTGATCAACTTAGTCACAAACGATTTATGTCGTGTCATTAGTTGGGCAATATGAGCAGGTGAGTTAGCCTCATTAAAGTAAATAATCTTCAGTGCTAACCAATGCTGGTACCTGAGAGAATTTTCTTCCAACTGGCTGTTCAATTCAGATTTAAGCACATCTAATAACTTGTTTGAGATGCTAACGGCACTGAGGTAGAAATTCAGTTGAATGTTTTTAAGTGCAGCAGTCGCATTCTCCGTAATCTTGCTGACGGCTTTGCCTTGTGAGCGGAAATTTCTATAATATTCTGACGATGTTACCTGCTCTTTCATATTAGCTCCAATTCGAATCCATTCCATTTAGTAACTTGATATGCACGTACACTTCAGTGACTAAGATATTCTATTTCCCCTGAGCTTTGCTACCGTATGTCTACGGTGGCAGCGTGTTATCCTTAACTGCCCG
>DGKH01000036.1:12210-20352 GCA_002386945.1 Proteobacteria bacterium UBA4575
TTTTTTTGGTAGACTTAGTTAACTTGATTTGAGTGCAATGGCAGTTTTAGCTGCTGTGAAATCAACCAGATTAAGATCAGCTCGTTCTTCGTATTGATAGCCAGTTTTTCCATAGCATTAGCACGATAGTCTTCAATAGTCCGCGGACTTAATTTTAGATGCTTAGCTATTTCCTTATTGGTCATCTCTTTTTTCGTAGAGAGTAGTAGATCAATAACCTGCTTTTCGCGCGTAGTTAAAGTTATTATCCGACGCCTTATCTCTAGAAATAAATCTCTATTGTATTTTCTCTTCTTAGAGATAAGTAATAATTTTTTGAGGCTAGCTTCTATGTCGTTAAATTCAGAGGTTTCAGACCAGTAATCTATGAGCCCATCGCGAATAAAGCTGATTGCCTCAATAAGCGTAGGTTGGTTTGCATAGATGATCACAGGGACATTAATGAATGTGCAGGAGAGCAAAGAGGTTAATTCGATATGATTATTCTCAGCAACTTTTTGTGTGATAATTAATCCATTAGGCTCTTTGTAATGAGTTGGGTTACGCAGATTTTTCCGATTCTGAGATAAATCAAGATATTCATCGATGCTGAGCAGGGTATGAGATGTGTTGTGGCTATCAAGGTGTGCGATCAGTGATCGTGGAGCAGTTCGGTCTAAGATAATAAAATTGATAGTTGAGGTGTTTGGAGTATAGCTTTTTGCTTCTTGCGTTAGATTATCGTTAGTCTCTAAGAGGCTTTTTAAGACATGATGTAGGATTTCTGGCATTGAGTTTAGCTCGAATAATTATCAAAGTTAATTGTATAATTACCTCGTAATAATGTGTGATTTTAATTCAATGAACCTCCTATTAGTGAGTTGTATTCGTAGGGCGTTAGACGATAAATGTCACAACAAAGTAACTATTTTTAATAAACGATATTAAATATAATAAAAAGATTTAAGCGGCCGGTTGAGATTTATGCTTAATTACCTCAAACGCTGCCAAAGCGCGTAACCTGGCCTCTTTGTGGTTAACAATTGGACTGGGATAGGTCTCGTTCAGATTAATACCAGCTAGTTTTAACTCCTCAGCTGGAGCTTCCCATGGGGTGTGAATATGCGCCTTAGATAATTGATCCAATTCAGGAACCCACTGGCGAACATAATCACCATTGGGGTCGAATTTCTCTCCCTGTAGGGTGGGATTAAAAACTCGGAAGTAAGGTGCTGCATCTGCACCGCAACCAGCGACCCACTGCCAGCTAGCAGAATTACTTGCGAGATTCGCATCTAATAAGTGTTGCCAAAACCATTTTTCACCTTGCTGCCAAGGGATTAAGAGATCCTTAATTAAGAAAGAGGCGACGATCATACGTACGCGGTTGTGCATCCAACCGGTGTGAAGGAGTTCACGCATTCCTGCGTCTACGATCGGATAGCCGGTCTGTCCTTGTTGCCAACGGTGTAGAGCTGAATCATCATCATGCCAAGGAAAAGCTTTGAATTCAGAACGGAATGGTTGTTCAGGAAAATCTGGCCAGTTTATTAGTAGGTTATAGGAGAACTCACGCCAGATTAGTTCACGCTGGTAGCTAGCAACACCTTCATTGTCAGTGTTATTTAATTGATTAATTGCATTCCAGATTTGTCGTGGTGAAATCTCTCCGAAGTGCAGGTGCGGAGAGAGGCGGGAAGTACCAAATATATCAGGCCGGTTACGTAGCTCGGGATATTTTCCTACACCTTGTCGAATAAAGGCTTGTAGCGACCAGTCTGCACCATCCTCACCAGGTTTCCATATCGGCGGATATTCTTGTGCCCAGGTTGGGGTGTCTAGTGCTAGGTCCCAATCTAACAGATCATCGCTGGCCAAATATTCAGGGTATGCTGAAATCTGTTCGGGTGCGGGTAAGGCTGTTGACGGTGGTTTTTTTAGGCAAGCCTTGTAGAAAGGGGTGAATACTTTGTACGGCTTACCTTCTGCAGTTGTATTCTCATTAGGTTCATACAGGAGGTACCCTTTAAAACGCTTTACTTCAATTTGATCTTTAAGCGCTAAGTTCACCTTCTGTTCTAAGGTAAGAGATGAGGGTTCATATTGAGCAGAAAAATAAAGACTGCTCGCTCCTGTTTCTTTAATCAACTGACTTAACTGCTCGACACTATCACCACGTCTAAGAACCAGTTGCAGTTCATATTGCTGTAGGCTGAGACCTAAGCTTTTTAGACTTTCCTGTAACCACCAACGGCTGGCTTTGCCGAGTGGCCATGCAAGATCATTGTCTTCATCAAGGATGTAGGTGCAAATAATTGGTCGGCCGGTTTGTGCAGCAGCCTTTAAGGCGGTGTTGTCCGTCAGACGTAAGTCTTTGCGAAACCAAAAGAGTAGTGGCTGATTCATAGTGTTAATTAATGTTTTTAGAAACGTATAATCAACTGATTATGAGCTAAACTAGGTTTGTCGGCGAACACATAACTACTTGTTGTATAGGACATTCTAATAGCTGGGTGGTCGTTTAAGTTTAGGGTGAATTGTTGTTAATCGGTATGAGCTGGCTAGCTGCTGTATAAATCCAGAAGCGTAAATTAAGTAAGTAGTTTTTCCATTTAATAATTTGATCAGGTATATGGTTATGGCCTCTACATCACCGTGTTGTCAGAAAAGCGCAGAAAAGAAAGACTTTCTTCTTTGGGGGTCACTGCTTGCTTGCGTGGTATTTTATTCACTCTCTTTGCTGCCACTATCCGTTACTTCATCATTGTCATTCATTAATGAGATGGCTGAATCAGTCTTCGTCTTAATGAATACCATTTGGTGGGGGGTATTACTTGGCATTCTCATGCTGTCTTTGTTGACCCGGGTGCCGCGTGAGTTTGTCGTGGCGGCATTGGGGCCTCGCGATACTCTGAGAGGAATCTTCCGGGCAACTATCGCTGGTGTTCTGCTGGATCTTTGCAGTCATGGCATTCTGATGGTGGCGGCAAAACTTTATGAGCGTGGAGCTAGTACCGCGCAGGTGATGGCGTTTTTGATTGCCTCACCATGGAACTCATTTACGCTATTATTAATCCTATTTGCTTTGATTGGTTGGCAGTGGACGCTGATATTCCTATTGGCTTCAATGTTGATTTCCTTCTTATCGGGGTGTGTCTTTATGTGGTTAGAAAACACTCAAAGGATTGCGCCTAATCCAAACGAAATTGATATTCCAACTGACTTTGATTTCTGGAAGGAAGCACGTAAAGGTATTTCCGAGCTTGCGTTGACTCCAGCCTATGTTATTGAAACCTTAAAAAAGGGGCTCTCTGAATCACGCATGGTTGTGCGTTGGATTCTATTCGGTGTTCTATTAGCTAGTGTCCTGCGTGCAGGCTTAGACCCTGAGCTGTTTGCGACCTATTTTGGCCCTAGCCTGATGGGTTTGGCCCTTACTATATTAGCTGCAACAGTGATTGAGGTCTGTTCTGAGGGTTCGACACCGATTGCAGCCGACTTGCTCACGCGAGGGCAGGCACCTGGTAATAGTTTTGCCTTCTTGATGGCGGGTGTGGCAACTGACTATACTGAGGTTATGGTGCTGCGTGATACGACCAAATCGTGGCGTATCGCCTTGTTATTACCGCTGGTGACTCTACCGCAGGTGGTAGTGGTCGCTTACTTATTGAACACAGGTTTCTCTTAAGCCTATGATTAATAAGTAAAAGTCTGTTTTATAGCTGAATTTTTACTGCGACTGAAGCAAGCATTAGGCTTGACTTAGGCTGGTTTCCACGTATGTTGCGGGTCAGAAATAACACAAGTTGGTAACAGCAAAGAGGCGATAAGCCTCATGGCTTGTGACAAACGTATAGAGTATTGGTAATCTGTGTTGGTACCTTTGCAGCGATAGACTGCGAACCCCGCCAGGCCCGGAAGGGAGCAACGGTAGCTGTTGACTCGGGTGCTAAGACTTCACTGGCACAGATTGCCGCCCATACACGTTTCTTCACCGAATATTTCTTATGTCGCATCAAGTCCTTGCTCGTAAATGGCGTCCCCAGACCTTCGAAGATATCGTTGGGCAAGAACACGTAGTGACCGCCTTGGTTAATGCCTTAAATGCAGATCGCCTGCATCATGCTTATCTATTTTCAGGTACACGCGGTGTCGGTAAGACAACCGTAGCACGAGTATTAGCAAAGGCTTTGAGCTGTCAGTCCGGTATCAGCGCACATCCCTGTGGCGAATGTGATGCTTGTGTTGCAATTAAAGAAAACCGTTTTGTAGATCTGATAGAAGTTGATGCCGCTTCACGTACGCGTGTTGAGGATACCCGTGAGTTGTTGGAGAACATTCAATATGCTCCGACTCAGGGACGTTTTAAGATCTATTTAATAGATGAAGTGCATATGCTATCTGGGCATAGTTTTAATGCGCTATTAAAGACTCTGGAAGAGCCACCAGAACACGTCAAATTCTTACTTGCGACAACCGATCCGCAAAAACTTCCAATTACCGTATTGTCACGTTGTCTTCAGTTTACGCTGCGGCATATCTCTCAGGATGCGATTACTAAGCAGATAACAAAAGTACTCAATGCTGAGCAGTTTTCATTTGATGAGCCTTGTGTGGAGCAGTTAGCTGACTCTGCAGATGGCAGTATGCGTGATGCCTTGAGTCTGTTGGATCAAGCGATTGCCTATTCAGGTGGAGAGTTAAATGAAGGCAATGTAAATCAGATGCTGGGCACTGTGCCTAGCCAACAACTGGATGGTCTAGTTCGTGCTATCTGCGGTCAAGATAGTACGCTAGCGATTACCACTATCCAGACCTTAGCGAGTCTTAATGTAGAGTTTGGTAAATTATTAGACCAACTGTCTGCAATATTTCATGCCGGTGCCATTAGTCAGGTAGTACCTGAATATTTAGAGCATGTTGGCCGTTATCAACAGACTATTGAATACGTACAACAAGAAGTGCCAGCAGAAGATCTGCAATTGCTCTATCAAATAGCGATTACATCACGTAAGGAACTGTATTTAGCACATTCGGCTAAGTCAGGTTTTGAGATGGCTGTACTACGTATGCTGATGTTTCGTCCGGGTGATGATGATGCGCCGTTGCGAGAAAAACGTGTAGCAACTAAGCCCGTAACAGAGGCTCGGCCTAAGCTTGCCCCTGAAGTCAGAACTGAAGCTAGTTCGAAAGTCAGAGCCGAAATTAAGTCTGAAATAAGCCAAGAAAAGTCGCTGGCCCCTGATGGCAAAGCGATAACGCAGTCAGTTGAACAGGGGTTTGAGCAACCCTTAAACGAAGCGCCAGCCGCAGTGTTTGAAAGTGAGCCTGTTAGCGCAATAGAAAAACCTGATGATATAAAGCCTAAAGCGGATCAACATCAATGGCAGCAATTGATTCAAGGACTGTCACTGAATGGTATGGCTCTGGCCTTAGCTAATCATTGTAGCTGTATAGAGCAAACAGAGGGTGTGGTTCGTCTGGCTCTACAACAAGATCATGAAAGCTTGATGTCGACTAAAGCAGTAGAGAAATTAAATGCAGCATTAGATACGCACTTTGGTGCAGGCTTGAAGCTTACGATTGAGTTACAAGAATCTGATGTTGCTAGCCCTGCGCAGCAAAAGAAAAATCAAGAAAGTGCCGAGCAATTAACGGCTGAAACAAATCTAAGTGCAGATCCTTTTGTGCAGGCGTTACAAGAAAATCTGCAAGCGGAAATTATTCCGCAATCAATTAAATCGATCGATAAAGAGGAAGAAGAATGAAGGGCGGAATTGGTAATATGATGAAGCAGGCGCAAAAAATGCAGGCAGATATGCAAAAAGCGCAGGAAGAAATCAAGAATATGGAAGTGGAAGGTCAGTCAGGTGGCGGTATGGTTAAAGTCATTATGCAAGGCTCACATGAAGTAAAAAGAATAAGTATTGATGATAGTTTGTTAGCGGATGACAAAGATATGCTGGAAGATTTGGTTGCTGCTGCTGTGAATGATGCCGTGCATAAGATCGAGAGCGAGAGTAAATCTCGTATGGCAGGTGTGACTAATGGTATGTCACTCCCTCCTGGCATGAAGCTACCGTTTTAAGCAGATAGCAACACAAGGATAAACGTGGCGGATAACGACCCTCTGTTAAATCGATTGATTGATGCTCTACGAGTCTTGCCTGGTGTCGGTCAAAAGACTGCGCAACGCATGGCCTTTCATCTACTCAAGTCTGATGCGCAAAAGGCCTTGCAGCTGGGTGCTGTAATCTCAGAAGCGGTAGAGAAAATTAAACATTGCAGCATCTGTCGTAATTATACTGAAGAGACTGTCTGCTCAGTCTGTGCAGACTTAGGACGTAAGGCCTCTCAATTGTGTATTGTTGAATCGCCAACAGATTTATTAGCGCTGGAGAATGGTACTGGCTACCGTGGCTATTATTTTGTCTTGATGGGTAAGTTATCCCCCTTGGACGGTGTTGGGCCTGAGCAGCTTGGCCTAGATAGGTTAGAACAGCGTCTGCAACAACCGGAGGTGGAAGAGGTTATTTTAGCCACTAGTGCAACCATGGAGGGCGAGGTTACCGCCCATGTCATCGGTGATTTGGTGAAGAAATATAATCTGCGCTCAACTCGTCTCGCACAGGGTGTTCCTGTCGGTGGCGAGCTAGAATACCTAGACCTTAATACGCTCTCGCAAGCCTTTGATAGCCGTACCGACTACTAAAGAAAGCTCGGTTTATTTAGAACAATACTCTCACCCGGTTGCAGGTCGCCTAACTGCCAATCGCCTATACGATGACGAATCAAGCGTAGAGTAGGGTGGCCAACGGCCGCAGTCATACGACGAATCTGTCGATTACGACCCTCTTCAATAGTAATCTCCAACCAGTCGGTAGGGACAGTGTCACGCCGTCTTATCGGTGGGTTACGAGGCCATAAATCGGCAGGTTCACGGACATGTTTAACCTTTGCTGGCAGGGTCATGCCATCACTCAATTGAATGCCTAAGCTGAGTTGTTTGACCGTGCTAGGACTGACTGTTTTTTCGACTTGTACCCAATAAGACTTAGCCATTTTCTGCTTAGGCTCAGAGATACGTGCCTGTAGAGCACCATCATTGGTTAGTAGGAGTAAACCTTCGCTATCTTTGTCCAATCGACCTGCTGGATAGACTCTTTTTGTGCTAACAAATTGGGCCAATGTTTTGGCACCATCTTTATCAGTAAATTGACTAACTACGTCGTAGGGCTTGTTTAATAAGATGAGTTTTGACATGAGTGCTGTTCGTGTAGGGTTTGATAGTTTGAATAGCGGCTAGCCATAATAAGGCCTTTATCAACCGCCTCTTTAACCGCGCAATGAGGCTCTTTTAAGTGCTCACAATTGGAAAACTTACAGTTTCCTGCAAAGTCTGAGAACTCCTGAAAGCCATCAACAATGCGGTCTTCTTTTGCAAAAATAGGGGTGAAACTACGTACACCGGGTGAATCGATGATCTTGCCTAAACCGACATCATAGGCGCTGGCGTGGCTGGTGGTATGCATGCCCTGCTGAATGCCATCTGAGAGGGCAGACACCTTAATCCGTTGCGTATTGAGTAAGCGATTAATTAATGATGACTTACCGACTCCGGACTGGCCAACCATGATCGCATAATCATCGTTCAATAGGTGACGTAAGCTCTGTAAGCCATAACCTAATTTTGCGCTAACAAAGATCACCTGCTCACATAGGGGATGGTATGTTTGAGAAATCTGATTCACATCCATGGACTGGCTATAAGCCAGCTCGGCTTTATTCACGACTAAAGAGGCTTTGCAACGGATCAGGCTTGCGCAGGCGAGGTACTGGTCGACGATCAGCGAACTGAACTCCGGCAGGGCGGCGACTACAATCAACATATGATCGATATTAGCCGCTACAGTTTTTTGTCGATTGAAATTATCCAAACGGGTGATTTGGTTGTCACGATCCTGGATAGATTCAATAACATCTAGGGACTGCTGTTGTCGCTGGCAGATAACACGATCACCACAGAGCGCTTCTAAGGCTTTACTGCGAACGTGACATAGGTGCTGCTTAGAATCCTCAGTCTCTACTAGATAACGTTTACCCTGGCGCGAAATGACGCGCGCATGATAACGATTGCTATTATTTGGAGAAGAGATAGAACTG
>DGKH01000036.1:20430-29242 GCA_002386945.1 Proteobacteria bacterium UBA4575
GCCACCTGTCATGCGGCTATGGCAGTCGGTGCAAGAGGCATCATGCAGCGTTTCTGCGTCAATCGCCTGGGCTATTATAGGGCTGAATCCTGTGATGGCTAGGATTAGGCTGGTAGCTAATGCTGAAGATATTTTTTTCATGCGCGGCTCTTATTAAGTCATGTACAATTTACTTTGATGTAATTATACCTGAGCTGACATGACTGTGAATGAAAACAATTTGATTTGGATCGATCTTGAGATGACCGGACTAGATACGATCAATGACGAGATTATCGAGATCGCGACGATCGTTACTGATAGCGAACTGAATGAGCTGGCAGTAGGCCCTGTGATAGCCATTGCTAAACAGCAGCAGCGCTTAGATCTGATGGACCAATGGAATCAAAAACAGCATGCTAAAAGTGGTCTTATCCCTAGGGTATTAGCCAGTCAATATGACTGCCAACGAGCAGAAGCGGAGACCTTAGCGTTTTTACAGCAGTATGTAGTTGCCGGTAAATCACCAATGTGTGGTAATAGTATCTGCCAAGATCGTCGTTTTATGGCGCGTGAGATGCCGCAGTTGGAGGCCTTTTTCCATTATCGAAATTTGGATGTGAGTAGTGTTAAAGAGCTTGCTTCTCGCTGGTATCCAGACGTGGCCAAAGGTTTCTCAAAAGAGCCTGAACATCTTGCCTTAAGCGATATTCGAGATTCGATCACGGAGTTAAAGTATTACCGTTCTAGCCTTTTTGTTTAAGCGCAGGGCGGCTACAGATTAAGCTGATGAGGTTTTTTAAACTGGCTTCGTAGGTTTAGTCTGCGGTGGTGTCAATATGGTGTTCACCTTATCTAACTTTGCCAGCGTCTCTGGATAATCGAGTGTGTAATGCAGTCCACGACTTTCATGTCGTGATAGCGCGCCACGTATAATGAGATCAGCTACAACGGCAATATTCCTGAGTTCAATCAGGTCACGGCTGACTCGAAAGTTGCTATAATACTCATCGATCTCTTGTTGTAATAAATCAATACGGTGCTTAGCGCGTTCCATACGTTTTGTTGTACGCACAATGCCGACGTAATCCCACATAAAGCGCCTGAGTTCATCCCAGTTATGTGCCACCACAATCTGTTCGTCTGAATCAGCTACTCGACTTTCATCCCAAGCTGGAATATCTATATTAGGTAAATCGTGCCGTGCATGTAGATTAATGTGCTGACTAGCAAAGCGGCCATAGGCTAGACATTCGAGTAGGGAGTTACTGGCCATGCGATTAGCACCATGCAGCCCAGTGTGAGCAACTTCACCCACTGCATACAGTTGCTCAAGATCGGTTCTGCCACTGCTATCGGTCATTACACCACCACAGGTGTAATGTGCCGCAGGTACGACTGGGATGGGCTCTTTACTCATATCATAGCCAAGCGCTAAACAACGCTCATAGATATTTGGGAAGTGTTTGCGTATGAATGCTTCTGATTTATGGCTGATATCGAGATAAACGCAGTCTAGACCATGTTTTTTCATCATATAGTCAATCGCACGCGCAACGATATCGCGTGGCGCCAAGACACCGCGTGAATCAAACCGATGCAAAAATTCAGTGCCATCAGCAAGTACTATTTTGCCACCTTCACCACGCACCGCCTCACTAATTAAATATGACTTGGCGCTAGGGTGATATAGGCAGGTCGGGTGGAACTGCATAAATTCCATGTTTGCAACACGGCAGCCGGCACGCCAAGCCATGGCTATACCATCGCCACAAGTGCCATCTGGGTTGCTAGTGTAAAGATACACTTTACTGGCACCACCGGTAGCGAGGACTACGTTGTTAGCACGAAACACCTCGATCTGATCACTGTTGCGGTTTAGTAGGTAAGCACCAAGGCAACGATTGCCTTCTAAGCCTAATTTTTGCGTTGTAATGAGGTCGACTGCAATGTAATGCGGTAACACATCAATATTATCGGCTGCCTTTACCTGTTCAATTAATTGGTTCTGTACGGCATTACCAGTAGCATCTGCGACATGAACGACTCGGCGGTGACTGTGGCCACCTTCCTGTGTTAAGTGTAAATCATGGCTACTATTTGCGTTTTTTGAGCGCGTAAAGCCAACGCCAATAGAAAGCAGCCATTCGATAACCTTCTGCCCTTCAGATACCGTTTTTTCAATCACCTGCTCATCACCTAAGCCAGCACCGGCGGAGAGGGTATCGGCAACATGCTGCTCAAATGAATCAGTTTCATCCAATACGGCTGAAATACCGCCCTGTGCCCAGGCCGTGCTGCCGCTGGAAAGATCACCTTTTGAGATGACTGCAATCTTTAGTGTAGGATCTAGATGTAATGCAGTTGAAAGGCCAGCAGCGCCACTGCCTAATATCAGTACATCGTAACTATGTTCGATTTTCGTTGTCATGCGGTAGGTATCAGCGGTTATCTTTAAACTGTGGATAGGCTTATTATAATGTTTTATTAATCTTAAATTTAGGTATTTTCTATACAAGCTGCTGAACTTTAAATAGTGTATCTAGTCGTAATTCAAGCATCATCAAATTGTGCTGGAAGGAGTTGGCCCATAATGGGCGATAAAAATAATAATAATGATGCTGAGTTGGTGGCACGGGTACAAAAAGGGGATAAACAGGCGTTTGATCTCTTGGTTGTAAAGTACCAGTATCGCGTTATACATTTGGTATCGCGTTATGTCCGTGGTGACGAGGCGCAGGATATTGCCCAAGATGCCTTTATTAAGGCCTATCGAGGCTTAGCAAACTTTAAAGGTGAGAGTGCCTTTTATACTTGGTTATATAGGATTGCCGTGAATACAGCAAAAAACTATCTAAGCTCAGCTCACCATAAACGTGAGGTGAGTAGTGTTGATGCCAGTGAGGCTGAAAACTATGACGATGCTAGTTTGCTTCGAGATGGAGCGACACCAGAACAGGTGTTAGCGGCAGAACAATTAGAGCAAAAAGTGTTTGCCGCTATCAAGCAGCTGCCACCTGACCTTAAGCGTGCCATTACTTTGCGCGAGATTGAAGGTTTGAGTTATGAGCAGATTGCAACAGAAATGGATTGCCCTATTGGCACTGTGCGTTCACGAATCTTTCGAGCACGTGAAGCAATAGATGAAGTGATCAAGCCTTATGTGGAGCAACCGTGAATAAACAAGTGAAGCAAGAATCAAATACGAGTACAGCTGACTTTATTGATCCTATCGTTAAGTCGGTCGATGAAACCTTGTCTGAATTTGAATTGCATGCGCTGTTAGATAAGACGGCACCTAGATCTGCTGACTATAAGAAACTATCTCGCCTATATGCAGTCAGTGCAGTTTTAAAGAATGAATTTCCAGGTCAGGTGAGCACTGGTTTTTCTAGATCAGTCATGTCAGCTATTGAGAAGGATGATGTGAAAATGCAATCTAAGCCATGGATGCACTATGCTAAACAAGTAGCCAGTGTTTCAGTCGCTGCCAGTGTCGCAGTGGTTAGTTTGTTGTTTTATCAGGGTGCTATTGATCAAGGAGGGGGTGTTACTACACAGGAGTCAAGCATCGCACTTGAGGATAATCGGATGCAGCCACAAAATATTTCAGTCGCACCCAGTTTTCCAGTTGATTTTTCAACCTCGAATACTAAGGGTAATTTGCACCAGCCTAGCAGCTCTTTGCAAACGAAGCAGGCGCAAGAAGACCTTATTGTGATTCCTAAGGGTGAGCGGTAAAGCTACTAAATTATTCATATTCATTACATCTATCTTAGACGGCAACCGTTCATCTAGCAGAGCAAATCAAGGAGAATTTGTCTTGTTAAGCAATTCATTTAAACAGTCCATGAACATGATACTGATTAGTGTCGTGTTACTTAATATCGTTAATGCAGAGTATGGCTTACCAGAATTTACCGGTTTAGTTGAGTCGAATTCTCCAGCAGTAGTTAATATTAGTACCAGTAAGCAGATGCAGGCAGAGACGGCGCACCCTAATATGCAAATGCCTGATTTACCCCCAGGCAGCCCTCTGAATGAGTTCTTTGAAAAATTCTTAGGCGAGCAAAAACAAGGGCCTGAGCAACGTAATGCGCGATCATTAGGCTCTGGTTTTATTATTTCATCGGATGGTTATATCGTCACTAATCATCATGTCGTGAAGGGCGCCGATGAAATTATTGTGCGCTTGAGTGACCGTCGTCAGTTGGAAGCAAAACTGATTGGTAGTGATGCCAGTAGTGATGTCGCTTTGCTTAAGGTGGAGGCTAAAAAGTTACCAGTTGTTAAGCTAGGTTCAGCGGTTGACCTCAAGGTTGGGCAGTGGGTATTAGCGATTGGCTCCCCATTTGGTTTTGACCATTCAGTGACTGCAGGAATTGTCAGTGCCAAAGGGCGTAGCCTGCCTAATGAGAACTATGTGCCGTTTATTCAAACCGATGTTGCAATTAATCCAGGTAACAGTGGTGGTCCATTGTTTAATCTTGATGGTGAAGTGGTTGGTATTAATTCACAAATTTACAGTCGAACCGGTGGTTTTATGGGGCTCTCTTTTGCGATTCCGATAGAGGTAGCGATGGAGGTGATAGAGCAGATTAAGACCACAGGCAGTGTCTCACGTGGTTGGTTAGGCATTTATATTCAGGAAGTGACGCGTGAATTGGCCGAGTCATTTGGTATGGAGAAGCCTAATGGCGCGTTGGTCGCCAAGATTATACCAAATAGCCCGGCTGCAAAGTCAGCGTTACGATTGAGTGATGTCATTACAGCTGTTAATGGTTTGGAAGTGGCTAATTCAGGGGCTTTACCGCCGATTATTGGGCGAGTACGCGCAGGTGAGACGGTTAAATTACAGATTATGCGTAATGGTAAGAGTCAGGTCGTGAAGGTAAAGGTTGGTCAATTACCGACTGGCGCTAAGCAGGTCGTAAAAGTTGAGAAAGCGGCTGAGCCTAACTTGATTCTCGGTGCCAAGGTTCTGCCATTAACAGATAAAGATAAAGCCTCTACTAGGCTTGAGTTCGGCCTCAAGGTGATGGCTTTATCTGATGGTGCCTTGAAGAGCGCGGGCGTTAAGGTGGGTGACGTCATACAAATGCTAAACGGTGAAAAAGTAGATGCTATTAAACGCTTAAACAGTTTGGTAAAAGACCTAGAAAAAGGTCGCTTTTCCTCTCTATTGGTACAGCGACAGCAGGGTCCACAGTTCCTTGCATTAAAAATTCCGGAGTAGTACTAAACCGTCTATTGCCGCATAATTAGACCTGATCAGCATATCGCTGATCAGGTTTCTCTGTCTGGTGAAAGTGCTTGCCACGCGGTAGCAATTAGAATCACTGACGCCCATTTGGTCACCTATGCAGTATATACGTAATTTCTCAATCATCGCCCATATCGATCACGGCAAGTCGACGCTGGCGGATCGCTTTATTCAAATTTGCGGGGGCCTCAGTGATCGTGAGATGAAGGCGCAAGTACTCGATTCGATGGATATCGAGCAAGAACGCGGAATTACGATTAAGGCGCAAGCAGTTTCACTGCCTTTTACTTCAAAGGATGGGAATACCTACGAATTAAACTTTATTGATACGCCAGGGCACGTTGATTTCTCTTATGAGGTTTCTCGTTCATTAGCTGCCTGTGAAGGTGCTTTGTTGATTGTAGATGCATCACAGGGAGTAGAGGCGCAGAGTGTTGCCAACTGTTATACCGCAGTTGAGCTAGGCCTAGAGGTTTTACCGGTACTGAATAAAATTGATCTGCCAGCAGCAGACCCAGACCGGGTGGCGACAGAAATTGAAGAAGTCATCGGTATTGATGCAACTGACCCACTACTGGTTAGTGCTAAAACCGGTGTCGGTGTGAAAGAAGTGTTAGAAGGCTTGATAACACATACACCTGCGCCAAAAGGTGATCCTGAAGGCCCATTAAAAGCCTTAATCATCGACTCATGGTTTGATAACTATGTTGGTGTTATTACCTTGGTACGCGTGTTTGATGGCTGTATCCGTCCAAAACAAAAGATCGTTGCAATGTCCACGGGTCGGAACTATCAAGTAGAAAAAATTGGTGTCTTTACACCTAAACGTGAAGAGCGCAGTGCATTATCTGCTGGCCAAGTAGGATTTGTGATCTGTGGTATTAAAGATATCTCCAGTGCCAAAGTGGGTGACACCTTATCTGATGTAAGCAATCAATCAGAAGAGGTGTTGGATGGCTTTAAAGAAGTCCAGCCCAATGTGTTCGCAGGTATTTTCCCAGTGAACGCCGATGACTATGAAAATTTTCGTGATGCCTTAGACAAGCTGAAGTTGAATGATGCCTCATTCTCCTTTGAGCCTGAAACCTCACAGGCCCTAGGGTCAGGCTTCCGTTGTGGTTTCCTCGGTATGTTGCATATGGAGATTGTGCAAGAGCGCTTAGAGCGTGAATACGATCTTGATCTTATTACTACCGCACCAACCGTAGTCTATGAAGTCCATCTGACTGACAATAGTGTTGTGCAGATAGATAACCCTGCAGATCTGCCAGCAACAAATAAAGTTGCAGCTATTCATGAACCTATTATTACCGCTAATATATTGGTACCACATGACTATGTGGGCAATGTTATTACGCTATGTATAGAGAAGCGCGGTGTGCAACAGAACTTGGTTTATCACGGTAATCAAGTCGCGTTGACCTTTCAGTTGCCATTAAATGAAGTCGTACTAGATTTCTTTGATCGCCTGAAATCAGTTAGTCGTGGATATGCTTCATTCGATTATCAGCATTCTCACTTCTCACCATCACCGCTGGTTAAATTGGATGTGTTGATCAATAGTGAGCGAGTCGATGCCTTATCGGTGATCGTTCATAATGATCATTCACGTAGCTATGGCAACTCTTTGGCTGTAAAACTGAAAGACCTTATTCCTCGGCAGATGTACGATGTTGCTATTCAGGCAGCTATTGGTAACCAGATTATAGCGCGCACAACGATTAAGGCTTTACGTAAGAATGTAACGGCTAAATGTTATGGTGGTGATATTACGCGTAAGAAGAAACTGCTGGAAAAGCAAAAAGCAGGTAAGAAACGTATGAAGCAAATCGGTAGTGTAGAAGTACCGCAAGAAGCATTTTTAGCGGTACTTAAAGTCGAGAAGTAGCTGGTCATGCTTTTTCTTAAAATCATTTCCTCATCTGTATGGCGGTTACGTTCAGTAACCACATTTATTCTGTTGATCATTAGTCAAGTGAGTCTAGCCGACTATGCTGAAGTGGTTTTACTGGGAACAGGTACCCCACGGCCTAGTATCGAGCGCTTTGGTTCAGCTACCTTGGTCATGGTCGGTGATAAGCGATTACTATTTGATGCTGGCCGTGGGGCTAGCATCCGTCTTGCACAGGCAGGTCTGTCAGCCGACCAAATTGATCATGTCTTTCTCACTCATCTACACTCTGATCACATCTCAGGATTAGATGATCTCTGGTTAACTGCTAGGATTTGGCAACGACAGGCATCATTGCCAGTGTCAGGGCCAAAAGGAACAGAACGGTTTGTGCAGCATCTGATGCAAGCCTATGAGAGAGATATCCATTTCCGCAGCAGTAATAAAGCGCAGTCTAAGGGGCAGGCGCTACTGCAGGCGACAGACATTAATCCAGGGGTGGTGTTTGAACATGAAGGCATTCGTGTCATAGCATTTGCAGTGGACCATAATCCAGTGGCGCCAGCCTTTGGTTATCGGATTGAGTTTGGTCAACGCAAGATTGTTCTATCAGGTGATACCACGTACTCTGAAAACTTAATTCAACAAGCGCAGGATGTTGATCTACTGATTCATGAAATCGCTGCTGCGTCAGAGCAGTTACTACGCCGAAATCCACGTCTACAAAGAGTCTTAGCCTATCACACGCAAACACCACAAATGTTGCAGATTCTGCAACAAACCCAGCCTAGACTAGCCATTTTCAACCATGTCTTATTATTTGCGACTAGCCCAGAACAAGTCCTACGAGAGGTCACTGACCAGTATGCTGGTCGTGTCGCTATGGGGCATGATTTAATGCGAATTGAAATCGGTGAAAAGATTAAATTAAGTTCAATGGATTAATACCTTATGACAACTAAAATTCTTGTAGCTAAACAGCCCCTGATTATGGGTATTCTTAATGTCACACCTGATAGCTTCTCCGATGGGGGGCTTTATTCAGGTACTCGTGATGCTGTTGCACGTGGTTTAGAGATGGTTGCTGAAGGCGCTGATATTATTGATATTGGTGGTGAATCTACACGCCCAGGTTCAAAACGTGTCGATGCGACTGAACAAAAACGTCGGGTGTTAGATGTGATTGCGGCCCTGCGTAAAGAGATACCTGACTCGATAGGTATTAGTATCGATACTACCTTGGTGGCCGTGGCTGAAGCAGCCCTAGATGCAGGTGCAAGCTTTGTGAATGATGTCACCGGTGGCACCGATGATGCCTCGATGATGAGTTTGATTGCGGAACGTAATGTACCGTATTGCATTATGCATATGCAGGGTAGGCCAGGTGATATGCAAGATAACCCCTGCTATGACGACGTACAGCAAGAAGTTAAACGCTTTTTACTAGGACAGGTTGATAAGGCGTTAGCCGCTGGTGTTGCAAGTTCTAATATCGTACTTGATCCTGGGATTGGCTTTGGTAAACGCACACTGCATAACCTAATGCTGTTACAGCAACTGGCCGAGCTGTGTGCAACTGAGTTTCCAGTGTTGTTAGGGACTAGTCGTAAACGTTTCATGGGCGAAATTTGTAAGGCCGAAGATGCGATGTCACGGATGCCAGCAACCTGCGCCACCAC
>DGKH01000036.1:29330-34677 GCA_002386945.1 Proteobacteria bacterium UBA4575
TGTGGGCTGTATTAGATAAGTACATTGACGCGCGTTTGAGGCGCTTGCGAAAGATATTTAAGTTGCCACACTTGAAACTTAGAAATATGACCTTATGTATGCAGTATACAAGCAGTCAACGGAGCTTTAGAAATGGAAATTGATGAATTAATGTATTTTGGCGGTAAGGATAGTAGTCAGGGGTATTGCTTAGCTACTACCGAGAGTGGACAGGTTTATTACAGTTTAGCAGATGAGAATTCTGAGCCTGTTGGCGAATGGAAGCTGGTTAACTTGGATATTCGAGCGATGAGTCAGCTGCATTAAGCACTGTTCTATACTCGGATATAGTCGCTAAGTTAATCCAGTGACATCCGCAGTAATAAATTACTGCGCAATAAAAAAGGGGCTTAGCGTGTAATAACGCTAAGCCCCTTTTTCGTTTTATAGCCTATGGCTATTAGTGTTGCTCTCCTGCCTCTAACTTAATCGCACAGAATTTAAACTCTGGGATCTTCGCGTAAGGATCAAGTGCATCAGTGGTCAATAGATTGGCCGCTGCCTCGTGATAACAGAAAGGCATAAAGACCTGACCTTCGGCTAAACCATCGTCTATACGAGCAAAGCACTGAATCGTACCGCGACGTGAACTTAAACGGATAGTACTGCCATTGTCTAAGCTTAGTTTTGCGAGATCACTTGGATTGATAGAAGCAACTGGTACTGGTTCAATCGCATCTAACATGGATGCCTTACGTGTCATGGCACCTGTATGCCAATGCTCTAATTGACGACCAGTGATGAGGACTAATGGATATTCAGTATCCGGTAGCTCATCTGCATTGGTGAATGGTGCTGGTACAAATTGAGCACGACCACTGTCAGTTGGGAAGTCATCAATAAAGATAATGCCTTGGCCTGGATCTTCAGAGTCAGAGCAGGGGTAGGTCACTGAATGTTCTTGTTCTAAGCGATCCCAACTCATACCTTTAATCGAATCCATACCTAAACGCATCTCTGCAAAGATGTCGTGTGGGCCTGTGTAATTCCAGCCACAGCCTAGGCGGTTAGCCATCTCTTGAATGATCCACCAATCCTGCTTTGCTATACCTGGCGGATTGACAGCCTTTCGACCCATCTGCACACGTCTATCAGTATTAGTGAAAGTGCCATCTTTTTCAGGGAAGGCCGATGCAGGAAGAATAACGTCAGCGAATAATGCCGTTTCTGTCATGAAGATATCCTGCACTACAAGATGCTGCAGTGAGGCTAGGGCATGTCGTGCATGGTTTAGGTTTGGATCCGACATGGCCGGGTTCTCACCTTCAACATACATACCTGTAATGTTGTCTTGAGTAATCTGTTCCATGATCTCGACAACAGTTAAGCCAGGGACTGGGTCAAGTTTGGCGTCCCATAGTTTCTCAAAGCGTGCTTGCGCATTAGGATTATCTACGCGCTGATAATCAGGGTAGACCATAGGGATAAGACCTACATCAGAAGCGCCCTGTACGTTATTTTGACCACGTAATGGGTGTAAGCCACTGCCTGGCTTGCCGATTTGACCTGTCATTAATGCGAGAGAGATCAAGCAGCGTGCGTTATCTGTACCATGGACATGTTGTGATACGCCCATACCCCAGAAGATGATAGAGGCCTTAGATGAAGCATAAACACGAGCTACTTCATGTAGAGTTTCTGCTGGAACACCACAGATTTTCTCCATGACTTCCGGTGCAAAATCTTCCAAATGGGCAGCTAATTCTTTGTAGCCTTCAGTACGTTCCTTAATGAAGTCTTCATCCACTAAGCCCTGCTTGATGATGGAGTGCATAATGGCATTCAACATAGCGACGTCGGTGTCTGGCTTAAACTGCAAGACGTGGTCGGCATGGCGTGCAATTTCAGTGCGACGTGGATCCATTATGATCAGTGTCTTACCTTCGCGTGAGGCATTCTTAATGAAGGTCGCAGCAACTGGGTGATTCACGGTTGGGTTGGAACCGATAATGACAATCACTTCAGCATCTTCGACTTCCGCTACTTGGTTTGATACCGCACCAGAGCCTAAACCTTCCAATAGGGCGACTACTGAAGATGCATGGCAGAGACGAGTACAGTGATCAACATTGTTTGTCTTGAAGCCAGTTCGGACTAGTTTTTGGAATAGGTAAGCTTCTTCGTTTGAACCCTTTGCTGAACCAAATCCAGCGAGGGCGTTACCACCTTTCTCATCACGGATATCACGCAAGCCCTTAGCAGCAAAATCTAATGCTTCTTCCCAGGTAGCTTCGCGGAACATCTTTTTCACATCTGCTTCGGTCAACTCTTCAATATTCGTAACCTTAGGTGCATCAGTGTTACGGATAAGAGGTGTTGTTAGTCGACGATCATTATGAATGTAATCGAAGCCATAACGGCCTTTCACGCATAGGCGACTCTTGTTTGCTGGTCCATCGCGACCTTCTACAAAAATAATTTTCTCTTCTTTCACGTTAAACGTGAGCAGGCAACCAACACCACAGTATGGGCAGGCTGATTCAACCTTACGATCTGGCTCCAATAATCCCACTTCTTTCGATGGCATTAATGCACCGGTAGGGCAGGCTTGGACACATTCACCACAACCAACACAAGAGCTATCACCCATAGGGTCGGCAATATCAAATACAATGAGGGAGTGTGAGCCGCGATTGGCATAACCAATCACGTCATTGTTTTGTTCTTCACGGCATGCACGAACACAACGTGTACATTGAATACAGGCATCTAAATTAACCGCAATAGCAGGATGTGATAAATCCGCAGTCGGGTTGTGGCGCGCCTCAAAGCGAGGTTTCCCTACAGCTAAACGCTTGGACCAAAAGTCCAACTCACTATCACGTGAGTAACTGCTTTCGGTGACATCTGATTGCAGTAACTCCAAGACCATGCGCTGTGAATGTAATACACGCTCATTATCTGTATGTACCACCATGCCAGCACTAGGCATACGCATACAAGAGGGCTGCAGTACGCGTTCACCTTCAATCTCTACGACACAGGCGCGACAGTTGCCATCACCACGTAAGCCTTCTTTGAAGCAAAGGTGTGGAATATCAATGCCATTGCGTTTGGCTGCTTGAAGGATGGTTTCACCTTCATAAGCTTCCATAGGGTTGCCATTTAGGTTGAACTCGATGGTCTTAATTTCGGCCATATATTCTGGATTGGCTGCCATTGGTCTGCTCCTTGAACCTACTTTAATTCGTCTGGAAAATATTTGAGTACGCTATTCATAGGGTTTGAAGCCGCTTGGCCCAAGCCACAAATTGATGCGTCCATCATGGTTTTTGACAGCTCATTCATTAATGGCTGATTCCATTCTGCTTTACTCATAAGTTTGACTGCTTTTGATGTGCCAACACGGCATGGTGTGCATTTACCACACGACTCATGTTCAAAAAAGCTCATCGCATTCTTGGCTACATCACGTGCATTGTCTGCATCTGAGAAAACAATAATTGCAGCAGAGCCAATAAAGCATCCATATTCATTTAATGTATCGAAGTCTAATGGGATATCGCCCATGCTCGCTGGTAAAATGCCGCCAGAAGCGCCGCCAGGGAAGTAACCATAGAATTCGTGGCCATCGGCCATACCGTCACAATACTCTTCAATCAATTCCTTGATCGTGATGCCGGCAGGGGCTAGATGAACGCCTGGCTTTTTCACGCGACCAGAGACTGAGAATGAACGTAAACCTTTGCGTCCATTACGACCATGTGAAGTAAACCATTCACCACCTTTCTCGATAATTTCACGGATCCAGTAAAGAGTCTCCATATTATGCTCTAGTGTTGGACGTCCGAAGACACCAACCTGTGCAACAAAAGGAGGTCGCAAGCGTGGCATGCCACGTTTACCCTCAATCGATTCAATCATGGCGGATTCTTCACCACAGATGTAGGCGCCTGCTCCACGTCGCAGTTCAATATGTGGGAGTTCGCAAGGAGGGTTGGCCTTTAATTTAGTTAATTCTGATTCCATCGATTCACGAATACCGGCGTACTCATCACGCAGATAAATATAGATGGAGTCAGTGCCGACAACATGGGCGGCGATTAACATACCTTCAAAGAAACGATGGGGATCACGTTCTAGATAGTAACGATCTTTGAACGTACCTGGTTCACCTTCGTCAATATTTACTGCCATGATACGTGGGGCTTCTTGGTCACGCACAATGCGCCATTTGCGACCTGCTGGGAAACCAGCGCCGCCAAGACCTCGAAGGTTGGAATCTTCTAGTGTGCTGATAACTGATTCGTTATCGATATCGCCAGTGACAATTTTCTTCAGCGTGGCATAGCCCTCGCTTTCTTGGTAGCTAGTAAAGTCAATGCAGTTTGGCAGTTCAGCCTTGCTATTATTCGCATTCACTTCTTGCATGACTTGTTTTTCAGTCGCCTGATGAATTGGGTTCATACCAACCACTGCAACCGGTGCTTGTTCACAACGACCGACACAGGGCACACGTTGAACGCGTACATCATCACCAACAATACCTTCTAGTTTGGCGACCAGCTCATTTGCACCATACATTTCACAGGTGATGGAATCACAGACACGGACTGTTAATTCAGGTGGTGCATCATCACCTTCACGGATCACGTCGAAGTGGTGATAGAAAGTAGCAACCTCATAGATTTCAGTCGTTGCCAACTGCATCTCGGCGGCTAGTGCCGTGATGTGGTCTGCTGCAATATGACCAAACTCATCCTGGATGAGATGTAAATATTCGATAAGAAGGTCGCGTCTTGGTGTTTCACTACCGAGTAAATCGCGAATCTGTTCTTGAGCTGTTTGAGTAACGTGGCGACCACGTTGCTCTCCACGCATTTTGTTGCGCTTACGTAGCACTGGCTTATCCATAGTGTGATACGAATCCTAGTGAGTAATAAGAGAATAAATTTAGGGAAGCATTCTACGTGATTTCAGAGATAATGCGTACTAGTCTAATGATCTAGCTACATTCATCCTGTGCAGCTGTTACTTAGGGATAGAAATAGAATAAAGGAGTATAAAAAATGTCGAAATGGCGAGAGTTACAAGCAGAAGAGGTGTACAGCGAAGAGCAGGTACTAGCTCGTTTGCAAGAAGAACTACCTCATTGGTATTACGAAAATGGCTGGATTCGTCGTAAATATAAGACGAATAGCTGGAAAGGGACCTTAATGTTGGTGAACACCATTGGTCATCTAGCAGAAGCGGCATGGCATCACCCTGATCTTACTGTGTCTTATGCCTTTGTTATCGTTAAGCTAATGAATCATGCAGCGAAAGGAGTGACCAATAAGGACTTTGCCCTAGCGAAGAAGATGGAAGA
>DGKH01000036.1:34808-35602 GCA_002386945.1 Proteobacteria bacterium UBA4575
CCTTTTCGATTGATTAAGAAGATGTTGGCTGAATGCTCTACTTGATATTCACCGGCTACCTTATCCACGCTCGCTTTGGCGTGATACTGCTGTAATACCGCATCAATTTCTGTCTTGCTACCGGACAATCCAATTACACGTGAATCAAAGTAGGTAACATAATCTGACAAAATTTCAGGTGTATCCCGCTCTGTGTCGACACTAATGAATAGAATCTGGACCTGATTTGCCTGATCTTCTAGTGACACAAGCAAACGCTTAATTTCATAAAGGGTGTTCGGACAGACATCGGGGCAATGTGTGAAACCAAAAAAGAGCACACCAACCTGGCCACGAATATCACTTAAATAAAACTTGCTGCTGTCTGTCTTGGTTAAGCTGAAGTCACCACCTAGTTGATCTTTGGCCTGAAGTGGTGCGCTAAGCAGTGTTAGAAGTAGCAGGGTGACCTTCAGATTAAAATAGCGTGCAAACATAGATTTCTATAGCCCTAAAGATGATTCGATCACTAACTTTAGCAGACATTGTGTAAGCAATAGAGTTCCACTTTATTGCTCATTTATACACCTATAGCAGGGGGATTGTTTTTGATCGGGCTCAAGAGGGATAAATTGCACTGGAATTAGGGCATTTATGTTATTAAGGTCTTGATCGGCAGCCAAGATGCGGCATAATGACGCAGGCATCAGTCGCAGGAGAGTCGTCTCCGGCTGTTTGTATTTAATTTAATCCTCAGTAGCCAAGTAAAATTACTTAGATGGCTGGGATTCTTACGATAAGAACATTTAAGACGG
>DGKH01000038.1:0-7496 GCA_002386945.1 Proteobacteria bacterium UBA4575
GTGAGATCAGATTTGTATGTTTCCCGACCCATCCTAGGCCTGCCTTTTCAGCCAATGGCTTTTCTAATACCGGCGCGCTATCAACAAAGGCACGGTAACCAAATTCACCCACCTCATCCTGAATCTTATCGGCTAGCTTTTGCAGACGTTTGCGTAACACCTTGTGGTAGTCACGGCCTAAGGTATAACGTGAGATATAGGCCAGATCACTATCTTCTAAAACGGCAATAGGGTCTCGTGTACGTGGCGGATAATAGTCCATGCGCACACTGATAATACGCAAAGTCCCTGGGAGTAACTCATCTGGTTTTGAACGCATCCGGCCATGCTTGGCCATATACTCCATATCACCATGGTGCCCCTTATCCAACCAACGCAACAAATAGGCCTCATGCTCATCAAGATTGGTATCAGCGATGCCAATATGATTAAATCCAAGCTGTTTTGCCCACTCTTGGATATGCTGCACGAGTTCCTGTGGCGACGACGAATTAAGCTTAGAAGACATGCTGCTATAGTACCCACTGTCGCCTTTAGAGTGAACCAACTAGATTGAAGTAAACTCACCATCAGCAACCATAAAAAATAATGACCTTAGCGAATATGCCAAGCTCGCCGAGCTTACCCGGCCTACCTGATATGCCTATTCTAATCGAGTCCAGCACTGCGATGGAGGCGTTTGCAGCCCGCCTAGCAGGCACACTACAAGCACCTGCATTGGTATTTTTAGAAGGTGACCTCGGTGTTGGGAAAACTACCTTTGTGCGTGGTTATCTGCGTGCCCTAGGCTATCAAGGCCATGTCAAAAGCCCAACATTCACACTAGTTGAAAGCTATACATTGGCATCTTATAAGATCCATCACTTTGATCTCTACCGCTTAAGCGACCCTGAGGAGCTAGAGTTCATGGGTATACGTGAATACCTCAGTAGCGACGCGATCTGTTTTGTTGAATGGCCTGAGAAAGGCAATCCTTTATTACATTCACCAGACCTGACTATAAAAATCGAACATGCCGAAGAAAAACGCTGGCTAGATTGCACGCAGGGTGCATAATAAAACTCATGTCGCCTACTTCTCATCAGCAATCTCTCATTCGTACCTTCGCCCTACTCTTAGTCAGCCTATTTTGGTTGGCACCAGTTTCAGCGGAACCGATTGCAGTAGAAGATATTCGTGTTGCTGTAAAAGACCAAACCACACGGATTGTGATTGAGACAAAAAAACGCCCCGCCTATAAAGTCTTTAGCCTCAGCGACCCAGAACGTTTAGTCATCGATATCGCAAACACTAAACTGACTAAAAAAATTACTCACAGCACCTTTATCGGCACCCATGTTGGTGATATGCGTCATGCACAACGCAAGTCATCTTTACGTCTGGTATTTGATCTAAAACAGCGTGTCACGCCCAACAATTTCTTACTCGCACCTAACAGTAAAAACAATTACCGGCTAGTACTCGATCTGAGTGCTGGGAAAAACAAACAGTCCGCCAGTAAGAAACCGGCTAATTCAATCAGTAGCGCCCCAATTCAAAGACGCCCATTACGCGATATCGTCATCGCTCTTGATGCTGGCCATGGTGGCAAAGATCCAGGCGCTATCGGCTATGCTGGTACCTACGAAAAAAATGTCGTACTGCAGATCACAAAGCGCCTAAAACGTATGCTAGATGCACAACCCGGTATGCGTGCGATACTCACTCGCAGTAATGATCGTTACCTAACGCTACGCGAACGTACAAGCAAAGCGCGTAAGAATCGTGCAGATCTCTTTATCTCGATACATGCCGATGCGGTAGAAAGCCGACGTGCTCATGGCTCATCGGTTTATGTTTTATCTAGACGCGGTGCCAGTAGTGAGGCAGCCAAGATTTTGGCCCGATCACAGAATGCGGCCGACATGGTTGGTGGCGTCTCCTTAAGCGGTAAAGACAAGGTCTTACAGCATGTCATCTTAGACCTCTCACAAACCGCCACTATCGATGCCAGTACTGAGCTCGCTCATAACGTAATCGCCGAGTTAGCACGCTTAGGCAAGACCAAGAAAAAAGTCGGCCATGCCGGCTTTGTCGTCTTAAAGTCACCAGATATCCCCTCGATTTTGGTCGAGACCGCCTTCATATCAAATCGCTCAGAAGAGAAAAAATTACGCTCTCCGAAACACCAGGAAAAAATGGCCAAGGCGGTACTCAATGGTATTAGGCGCTATCTACAAAAAAATGCCCCTGAGGACAGCAAGCTAGCACAAGCCCCTACGAGTAGAAGTAATAATCGGCATATTATTCGCAGTGGCGAAACACTGTCTGGCGTTGCTCAGCGTTATGGTGTCAGCGTCAAAGCCTTACGTTTAGCCAATGGTATCAAGGGCGATAAAATTCGTGTCGGACAAAAACTTAAGATCCCTAAAGGTTAAGCCGAGAATAAAACTAGCTAAGATTTGAAAATAGACCGATGCCAAACAGCTGTTAATACTCGATCAAGTGCCGATTGAGCGCTACCCATAAGCTTCTCTGAAAGTGACTTGGGCACAACATGACTGACCTCATAAATATCGGCAGTAGTACTTAATTGCCATAGATAATCATCACTAGTCATCAATTCATCCACTAGATTGAGCTCTAACGCTCGACGTCCATACCAGTGCTCACCAGTTGCGACCTTAGCAAGATCAACCGATGCTCTCTGCTCATGAATAAAGTCCTTAAACAATTCATGAGTGTCTTCAATCTGCTCTGTAAATTTCGCACGATCCTCGTCTGTATTCTTACCAAACATGGTGATGGTGCGCTTATTTTCTCCAGCCTTAATCATTTCGAAATCGACACCATTTTTATCTAGTAGTCGACTGAAATTAGGCATTTGTGCAATCACGCCAATCGATCCAATCACTGAGAAAGGGGCTGCAACGATCTTATCGGCAACACAGGCCATCATATAACCACCGCTAGCAGCGACCTTATCCACCACTATCGTCAAACCTAATTCATGCTGTTTAAATCGGGTCAGTTGTGAAGCCGCAAAGCCATGCTCATGCACCAAGCCCCCAGCATTTTCTAAGCACAAGACCACTTCATCGCTTTTATCAGCCACTGACAGGATAGCGCTGACCTCATCGCGTAGATATTTTGTTGCCGACGCCTTGATATTGCCAACAAAGCGCAATACAAAAACACGTTTACGGCTCTGTTCCCGTTCATCCTTATCCGCCTTCTTTTGTGCCTTTTGAATTTTCTTAAATTCTTTCTTAGGCAGGACTTCGCGTTGCATACGTTCTTTGGTCTCTGCATATCGGCGCGTCACATTCTTAATTTTTAGACGATCGGCATGCTGACCACGCGCTGCCAGAGAGAATATAGCGGTGAGAACCACTATAAATAGTATGACTAAGGTTATTGTTTTAGCGAAAAATAGACCGTAGTCCAAGAAGAATTCCATCATGCTATTTTCTCTTTAATGTGAGCCACACTGAGCTACTCTAAATATGATTCGGTTCAAATTCGGCAAACCACTGACCGACTTCTGCTTCACTAGGCGGCATATAAAACAAACCACGCAAATCAAGCGCACCCTGATCTCCAAGCTCCGCCCCACTCAAGACTGTTTTAAAATCACTACCTGCCAACAATTGATGCGAGATAGTGGTGAAGTATCGTTGTACATAATTATGTCGCAATAAATCATGCAGCAACTCTGGCCCTGCCACCAAATAAACCGAACGATAGCCCTGTTGCTGTAGAAACGACATCAATGGTTCCACATCCACTAAACGCTCCTGACCACAGCGTAGTGGTTCCATGCCCTTTTCTCGCCAGTAATCGATGCGTTCAGGGGCCGCTTCAGCAGCAGTCGCCAAGTGTACTTTTTGGCCGTGCTGGTCTAGCGAGTCATGCCATGGAAAGTCCAGAGAGCCGCTAATAATCATCACATCAGGGGCTGGTTTCAACCCCTGCTCTGTACGCCATCTATGTAGATATTCTGTTTCTGCATGCTCCGGCAACTGCAAAATATTACCTAAACGATTTTCCTGCAGCGAACGCATATAGCCGCCATGCGTAATAATGCAATCGGCATGCGCATAGAGTTCTAAAAATAGACGGAAGTCCAAATTGGACTTGAGCCGCTGTGGTAACTGGTACTGTTCATCATCACCGCCCGCCAGTGCGATGCGACCGTCAAGACTCGATAAAAAATTGGCATAAACCAGTGGTATTGCACCTTCTTCACCAGCAATTCTGCCCGGTCTGAGATACAATCCCTGTACTGATTGCGCCTCCCCCGTAGGGGGGAATAAGCGTGTAATTTTTTCCATCACAACGAAACCTTTGCCGTGGCCTTACCAAAAATTCAAACTGCAATACCCTTACGCCGATACAAATATGGCGAATATACCGCCACTTTACTGGGTGACATCAGCAGCAGCGATGACCTGAATTACTGCTTTATGATGGCTTTAGTAAAAGATGGTGGAACCGATCCAGAAGTATACATTACCCATGAGGAAACCGTGGCGGGATCTACTGATCGATATAGAACCCGAGTCTTGACTGCCGATGCCGAACATATTATCGATCAGCAGGCACAGGCATTAAACCAAACTGCATTTTGTGACTTTGCCCTGAATGGCATCCAACAGATGTTTGGTCTTAACGACGAACAAGCCGTTTTGCTCAGCTAAACCGTAAGGATAGAATCGCCATGTCCCAATCGATTAAAAAACTACCTGACACCCTAATCAATCAAATCGCTGCGGGTGAAGTCATCGAACGGCCTGCCTCGATTGTGAAAGAACTGGTTGAAAACAGTATCGATGCGGATGCTAGTAGCATTACGGTTGAACTCGAACAAGGTGGCATTCAGCGCATCTCTGTACGCGACAATGGCAAAGGCATCCCAGCCGATGAGATCACGCTAGCGCTGACTCGACACGCCACTTCAAAGATCGAAAGCTTTGATGACTTACATCGCATTCGAAGCATGGGTTTTCGTGGTGAGGCGCTACCCAGTATCGCCTCCATTTCACGCTTTAGCTTGAGCTCGCGCAGCGTAGACAGTGAGCAAGCGTGGCAGATTACCGTTGATGGCGGCCGTATTAATGACACCGATGGCGATGGATTACTGAAGCCAGCCCGACAGGCACAGGGCACCCACATTGACGTCAACGATATCTTCTTTAACACACCTGCACGACGCAAGTTCTTACGCGCAGAAAAGACTGAATTCAACCATTGCGAACAGGTCGTCAAACGAGTTGCATTGGCACACTTTGCCTGTGCCTTTGAACTACGACATAACCAAAAGACCATCTTTTCGTTACCGCCAGCACTAGACCAAGAGGCACAGGAACGTCGGCTACAAACATTGCTTGGCCGTAGCTTTGTCGAAAACCTGTTGTACTTTGAACATGAACACGATGGCAAACAACTACATGGCTGGCTGGCCACACCAAACTTCTCACGCTCACAAGCAGATATGCAATATCAGTTTGTTAATCAACGCCATGTCCGTGATAAAACAATCTCACATGCAATCAAGCTTGCCTATCAAGATGTGCTCTACCATGGCCGACAACCGGCTTATGTTATTTTTCTTGAGATCGACCCCAGCACCTTAGATGTCAATGCACATCCAGCAAAAACTGAGGTCCGTTTTCGCGACAGCCGCTCGATCCATGACTTTTGTCGGCACACGCTAAAGCAACTCCTGAGTGAATTTCGTAGTGCACCAATTGATCATGACCAATTGAATAAATTAGCCAGCTATACCGGCAGTTCTTATCGCGCACCAGAACAGACCCGACTGAACACATCGACAGTCATGGAACATGCATCACAGCTCTACCCAGTCAGCCAACAAGGCAGTAGTGCATCCCCCACGTCTCATCAACCGTTAACCAGCGCCAGCATTGATGAGATGGCGGTCTTTGGCCAAGAGGCGGTACAAGCAGAAGACAACATGCCCGCCTTAGGTTATGCCTTAGGCCAGCTACATGGCGTCTATGTACTAGCTCAAAATGAGCAAGGCTTAGTCCTCGTCGACATGCATGCAGCGCATGAGCGGGTCGTCTATGAGCAACTCAAGGCACAAAGCCTAGACCTTGCCCCACAACAACTCTTAGTCCCCTTACAAGTCAACCTGAGCGCGAGTGAAGCGCGCTTTGCTAGCCTGCATCAACCGTTATTTAGTGAGCTTGGGATACAACTGGATTTACTCAGCGACGAACAGATTGTCGTACGCTCAGCACCCTCGCTATTGAATGATACCGATATTGCTGGTGTGGTGCGTGACATGCTATCTGATCTCAACGAGAGCGGCGAAAGCGATCGCATCGAAGTCTTACGCAATGAAGCACTGTCTAGCATGGCCTGCCATGGCTCGATTCGAGCCAACCGTAAGATGACTGTATTAGAGATGAATGCCTTATTACGTGCGATTGAAGAGACCGAGCGTAGTGGCCAGTGTAACCATGGTCGTCCGACTTGGATTCAACTCAGTATCGCCGATCTCGACAAACTGTTTTATCGCGGTCGTTGAATCGTGGCTGCTGCCGTCATCTTTTTAATGGGCCCAACGGCTAGTGGTAAGACCGACCTAGCAATAGAGCTCTGCCGCCAACGCCCCTGTGAAATTATCAGCGTCGACTCTGCCCTGATTTATCGTGAGATGAATATTGGTACTGCTAAGCCAACGGCTGATGTGTTAGCGGATGCGCCGCATGCATTACTTGATATCCGCAACCCAGATGAGCAGTACTCGGTAGCCGAATTCTGTAACGACGCCAACCGCCTGATCGATGAAATCCTCGCTCGTGGTCACACTCCATTATTGGTTGGTGGCACCATCATGTATTTCCATGCCCTACAGTTTGGGCTCTCCGAGCTCCCCGCTACTAACGATAAGATTCGTCAGCAGATCGAAGAGGAGATGCAGCTCAAAGGAGTAGCCGCATTACATGACCGACTGAGCACCGTCGATGCCACTGCAGCCGCTCGCATTCATCCTAATGACAGACAACGCATACAGCGTGCTTTAGAGGTCTTTGATAATACTGGCAGCACCCTGACCGCGTGGCAGCAAAAACCAAAATCCACCCGCGATGATCTAGATATTCACGCTTGGGGGCTGTTTCCTGAAGACCGGGCCTGGCTACATCAGAATATCGAACAACGTTTTGACTGGATGCTAGACCATGGTGCAGTCGAGGAATTACAGGCCTTACGCAAAAATTGGACTCTTTCACCGGACATGTCATCGATGCGCTGTATTGGATATCGCCAGATCTGGTCATATCTAGAAGGCGATATCACTTATGCCGATATGCGTGAACAAGGCATTGCTGCTACCCGCCAACTAGCCAAACGGCAGCTCACTTGGCTGCGTAGCTATCCAAAAGTAGAGCTAATTGACCCGGCAATACAACCTATTACACAGCTAGCGGAGCAAATCAGTTGCAACCTGCCAGCTAGTAACTGCTAAAATAATCTTCAGCTCTCGC
>DGKH01000038.1:7604-8275 GCA_002386945.1 Proteobacteria bacterium UBA4575
AAAAGATTCCTGTCGCCATCTATCTTGTTAATGGTATTAAGCTGCAGGGACAGATCGATTCTTTCGATCAATTCGTCATTGTGCTTAAAAATACCGTCAACCAGATGGTCTATAAACATGCGATTTCAACTATCGTGCCGACAGAAGTAGTGAACATCCCATTTGCTGATGACGTTGAATAGCTTGTTTTGTAGTAGCAGGAGCAAGCATTAAGTGTTTGAACGTCCCAAGAGTGGCGAAAGCGCTCTCTTAGTTCACCCCGCATTTGGGCGCAGTCCTGACCCCGCCGATACGGAAGAATTTAGGCTATTAGCCAAATCAGCTGGTGCCGATATCATCGATATCGTGCTTTATTCGCGTGCCAAACCAGAATCTCGCTTTCTTATCGGTGGCGGCAAGCTCGAAGAGCTCGCTGAACGGGTAGAGGCAGAAGGGATTGAATTACTATTATTCAATCATGCCCTCTCGCCTAGCCAAGAACGCAATATCGAGAGTGCCTGCCACTGCCGTGTGCTCGATCGTACCGGCCTAATCCTTGATATTTTCGCACAACGTGCGCGCTCTTATGAAGGCAAGCTACAGGTCGAGCTCGCTCAACTTAGATATATTTCTACGCGTCTGGTACGTGGTTGGACTCACCTAGAACGGCAAAAAGGTGGTATTGGTATGCG
>DGKH01000038.1:8451-15027 GCA_002386945.1 Proteobacteria bacterium UBA4575
AATACCCTTACCGATAGTGAGGTGTATCAGGCCGATCAGCTATTCGCCACCTTGGATCCAACCCTACGCCGCTTACAGCTCGAGGGCTTCGATGAAATCATCCTCGCTGACACGGTAGGTTTCATCCAGGATTTACCCCATGATTTGGTCGAGGCCTTCCACGCCACTCTACAAGAGACGGTTGAGGCTGACTTACTACTGCATGTTGTCGATGCTTCCAACCCTCAGCGAAATGAGCATATTCGGGAAGTTAATACGGTGCTGGAAATGATCAATGCAGAGAACTGCCCACAGATCTTGGTCTACAACAAAATCGACCAGATTAATCAAATGCCGCATATCGACATGGGTGATGATAATCGTATCAATCGCATCTGGGTTTCGGCCCTAGAGAGCGATGGTTTGCCATTACTGCACTCTGCAATGGTCCAATTTTTTAGTGAAAGTCATAAAATCGTAAGCCTACAGCTACCGCCAGCACAGGGTGATCTGCGTGCTTTACTGCATGAACATCATTCAATATTGGAGGAAACCTTTGATCCTGAAGGGTTTTGGCAGATTGAGGCACGTATAAGCGTAGAGCTTATGTCACGCTTCACAGACTATCTGGTGAAAGAGACCACTACAGAGCATGAACAAGAGAATGCTGAAATTTTGCTGAAGAGTGATATAGAATAGCGCCAACATTTATTTAAACTCACTGCGGAGTCAACATGCCCTGGAACACCCCAGGTAACAACAACGATGACCCTTGGAATCGTAAATCCAATAATCAAGGGCCACCGGATCTCGATGAAGTCTTTCAAAAGTTAGGACGTAAGTTTGGAGGCCTCTTTGGCGGTTCCGGCAGTGGTTCTAACTCATCTTCAGGTCCATCTAACGGTTCGTCTAGCATAGGTCTGATCGCAATTTTTATTATTGCTATCGTTTGGGCCATGTCAGGCGTCTACAAGGTGACAGAAGGCGAAGCCGGCGTCATCCTACAATTTGGCAAATACAAAGAGACTACTAGTCCCGGTCTACACTGGCATGTACCTTTCCCAGTGCAGTCGCTATTTATAGTCGACACACAGCGAGTACGGAGTGCCAAACATCAAACCACTATGCTAACGCAGGATGAGAATATCGTAGAGATCATTCTCGGTGCACAGTATCGAGTGAAAGATGCACCAGGCTACTTATTCAACTTGCGTGGGCCAGAAACCACACTAAAGCAGGCGATGGAAAGCGCGATTCGCGAGATCGTCGGTAAGAGCAAAGTAGACTTTGTCTTATATGAAGGCCTAGAGGTTATTTCTTCTAGTACTAAAAAACTGATGCAGGAGATCCTGGACCGCTACGACGCTGGTATCGAGATCACCTCACTCAACTTAGAGAAGACACAGCCCCCTAGTCCGGTACAGAACGCCTTTGATGACGTGATTAAATCACGTGAGGATTTGGAGCGTTACATTCAGGAAGCAGAAGCCTACGCTAATACCATCGTGCCACAGGCTCGAGGTGAGGCAGCACGCATCACTGAGGAAGCAACAGGTTACAAAGAAGCCATTGTTGCTACCGCTGAAGGTGAGTCTGAACGTTTTTCAGCATTACTCACTGAGTACAAGAAGGCACCAAGCATCACACGCGAACGTCTCTATCTTGAAGCAACTGAAGCGGTCTTCAGCAACAGCACGAAGATCATGTTGGATGTTGAAGGTGGTAATAACCTAATGTATTTGCCATTGGATAAATTAATCCAGAACGCACCAACACGCTCAGACAGCACTGGTGCAGCTAATACTTCATCTAGCTTCGGTTCATCCAACTCATCAGAGATACCACAACGCCCAACACGCGGCAGGGAGAATCGCTAATATGATCACTAAAATCATTGCTGCCCTTATTGCTGTCAGCATTATTGTCTACAGTAGCTGCGTTTACACTGTAAATGAAACGCAACGTGCGATCCTATTGAAGTTTGGTGAGATCATTCAGGCAGATATTCAGCCTGGCTTGCACTTCAAACTACCGATCGTCAACGATGTGAAATATTTCGACTCTCGTATCCTAACGCTGGATGTGAAGCCTGATTTATTTCCGACCAGTGAAAAGAAATATGTCTATGTCGATTTCTTCGTCAAATGGCGTATCGATAATGTGCGTGACTATTTCGTTGCCACTGGTGGTATAGAAGCTCGTGCCAATAGCCGTCTAAGCCAGATCACAAAAGATGAATTACGTGATGTGATTGCTGCGCGAACTATTAAAGAAGCTGTCTCCGGTGAACGTTCAGAAATCATGAATGCATTAGTGCGCAAAACCAACGAAATCTCAAAAGAACTTGGTATTGAGATCGTTGACTTACGTGTTAGCCGTATCGACTACACTGAAGACATTAGTGATTCAGTTTATGAGCGTATGCGTGCCGAACGTGACCGTGTAGCAAAAGACTTTCGTGCTCGTGGACGTGAATCAGCGGAGCGTATTCGAGCTGCTGCCGATCGCCAACGTCAAATTACTCTGGCAGATGCCTACAAACGATCTGAGCAGTTACGTGGTGAAGGTGATGCAATAGCGGCCGATATCTATGCACGGGCCTACGGTGCAGACGAAGAGTTCTATACATTAACTAAGAGCTTGAGCGCGTATAAACGTACGTTTAACAGTAAGAATGATGTTTTGGTGTTAAAACCAGACTCTCAGTTCTTCCGTTACTTCAATCAATCTGGCAAATAATACCTAGGTCTTACATCTCTGTTTGATCCCTTGTTAGCAGCAGTCGCCTTCGTATTCCTATTCGAAGGCCTGTTGCCAGCATTCTCGCCAAAATCGCTAGCCGCGGCCTATCAACAGATAAGTTCACTACTAGATACAAAAATTCGCTGATTAGGGTTAGTGAGCATGACCCTAGCCGTGTTATTCTTACGGCTGTTAGTTAATCGTTAAACTGAAGCTACTGCCATGAACTCCCGTACCCGCTGGTTACTACCTACTGGTATTCAAGAAGTTTTACCCAATGATGCGGTAATCCTTGAAAACCAACGCCGAAAACTTATCGACTTATTCCGCTCTTGGGGTTATCGGTTAGTCATACCTCCATTTATTGAATTCGTCGATTCATTGTTATTAAAAGACAGTGATGACCTCAATATACAAACATTCAAATTCACCGATCAGATTTCAGGACGTATGCTAGGTGTACGTGCAGATATGACGCCGCAGGTTGCGCGCATTGATGCCCATATGCTGAAAGAAGAAGGAGCCACTCGCCTCTGTTATTGCGGCACTGTGTTACTGACCCAGGCCGAGTCGGCCGGTGGCACACGCAGCCCATTACAGATCGGTGCTGAGCTGTATGGTGATGACAGCATTGAAAGTGATGCAGAAATTATTCGCATGATGCTGACAGCGATTACCGAAACCGGTATCGATAATCCCTTACTAGATTTGGGGCACGCCGGCATTTTCGACATCTTATGTGATGAAGTTAATCTTGTAGGCGAAGCTAAACAAGACTTATTTTCTATCCTGCAACGCAAGTCAGCGCCAGATATGCAGGCCTTCCTAAACACTATGGATTGTGCCGATAGCCACAAATCTGCAATCGCAGCAATGAACCAGCTACACGGTGATGCACAAATATTGCAACAAGCGAAAAGTGTATTAGCACCCGCTGGAGGAAGAATGGTCGTGGCCATTAACAAATTAGAGGCCTTAGCCGAAAAACTAGGCAAACACCTAAGCAATCATCAGATTCATTTTGATCTCGCTGAAGTGCGCGGCTACCACTATCAAAATGATCTTGTCTTTGCCGCCTATGATCGTGCCAGCGGTGCTGAGTTAGCCCGTGGTGGTCGTTATAACAACATTGGCGAGGCCTTTGGCCGTGCCCGTCCAGCAACCGGCTTTAGTGCTGACTTAAAACAATTACTAAAACTCTCACAACTAGACAGCGATACGCAGCCGGCGATCTTCGCCCCCTTAAGTGACGATCCAGCACTCGATCAAATTATTACTGAACTACGCAATTCTGGTGAAACCATTATTGCTGGCCTAAGTTCATCAGATACCGCTAAATCCAGTGCCTGTAAGCGGCAGCTGGAGCAAGACGGCGATACTTGGGCTATCAAGGAAGCTTAATCATGCAAAAGAATATCGTTGTCCTCGGCGCCCAATGGGGTGATGAGGGTAAAGGCAAGATCGTCGACATGTTAACCGCAAAAGCTGACGCTGTAGTTCGCTTTCAAGGTGGACATAATGCCGGACACACCATTGTTGTTGGCGAAGACACAACTGTCTTGCACCTTATCCCCTCTGGCATTTTGCGTCAGGAAACAGCCTGCTTTATCGGCAATGGCGTGGTGTTATCACCCGCTGCTCTATTAGAAGAGCTGACCATGCTAGAAACGCGCGGTGTGCATGCGCGTGAGCGTTTGTTCTTATCTGAAGGCTGCCCACTGATTCTGCCGTATCATATCTTGGTTGATCAGGCACGCGAGAAAGCCCGTGGGAACAAGGCTATTGGCACAACTGGCCGTGGTATTGGCCCAGCCTATGAAGACAAAGTTGCCCGTCGCGGATTACGTCTAGGTGATCTACTGCAATTCGACAAGGCAATGGCTAAGTTAGAAGGTGTAGTCGATTATCATAATTTCGTATTAAAGAATTACTTTCAGTATGAAATCTGCGATCTAAACGCACTCAAGGATCAGTGTCAGGCTTGGGCGGAAGAACTTAGCCCAATGATCTGTGATGTTACTGATCGTCTACATACGCTGCAAAGAGAAAACAAACGCATCTTATTTGAAGGCGCACAGGGTACGCTACTCGATATTGATCATGGTACTTACCCCTACGTGACCTCCTCCAATACCACCGCCGGCGGTGTTTGTAGTGGTAGCGGTGTAGCACCGACTAGCATTGATTATGTCCTGGGGATTGTGAAGGCCTACACCACACGTGTTGGCGCTGGCCCTTTCCCAACTGAATTATCCGATGCAGTCGGCCAAGAATTAGGCGAGCGGGGACATGAGTTTGGTGCAACCACTGGCCGCCAGCGCCGTTGTGGCTGGCTAGATGTGGTATCACTAAAACGTGCTATGCGCGTCAATGGTGTCAGTGGTATTTGTTTGACTAAACTAGACGTCATGGATGGACTAGAAAGCATCAACATCTGCACCGCTTACCGTTTTAATGGTGCCCTAGTCGATAGCCTAACCATGGATGCCGACACACTAGAGGCCTGCGAGCCGGAGTACATCACTCTACCGGGCTGGCAAAGTCCAACAGTCGGTGCCACCGATTATGCTGGCCTACCTCAAAATGCCCGTGATTATATTGACAAAATAGAAAAGCTCTTACAGACCCCGATCGATATCATATCCACCGGCCCTGAACGTCAACAAAACGTCATCCGCCGCGAAATCTTCTAGCGTCCATAAACCTTTAGATCTATAGTAAGCCGATGACACTAGAGACTATTAAGTTTTTCTTAGTTATCGGCATCTTCAGTTTGCTCTATTTTAGCGAGCAGCTATTCCCTTATTTTGCCTCACGCAAACACCACCTAAGTCATTCGCTGCGTAATATTGCATTAGGCCTATTCAATGCAATTATTAGCCTCATGCTCCTGTTTACCCTACTCGAAAGTGCTGAACACTGGGCAGATATACGCCAGTTTGGTCTACTCCATCACTTAGAACTAAACACTAGTGTGAGCATTGTCGTTGCACTTATTATCATCGATCTATGGCAATACCTATGGCATCGCATGAATCATCAAATTCCAGTCTTATGGCGCTTTCATCGGGCACACCATTGTGACAGCGAGATGGATGCCAGTAGCGCTGTGCGCTTTCATACCGGTGAGATTCTGCTTTCAGGGTTAACAAGAATCCCACTTATCCTAGTATTTGGCCTCAGCATCGAGCATCTCATTATCTATGAGATTGTTGCCCTGCCCGTTATATTGTTCCATCACAGTAATCTACGTATCCCAGCATCTTTAGATCGTGTACTACGCTATATCGTTGTGACACCTCACATGCATCGGCTACACCATTCTGATCGGCAACAGGAAACAGATAGCAACTACGGCAGTCTCTTCAGTGTTTGGGATCGATTGTTCTATAGTTTTCAATCACAGCCATTAAGCGAACATTTCAAGTTAGGGCTTGGCCCGGCTTACTCAGAGCCAGACTGCAATAGTTTGGGTGGGTTATTTGCACTTCCTTTTGCTGAAAAAAATCACACTCGCCGTTAAGTTCTTCTGTTTTTACAGCATTACCCCCTCTCATTAATTTGTTAAATAGAATAATTATACTGAATTAATATAATTTATATTTATTATATTCACTCCTTCTACCACCCCGATACAAACCCTATCAAATCGTTTTAACGTTCTTCTTAGGCGGACCAAACCGCCTAACTCTAAGGGACAGGAAGTTCCTTCATATACGCCCCAGATACATTGTGGATAGCGTCTAGAGTAACGGAGCAAGGAGAGCAATCATGGTGAAAGGAATCACCCTAGGTGTCGTCACGTCTATGTTAACCATTGGATGTGGGGGCGGAGGTGGAGGTGGCGACAATGTC
>DGKH01000070.1:0-2591 GCA_002386945.1 Proteobacteria bacterium UBA4575
GCTCTACCAACTGAGCTATTCCCGCACTTGAAAAGTGACGTTGTATTGTATTGATTTAGTGCCGCCTGTCAATCACAGTTCGGCCCGATCGACCAATAAATAGGCAGGATTCACGATATGTTGTCGAATATATTTTTTTATCTGCTCAGAAGTGTCGATTGTTTAAGCAATTTTCCGGATAACACAATTAAAATCCTGTTTTACAGGCAGAACTAATAATGTGGTGGCTGTTCGTTAGGATTGCTTTCACCAGGTAGTGAGGCTTCGATCTGTTTGAGATTATCTCTCAGCATTTGATTCCGTAGCTCCAATTTATCGATCTGTTGCTGCATCTTAATAACGACTTGATTCAGCTCTTGTAGCAAATCTTCTTGGTAGGCTAGCTTGGTTTCAATATCAATGAATCGGGTGTCTTGGGTCATTTTTTTGTATTTTCTGCTGATGATTATCGACTGTAGCGCAATTATCGCTAAGGGCGAGGTCTTTGTTTGTATTTAAGTCCTAGCATACGTCATTCATTTTACGCTGTTTAATAGATTTTTCGTCTATTTCCGCGTAGTGTTTTATCGCAATTGCCTGGCGAATAGCCATGGCTTGCTAGCGATTCATTATGCGAGATTAATCATGATTACCCCGGTAATTCTCTGTGGTGGCTCAGGTACACGCCTGTGGCCACTTTCTAGAACCTTACATCCGAAACAATTCCTGCCGCTGTGCTCATCAGAATCGATGTTGCAAGAAACGGTAGGCCGTTTAGACGGCTTAGAACTGGCGGACCTCCATATCATCTGTAATGAGGAGCATAGGTTCCTTGTAGCGGAACAGATGCGTGAGATCGAGCAGGTGGTGCCGCAGATTATATTGGAGCCTGTAGGGCGCAATACGGCACCTGCGATCGCTTTGGCTGCTTTAGACTTAATGGCTCAAGCTAAGGGCGATAGTGTGATGTTAGTGCTGGCAGCGGATCATCGGATTGAAGACACGCAGGCGTTCCAGAAAGCGGTTGCAGCAGCACAGGGACATGCGGAGAAGGGCTATTTAGTTACATTTGGGATAACACCGACCTACGCGGCAACGGCTTATGGTTATATTCAAGCAGGGAATCAAGCGGTTGATGGTTGTGCTGAGGGATTGCCAGTGCAGGCTTTTGTTGAAAAACCGAACCAGGTGACTGCAAATGCCTACTATGCCAGTAACAAATTTTACTGGAATAGTGGCATGTTTATGTTTCGTGCCGATCGTTATATTGAAGAGCTAGAAAAAAATTCCCCTGAGATCCTGAATGCCTGTAAACAGGCGATATCTAGCGTTAGTAAAGATTTAGATTTTATGCGGATTGATGCAGAGGCATTTGCTGCTTGCCCAGAAGACTCTATTGATTATGCGGTGATGGAGAAAACTGATCGCGCCGTTGTTATTCCTCTAGATGCCGGTTGGAGTGATGTCGGTAGTTGGTCCAGTCTATGGGAAGTGCAAGAAAAAGACGCTAATAACAATGTGATTAAAGGTGATGCCATTGTTGAGAATACAACTAACAGCTTTGTTTTTTCTGAAGAGCGATTGATTAGTACCCTAGGTGTAGATAAGTTAATTATTGTCGATACCAAAGATGCACTTTTGGTGGCACATAAAGATCAAGTGCAGGAAGTGAAGAAGATTGTTGAGCAGATCAAACTAGCTGGACGTCAAGAACATATCAACCACCGTGAAGTCTATCGTCCTTGGGGTAAATATGATTCGATTGATGCTGGGCATCAGTATCAGGTAAAGCGTATTACAGTTAAACCGGGGCAGAAGCTAAGTCTGCAGCGACATCAACATAGGGCTGAGCACTGGATCGTGGTTAAAGGCATAGCAGAGGTGCGCTGTGGTGATACTACACAGTTACTAGAGGTTAATGAGTCGACTTACATTCCCTTAGGCGAACTGCATCAGTTGGGCAACCCTGGTGATTTACCCTTAGAGATTATAGAAGTGCAGTCTGGTGGCTACTTGGGTGAGGACGATATTATCCGTTACGAAGATCGTTACGGTCGTGCCGATGAAAACCTTACAGATTAATACAGGTATTCAACTTGATCGTTAACAAAGGTATAGCGTGGTTGCTTATACCAACCGTAGAGTAGAGACCACTTAGGTTCTTTATGGACTTTAGATTCATAGACCTTTAATTCGCCAGTCTTGTCATTCATCCAGAAGTCTAAGTCATATAATTTCTTGGGCTCACCAACTACATGAAAGTCGGTGCAGGCAAAATAAATATCGCTGCCAATCTGACGTACTGGATCGTGAATCTGTACAAATTTAAGTTGTAACACTTCACCGGTCTTATCATCTCGAAGTTGAAAGATGCCATTGGCACCGGCCTTCGTTTTGATGTGCTGCGTCATGCTCGACTTAATGTCTTCAGCATAATATGAGGTAGCTTCGGCAGGCTCTTCGGCGGTGGCACTTAGCGAGCAATATAGGGTTAGTACAAAAGTAACTAACCCTGTTGCTAACGCATTGATAAAGCGGGATTTTCTATGCGTAGTCATAAATAGATCCCTATGCTTAATCCTTTAAGGCCTTACCGCCATGCTCTTTAGCCT
>DGKH01000070.1:2745-4191 GCA_002386945.1 Proteobacteria bacterium UBA4575
TTGGCCTTCATTTCTTTACCGCCATGCTCTGCTGAATAAGCGGTGGTAATCAATGGAAATAATAGTAATAAGCTTAGAAATATTTTCATATTAAGTCTCCTCAAGAGATGGTTTTTTTTACTATGATAAAAAAATAGTATCGATATAGTATTCTTTTTTTAACCTAATCGTCTTCAATTCGCAAATTGCGTCGGCTAAAAGGTTCTGTAACCCAAGCACGTAACGAAAAAGCTAATTCACGTTTTTCGGGCAAGCCAATTGCATCGGCTGCCAATTCACGATGTGGTGGGAAATTGAACTGGCAATAACTTCCAAATAAATTATCCCAGAAGCTAAAAATGGTTGAGAAATTAGCGTGTCCGTAATGGCGCTCGACAATATGGTGCGAGGTGTGGAAGCGGGGTGTTACGATGATTTTAGCGACTGGCTTCTCTAAAAAATCAGGCAAGTCGATATTGCTATGATGGAACTGAGCGCAGAGGCTTATTAAGGCTTCAAAAACAAACCATGCGATAGCGGTAGGACCCCAGATTAAGACCCATATCGCCTTCGCTATGGATGATAAAATGAGTTCTCCTGGATGGAAGCGTAAAGCAGTGCTTACATCCATCTCAGTATCACTGTGATGTGCTTTATGGAAGCGCCAGAGAAAGCCGAAACTATGGTTAGCGCGGTGCCAGAAATAATCAAAAAGGTCCAATACAAGTAGTGATAGTCCAAGCTCTAGCCAGTCATTAAGACCTAGCCAGCGTGAAATACCCCAACCTTGTTGCTCTACATAGACCACCCACAGTAAAAAGGGTACGTAGAGAAAGGTGCGTACTAATACGGTGTTTAAGAGTGCTAGCACTAGATGGAACCTTAGGCGCCGTGTCCTGCTGCGTAGCCACTGTCGTTTGGGGACTATCGATTCAAGGCTTAAGAAGATGAAGAGTCCCCCCAAAAACACGAATAGTCGGCCAGTATCTAGATCTAATTCCATGCCGTCACCAAATAAAATCTCTCAAAATTCATAATGGAGTGGATAGTTAGCAAATAACTATAGTGGTATGACTGGAGTTTAATGCAAGGAAGGAATCCTTAGCAAAGAAAACAATCCGTCATAGATACGAGACCCGTACAAATGCTGGAAGTTCAGTGGATTTTTCTAGGAATGAATTTTTAGTACACCATCAATGAATTGTTCCCTGACACTAATTAATGCATTTTTACTGACCTTTGAAAGGCGCAGTATTTTTTTGCTACGTTTCTGTTTGGAACGGATGATATCAATAACACCTTCTGTCTGGAGTTCATTCACATAGAGACTAAAAGTACCTTTTTGTGGGCGATTGTGTTCAATCAGCAGCCAGGTGTCATCTATACCTTTGCTTGAATTTTGCTCTTCGAGTTGCTCTAAAATAAACATCAGCTCGACGCCAAACGCTTTCCGAGGAAACCATCTTA
>DGKH01000070.1:4279-9395 GCA_002386945.1 Proteobacteria bacterium UBA4575
TAAAAATATATATTAATATAAGCTCTCCAGAATAATTGAAAAGTAGCTATCAAAGGAACGGTTTATAGTTTTTAAATAGTGCTTTTGTCGGCTGAATTACAAAGTACCTTGTAAGTAGTGATCTTAAAGGGTTTATTGTCTTATGGCAGGGGTGTCAGCTATTGATGCTGGGAGATAAAGTTAGACTTGGTTATGCAGGCTAACCAAGCCTAATTATGACGCTATAACTATTTAACTAGTGTGTCTGTAGTTACATTGGTGTTGACGATAGCAGGGCGTGTAGCCCATAGGATCGCTAGTACTTCACCTTGATGTGGTTTTGAGACCTTGTTTGATTCCATTGCATTCATGATGTCATCTACTACTGCGTTAAACTCCATCTCACTGATATTCATACCGACGTGAGATGCCTTTAAGTCTTTGCCTGTGTACTCAACATCAGTTGCACCAGTTGCAACCGCAAAAATCTCAAATACTAATTTTTTTAGATAAGTTTCATTGGTGTTGATGAAACGATTTTTAACGATAGGGTTTTTGCCATGGTTGATCCAAATGTCATCAACAATTGCACGCACAACTGGTTCGCCACCCATGCGCTTATATAAGGAATGGTGGCCATGGCCATCAGCGAAGCTGCTCATTGATGTGAAGGCTAAAGCTAGAACAAGTAGCATTGAATATAATTTTGTCATGAAAACTCCTGATTATGATAAATGCGGCTGAGTATCTTCGATATTCTGCGTTAAAGGCATAGATGAATCAGGGCTCTATCGCATGAAGACTGGTGGAAAATGTACAGTACGTAACCCTAGATTGCTAGAGTTACGATCATAGGTATTGAATTCTAACCAAGCCTACTTATATTCCTCGCATAACAATCAACCTTTATAGGCTTGGGTTGGTGAGCATCTCTGTAGCGCTATTCACTTGGATGCTGACACGTCGATGATAGGCATCATTCTCTAGGCTGGACTCACTGAATACAGGCTCGGCCTCACCTAGAGCCTTTAGGCTTAGGCGTGATGCATCAATTCCTGCATTCTCAAAGAAATAGTAAACGGCATTTGCCCGTGCAACAGATAAATCATAGTTATCCTCGGCACTACCTTTCTCGTCGGCATGTGCTTCAATCATCACTTGTAAATGAGGCATGATGTTAAGCAGGTTGGCTATGGAGGATAATTCAGTATGGTAATGCGCTTCTATTTGACTCTCAGCGGTACGAAATAAGATTTGAGAGCTTAGGGTGAAGCTTGGTTGCTGAAGAGAGACTAGGGTGCTGTCGCTCTGTTTTAGTTCGGTTAAGGCGGAATTATGTTTCTGTTGTAGTTCAAGCAATGCTTTTTCAGCTGTATCTCGTTCATCAGAGACTTGGCTTAATTGCTGACTATGATGTTGCTGTTGTTCCTTTAGAATACTGAGCTGATGGTTCTTATCAATATTATCAGTTGTGAGTACACCAAAGATGGCGCCAGGAATGATGCCAACTGGACCTAAAGCAAAGATGGCTAAACCAGCACCGATACCTGCACCACTTAATTGTAGATTACCTGTTGAGCTGTGATTGAGCTCATTTGCGCTTAACAAGCTATTTGAACCAAAGAGTAATATTAAACTGAATACTGCCTGTTTAAAGCGAATTTGATTTGTTTGCATGATACCTTTTCTCCAAAATGGATTTAGTCGAATAACAGGCTTTATTAAGCGTTAGTTTTGCGACAACATTCGAGCCAAATAAAGGCAATCTAGAGATCAATTGTGGCGAAAATAAGGCAGCTGTATTTTGCTACTGGTATTTCTACTCAGCTCGCGGTATTACTAAGTAAGTCAAAGATTAATAACAGATTGTGAATTAGAGCAATGTCAAAAGATAATGAAAGCAGCGCCCGCATCGTTGCTGTAGTAGAGGATGAAATTGCCCTGCGAGAAAACTACGTTAGCCTATTGCAAGATTATGGCTATGTTGTTTGGCAATTTTCTAATCGGATGGATGCAATGGTGCAGTTTGAGAAGAAGCTGCCTGATTTAGCACTGATTGATATTGGCCTGGAATTAGAGCTGGATGGTGGTTTCCGTTTATGCCAACAGATTAGAGGGCTTTCACAAAGCTTGCCGATTATTTTTCTGACTGCTAGGGATGGCGATATTGATACTATCAGTGGCTTGCGTCTTGGTGCTGATGACTATCTGAGTAAAGATATTAGTCTGGCACATTTAATGGCCCGTATTGAAGCCTTATTTGGACGACTAGAACGACAAGAAAGTCGCACTAAACAAGATGATATTTTACGTTGCCAAGAATTAGAACTGGATCTAAGCCAAATGCGAGCGCAGTGGCAAGGCCAAAACCTAAGCTTAACGGTTACTGAGTTTTGGATGTTACATTCAATTGCACAACGTCCTGGTCATGTTAAGAGTCGTGAGCAACTGATGGATGATTCAAAAATGGTCGTAGACGACAGCACGATCACTTCCCATATCAAGCGCATTCGTAAAAAATTCATTGGTATTGATGCAACATTTGATGCGATCGAAACGGTATACGGTATGGGCTATCGTTGGCGTGTGTAACGAATGAAGACTCCATCTAAGACTCGGTTACGGTTTAACCTACAGGCTAAACTGCTATCTATTTCGTTCTTATTTCTACTTATTCCTTGGTTGTGCTTTCAATATGTTCTGCATATGGAAGAATATTTGCGGGCGGGGCAAGAACAAGTTGTATCAGGTACTGCAAAAGCAATCGCGACCGCTTTGCATGAGCGTGATGAGCTATTTAATCCTGAATTAAATCTATTGCCTAATGTACAGAAAGGTCGTGATCTGCATGCGATCGAAGTGCAGCAGCCGATTCAACTGGATGGTTTACTACGTGATTGGAAACAATTCCCAGGCGCGGCTTTAGCCTATAGTGAGGCCTTAAGTCAGCCTGGTAAGGCTGATCCGTTAAAGCCTTTTACTCATCGTATGGTGCGTTACCAAGATTATATTTATGCGATCTTTGAAGTGCCTGATAAATCCTTGGTTTATCGTGATGAGAATGCCTTAGCGGTACACCAGAATGATAGTTTCTTAATCGGTCTAGTGAACAAAGAGGGCGGTTATCAGCGTTATATTATCTCGCCACATGCCTCAGGCTGGGTAACTGCCTATAGTTTGTCTGTAAAAACCCTGGCCTATGAAGCGCTTAAGCCGGTAGCAAATATCCAAGGTGCTTGGCGTGAAACAAGGGATGGTTTTAACTTAGAGCTACGGATCCCTGCTGATTGGGTTGGCGATAAGCTTGGTTTTGCATTTTATGATGTCGACGACAACTCGAGTAGAGCGTTACATCAGCTGATTGGCACCTCAAATATCTTTAGTGTTTCAGGTCTGGGTACCTTTCTGACTTCTTCACCTGAGATTGAAAAAATACTCAAGGGTTTGAATCGAGCAAACCTCCGAATATGGGTGTTGGATCAATATCAGCGAGTACAAGCCAAGATTGGTACTTTAGGCCAACTGGCAACGCCCACTTCAGAGCTAGAGGTTTTGTCCCAAGACTGGTTGCCTATCCTGCGTGAAAAAGTCTTGGACCCACTTTATCAATTGATCCTTAACCCACCACAAAAAGACTTTATCGATGAGTTAGAAGCGGTTACTGAGTTAGGTGGCAAACAGGTTGATCAAGCCTTATTAGGTCAGCCAGCTGCTGACTGGTATATCACGCCTGATGATAAGGCGATGGTGCTATTAGCAGCACATCCTGTCTGGGTTGGTGGAAAAGTCATTGGTGCGGTGGTGGCTGAGCAGACTACACATAGTATTGAGACACTGAGGAATCAAGCCTTAGAAGAACTATTCGATATGATCTTGTTGGTCATCGTGATTGTGACTATCGCTATTCTACTGTTTGCCCGGCAAACCTCGCACCGCATCTTGCAACTAAAGAAGGCTACCGAAAATGCAGTTGATGATGAAGGTCGGATTCAAACTACGTTTGAGGGTAGCGGGGATAGTGATGAACTAGGTGATTTGTCACGTAGCTTTTCTTCATTAGTGAAACGATTGCACGGTTATACGCAAACGCTTGAAAATATGAATGCGCGCTTATCACACGAGTTTAGAACACCGATCAGCGTGGTTCGATCTTCACTCGATAGACTGGCTATGGGTGAGCTAAAAGACGATGCGCGGGTGTATGTAGATCGTGCCTTGGAGGGCACCCATCGTCTAAATCGTATCTTGAATCAGATGTCTGAAGCCTCAGGCTTAGAGCAGAGTTTACAGACGGCAGAAAATGAACGTATTGATTTAAGTTCATTAGTTGCTGGTTGTGTGCAGGGCTATCAAATTGCATTTGATGAACAAAAAATCAGGCATATACCGGTTTCTAGTGCCTTGTTTACTGCGGCCTGCCCAGATCATATCGCGCAGATGTTAGATAAGGTTGTGTCTAATGCTATTCAATTTGCACTGCCACAAACAGAAGTCGTTGTGCAATTGGAGCGTATAAAAGGCTATGCACGCATAGTCGTGAGTAATAAAGGGCCATGTATTGACGATGAAAACAGCCAAAGTCTATTTGATTCCATGATCAGTGTGCGATCAGAATCAAAAGATAGAGGTCTGCATCTGGGTTTAGGTCTCTATATTGCACGTACTATTACGGAATTCTATAAAGGCTCTATTGCCATAGAAAATGAGGAAGATGCAAGCGGTGTTAAGGTGCAAATTCTGCTGCCATTGCAAGATTAATGCGGTGATCTGTAATAAGGGTTTTCTTCAGTCGATCTATGAAGGCTGAGGAGATGAAATAAAAACAAGGAGTAGCAATGATCAGGACGATCGTATTTTTGTGCTTATTATATGCAGTCCCAGTGGCTGCAGAGCATATTCCTGGGAAGCTGATTAAGGTGGTTGATGGCGATACCATTCATCTATTAATCGATGGCAAGAAAGAACGGATACGGCTAGCTGAAATAGATACACCTGAAAAAGAGCAAGCTTATGGTCTCGAATCTACAGCAGCCTTAAGCGCCTTGCTTTCTTTTGGTGATATTACTATTCGTCTGACTGATATTGATCGTTATAAACGTTGGGTGGCCCATGTTTATATTGATAAGCGATGGGTGAA
>DGKH01000070.1:9475-12855 GCA_002386945.1 Proteobacteria bacterium UBA4575
TATGGGAAACGTCTGCTACTGATCTCATGCCACCATGGGAATGGCGTCAAGCACAGCGAAAATAGCCTTTAAAGCTTCTTTGTCTCAGAGTAAAGGCTTGGCTTATTTATTTGTTATCTTGGATAGTAATTTAACCATATTGTGTACAATAATCATTTATTCTTAAATTTAGCTCAACCGAAGTCCATCAGATAGCATATGCAAATAAGTATTATATTTTTCAGCATCATTTTTCTTATGATGGCCATTCCATGCAAGTCCAATGAAGTCCTTGATTTTAGTATCAACCCCAGTTGGGATAGCCGGTATGTAACGGAGGGTGCTGATAACCTTGACTCAGGTGGCTTATTCTCGATAGACCTAACCCTTAGCAATAACGCCTTCTCCTTTGGCCTATGGCTAGCTAAAGGTGACAGTGAAGATTATAAGGAGATTACTCTTTATGCTGAGTATGCCTTTTCAATCTCTGATCTAGAAGGTTATCTAAGCCTCGCACATTTAATCCTTCCGAATGAAGCTAGTGACGAAGATCGAGATAATGAAATTGGCTTTGGACTTAGCTATAGCTCATTACACTGGCTTCAACCCGGCATCGACTATGTTTGGGCCAGTGAGCAGAAAAGTGGCTATATAGAGTTTTCTCTGCATTCTGAGCTGATCGAGGATGAGTCCCAATATCAACTCACGCCCTATGTTTTACGTTCCTATGATTTTGGTTACGTTAGCGACGGCTACGATGGCATTAACCACACAGAGATAGGGATGGCGCTTTCGGCATTGATTTCGACAAACACCAGCCTAGAGCTTGGCCTTCATCATAGTTGGGCTGGGCAAAATCTGAAGCGTGATGACTTGGATGATGAGTCTTGGATCAAGATGGGCTTAAATATAGGATTTTAAGCCTGAAATAGGTGTATCTTTTTAGCTGCTGGGTGAGCTGCTTTAATCAACTCACCCGACGCTTTAACTTACAGTTCGCCTAGCTTGCGCTGACCACAGTAAAAACCGAGACCACTAGTCTTTGATGAAAAGACTACGCTAGTTCCTCTAGAGAAATAAACCACATCTCCTGCACTAACGTCATAGCTTTCGCCATCGACCTCTGCAATTGTCATTTCACCTTCTAAGATGACTTTACATTCGTCATAGGAATAGGTGTATTCCAAAGGATTACCCGCTTCCATGCGAAAGAAGCCATAAGCAATTGGCGCTGGGGCATGATCTGAAGCACCAGTATCTTGCAAAAAGGCGTTAATGCCTTCGATACCGAGTGAAGCAACGTCTTGTTTCTGTGCATTTTTAAAATGTTTCATTGGCATAATTGTATTCTCGTGGTGGAGCCTTCCTTAAGTATTATTTTGAGATCTCATTCTAAACCAATGAATAGGTTCAGCTTGATAGCGGTTAATTACCGTAAAAGGACTAGTAATAAGTGATAGTGTAAATAATATAGCTGTAAAAGTCAGGTAGTAGCTATGACTAAGCTGCAAAGTAGTCCCGTTGCTGCTATCAATTCAGCGTTTGCACTGTATAATCGCCGTGCATTCATATCCTAGAGAACAGCCGTGTCCTTAAAACTCCGTAATATCGCCATTATCGCTCACGTTGACCATGGCAAGACCACATTGGTCGACCAGCTTTTACAACAGTCAGGCACGTTGGATATGCGTAATGTCCCTCAAGAACGAGTGATGGACTCTAACGATATAGAAAAAGAACGTGGGATCACCATTCTATCGAAGAATACCTCTATTAAATGGAATGATTACCGAATCAATATTGTTGACACCCCAGGACACGCAGATTTTGGTGGTGAAGTAGAACGAGTACTCTCAATGGTCGACTCTGTGTTGTTATTAGTCGATGCCGTTGAAGGTCCAATGCCTCAGACTCGCTTCGTAACGCAGAAAGCGTTCGCGATGGGATTTAAGCCTATTGTTGTTATCAACAAGATCGATCGCGATGGTGCACGTCCTAGCTGGGTACTAGACCGTACCTTTGATCTATTCGATCGCCTAGGTGCAAGCGATGAACAATTAGATTTTCCAGTAGTTTATGCCTCAGGTATCAATGGTTATGCCGGTCTTGATGAAAGTGTACGTGAAGGTGATATGACGCCTTTGTTTGAAACTATCATTGATAAGGTCCAGGCACCTGATGTTGATGCAGACGGTCCTTTCCAAATGCAGATATCGACGCTGGACTATAATAGCTACGTCGGTGTTATTGGTATTGGCCGTATCAAGCGCGGTAGTGTTAAGGCGAATATGCAAGTTGGGATCATTGATCGTGACGGTAAGCAACGTAAGGGTAAAATCCTACAGATCCTTGGCTTCAGTGGTCTAGAACGGGTTGAAGTTGAACAGGCCAGTGCCGGTGATATTGTCGTTATTAGCGGTATTGATCCACTCGCAATCTCCGATACCATTTGTCATCCAAGCTCGGTTGAAGCGCTACCTGCCTTGAGTGTCGACGAACCGACCATTAGCATGACCTTTCAAGCGAATAGCTCGCCGTTCTCAGGTAAAGAAGGCAAGTACGTCACCAGCCGTAATATTTGGGATCGTCTACAACAAGAGCTTAAACACAACGTGGCCCTGCGTGTTGAATTGACCGAAAACGCTGAGAAATATCGCGTATCGGGTCGTGGTGAACTCCATCTATCGGTCTTAATCGAAACCATGCGTCGTGAAGGCTATGAGCTGGCGGTTGGTCGACCTGAAGTGATTATCCGTGAAGAAAACGATGTTAAGACTGAGCCTTACGAACAGCTCACCTTGGATATTGAAACCGCTCATCAAGGTGCGGTTATGGAACAGTTAGGTGAACGCCGTGGTGACTTGAAGAATATGGAACCTGACGGCAAAGGTCGAGTGCGTTTGGATTACATCATTCCAGCCCGTGGTCTAATCGGCTTCCGTACTGAATTTCTGACCATGACCTCTGGTAATGGCTTGCTGTATAACGTATTCGATCACTATGGTCCTTATATTCCTATTCGCATCGGTCAACGTAATCGTGGTGTATTGATCTCAAATGGCCAGGGCAAAGCGGCGGGCTATGCCTTATTTATGCTGCAAGAGCGTGGCCGTTTAATGGTTTCACCGACCCAAGAACTTTACGAAGGTATGGTGATTGGTATCCATTCACGTGATAACGACCTAACTGTGAATGCGCTAAGGGGTAAACAGCTAACAAACGTACGTGCTTCTGGCACCGATGAAAACATTGTTTTAACTCCAGCGATCAAGCTGACCTTAGAAGCTGCTTTGGAGTTTATCGATGATGATGAAATCGTCGAAGTTACGCCGCTAAATATTCGTATCCGCAAGCGTTACCTGAAAGAACATGAGCGCAAGAAAGCGTCACGTGGTACATAA
>DGKH01000065.1 GCA_002386945.1 Proteobacteria bacterium UBA4575
GATCTGGATAAACAAGTGAAGGTGATTGCCAATGAGCGAATTTGAAGATCAGATTAAGCAAGCATCTTCACAGCAAAATACACGTTGGCTGATCTCTAGTATTAGCATCTCACTGTTATTGTTGTTTATTGGTTTATACATTTTTTCTTTAACGGTCTACACCATTCAGATCGAACCACTTGAAGCGGATGAGGTTTCTACGCAGTCGATTGAGACAGGGTTTGGGGTTAGCTATAAACAAAAAGTATTCGCCTTTTCAGACAAGACCAGTCTGCGTGTTAGTGCCACAGGCTTTAAAGATAAAGAGCTGGTCTTAAAGGACCATGTTAAGGATGGCATTGTTGCCTTTGATCTAGAGCCTAAGTTAGCGCTGGTTTCATTGCAGACTAAGCCAATGACTGTCGTTGATTGGTATCTTGATGGGCGTTTTGTTGAGCGTGCCTCAAGCCTGCAACAAGAACTTGATCCAGGTGAATATGTATTCAGTGCACAGTCTAATTACTATCAAGCTATCGACGATAGTATCAGTGTTAAAGCCGGGCTGGATGTTAATCGCATGTACCAGTTATCACCACTGACAGGTACATTGACGATCCATGCAGATGTACCATCAGCAAGACTTACAGTGGATGCTATGCCCTATGAGCTAGGTGATGTGCTAAGTAAGCAGGCAGCCAAGTATGCGGTTGAGGTCAGTGCACCAGGTTATTACTCTATCCAAGAAGACATCTCTTTAGATAAGAAAGATCTCGCGATTCAGCGACATTACAAACTTCGACCTAAACCTATTGCATTGGCGCTGAACTTACAGCCTAAGGGTGGTGTGTTACTGGCTAATGGTCTTCAGATTAAACCTGCTGACACTATAAAATTACCGTATCAAAGACAACTTATCTTTGAATACACAAAGCCAGGCTATGTTAGTCAAGTGCTACAGCGTAACTTTAAGCCGGGAGAACAATTCAGGCTAGTCTTGTCATTAATAGAACAAAAGGCTGCAGTCAGTATTAACGCAAATGTTGAGTCGGATATTTATATTCAAGGCCAGCGTATTGCGAGTACACCTGCAACACTGCAGTTGCTGACAAAGAAACAGACGATAGAACTGCGTAAAAAAGGTTATCGCAGTGTTAAGCAAACGGTCACACCGAATGTTAAACAGCTGACTAAGCTGCAAATGACACTGTATACCGAGGTGCAAGCACGGCTATTGGAGGCGAAGAGCGTCTATGTCAATTCGGTGGGCACTGAATTTCAACTGATCAAGCCACAGGGACAGCAATTCACTATGGGCGGTTCACGTGATGAGCCGGGGCAGAGGGCGAATGAATTCCAACGTAAGGTACGATTAGAGCGACCTTTTTATGTGGCTAGTACCGAACTGACGGAATATCAATTTTCAGCTCGTAATGCGAATTCTAATCAACCACTAGTGAACACTGCATGGGAACAGGTTGCCGTATTTTGTAATCAATTAAGTCTGAAAGAAGGCTTGCAGCCGTTTTATCTATTTCGTGGTACTGAATACATTGGTTTTGAAGCTAAGGCGAATGGTTATAGGATGCTTACTGAAGCAGAGTGGGAGTTTATGGCACGTATCTATAAGCGTGATAAGAAAACTACGTTTGCTTGGGGAGATCAGGATCAAGTGCCGGCTGAGGCGGGTAACCTTGCTGATGTCGAAAGTCAGTTAACACGCTATATTCCACGTTATAAAGACGGAGTTAGTGGCCTAGCTAATATTAGAAGTTATGCAATGGAATTATCAGGTTTGTTTGATCAGATCGGTAACGCTAGTGAATGGGTGCATGATATTTATGACCTAACGCCACCTGATCAACGAGTAGTGTATGTTGATCCTCTAGGCCTGCCCAGAGGTAATAACCATGTGATTAAAGGCTCAAGTTATTTGTCTGCCTCTAAAACTGAAGTCAGGGCAGCCTTTCGAGATGGCTCTGCTAGTCCAAGTCCTGAGTTAGGTTTCCGTTTAGCTCGATATTTATAAAATATCCGAAAAAGGATGCAGTGTTATGAATAAAAAATTATTAGTAGGGTTTCTTTGTTTGTTGGTGCTTTGCCTCGCAGTTGTTGGCATTGCCTATGCGGCCAAATTAAGTGTCGGCGTTCCTGTTAGCTTTCCGGTGGATATTTAATGACTAAATCAATTCAAGGCATTATCGCTTTAACCCTATCTGCAATCTTAGTCCATGGCTTTTATGTGATTTTAGTGGGGCCTAATGTTGCATTAGCACAGGCCTTAATCATGCAGGGTGATGGTGAGCAGCAGCGCTCGATTTGGATTATCTTAAAAGACTTTGAACAAGAGGCATGTCTGATCTTAATGTTTTGGGCGATCTATCTGATGGCTGAGAAATTTATTCATATCACGAAGACTAATTATTTGTTTGAAGTCGACTTCTTTAAGGACTGTGATATGAGCAGTGTGGCTATCAGCACGGTAGTCGATGACCTAGAAAATTTAAAAGGTGGCATTGCTAACACACCCTTAATTCGTACGCTTAAAGTATCACTACGTCGGTTTTTATTATCACAAGATATTCACGCAACGGCAGAGGTTATCGAGGCAGAGTGCGTTGCCTTGGGAAACAAAAACGAAGCCGAAAATTCGATGATCCGTTATCTGATATGGGCGATCCCATCGATAGGTTTCATCGGTACAGTGCGTGGTATTGGTCAGGCCTTAGCGCAGGCCGATAAGGCATTGGCTGGTGATATATCTGGTATGACTAATAGCCTAGGTGTCGCTTTTAATTCAACCTTGGTTGCATTATTTGTCAGCATGATTCTGATGTTTCTATTGTATCAACTGCAGCGCGCGCAAGACTCTTTGACTGTCTCGGTGAATGATTATTGTCAGAATAAGGTGTTAGACCCGCTAAGCCGAAGCCGCCTTAACTAGATAGATAAGATGCGTCGTAACCCTACCTCTAACTTAGCGTTCATCGATATCATGAGCTGTGGTCTAGGTGCGGTTATTCTGATCTTGGTATTGCTGAAAAATCAGCAGACGACACCAGATGAGTTGGTTGAACTAGATCATGCTGCCTTAGATCAGCAGATAGCAGCCCTGCTAAGTCAGCGACAAGCGACTATGGCGAAGACTGAGGCCAAGCAATCTGCATTGTTAAAACTGGATCAAGAGATTAATGATTTACGTGCTAGACAGTCAGTCATTACTTCTATTAAGACCACTACACTGAGTACGATTGAGCGTTTGAAATTAAAAATTCAGTCCAGCCAGCAAGGCCTCAGCACACTAATGTCAGAAGAAAAGATCAATCCGATCGAAACACAAACCATACGACAGGAAGATTATCTGGTTGGCCTGAATATAGAAGGCCAACGCATTGCTATATTGATCGATAGCAGCGCGTCTATGACCGCACGCGAGCTCATTACCATTACGAATTACAAGGTTCAGTCAGAGGCTAAACGTAGATCAGCGGCTAAATGGCAAAGGACCTTACGTATAGTCCAATGGCTGATGGCGAGAGCCCCAGAAGATTCAGAATTACTGCTGATGTCGTTTTCTGATGAGGCAATCATACAAAGTCAGCCTAAGTGGATTTCAGTTAAGGATGAGAAGGCACTGGCAGTAACTCAAACAGCAGTACAGTTGCTCACGCCTTATGGTGCAACGAATTTAGAGAAGGCGATTGCTAAAGTGCTGAGGCAGCGTCCAGATGCAATCTACCTGATAACAGATGGTTTGCCGACCCAAGGTTTGAGTGAGGCATCAATCTTATCCTCTGGTGGCTGTGGCGGTATAACGGCATCGAAGAAGACAGTATCCGGCGAGTGTCGTGTCACGCTATTGCGGCAGGCAGCTAGCCTGACGAATTCATTTCGTGGCAAGCTCTCAATCATCTTATTGCCTTTAGAGGGTGATCCTCAGGCCGCTCCAGAGTTGTCTAAGTGGGTGTTAAATACAGGTGGTACCTTAATCAGTCCAGCGGCCACCTGGCCATGATGCGAAGAGAAGCGCCAGATGCATTCGGTACAGCCTTCTTGGATATCATTTCCTGTGGCTTTGGTGCAATTGTACTTTTGATCCTGATCTTTAAATTTGAGCCTGATGTCAGTGGTCTTGCTTCAGTTAAAAACGATGATGCAAATGCTAAGATTAAACAGCTCTATGGTCTTGTCGATGAGCTGAAAGCAGAACCAGCGATCGATAGTGAGCAGTCTGCTAAGGCCAAAGCAGCAATGTTAAAGACAGCACAGGCTAAGCTTGAACGCGCAATGGCCGAGACTGCCAAACTGCAACAGACTTCAAGTGAGCTTAAGAAGCAACTTGGTGCGTTACAAAAACAGATTAAGAAGCAACAGATCGCAGGTACTTCAGAGGGTGATCAATCACGTCAGGATGATGAGGTCGGTGGTATTCCAGTCGATCGTGATTATGTCATCTTCATTGTCGATACCTCAGGCAGTATGAAAGAGATCTGGCATAAGGTGATGCGTGAAATAGATAATATATTGACCGTTCACCCTCAGTTAAAAGGCTTTCAAGTGATCAATGATAATGGCAACTATCTAGTCAGTGGCTATGCTGGTAAGTGGATGCAAGATACACCCAGTATGAGAAAACGTGCGATGAAGCTATTTAGCTCTTGGGCGAGCATCTCAAATAGTAGCCCAGTTGAAGGGATTGAAACCGCCTTAACGCGCTATTCAAAATATACCAAGGATCTTTCGATTTACGTTATTGGTGATGACTTTACCGGCACTAATTTTGATCAGGTTATCTTACGTACGCGGCAATTGAATAAAGGCCGTGCGCGTATCCATGCACTCAATTTCATCTCACCCAATGCATCTACTGATCGCTTTAGTACCTTGATGCGAGAGATCTGCCGTGAAAACCAAGGGACCTTCCTGACTTTTTAATCTTAAGGTAACCCCCTAGGCTAGAGTGGTTACCGCTTGGTTGGGAAGTGCTTACTCAGGTACCTATCCAATTCATTGGCAAAGGCTTTGCGGTCGGTTTGCCCATAAGGGGCTTGTCCGCCTGACTGGATGCCACTGCCACGTAAGGTATCCATGAAGTCACGCATGCTGAGTATCGATTTGATGGTGTTCGCTGTGTACATCTCGCCACGTGGATTCAATGCAGCCGCACTTTTTTCGATGACTTCGGCGGCTAAGGGGATATCACTGGTAATCACTAGGTCGCCAGCGGTCACTTGCCTCACAATTTCGTCATCTGCTACATCAAAGCCACCGGGGACCTGTAGCATTTTGATATTGCTTAGCCGTGGTTTATTAATCGCTTGATTAGCGACTAAGATAACTTCAACCCCAGTGCGTTCTGCTGCACGGAATAGAATGTCTTTCGCAGGTACTGGGCATGCATCTGCGTCTACCCAAATCTTCATCAGCAAGGGCTGGGTAAGTTATTGGTCGTCAACAGTAAGTAGGTATTCATCATAACTGCCATGGAAATTGATCATCTTCTTATCTTTGATCTCGACGATGTGAGTGGCCAATGAAGACACGAATTCACGGTCATGGCTGACAAAGATTAACGTTCCTTCATAGTTTGCTAAGGCAAGATTGAGTGCCTCGATCGACTCCATATCTAAATGATTAGTCGGCTCATCCATGATCAGGACATTGGTTTCTAGCATCATCAGTTTGCCGAATAATAGGCGATTCTTTTCACCACCTGAGCAGACTGACGCCTTCTTATTGAAATCATCAGTGGAAAACAATAAGCGACCGAGAGTTGCACGCACGATCTCTTCATTATGATGCGGTTTGCGCCATTGACTCATCCAGTCAAACAAATTCATAGCATGGTCAAAATCGTTATTACTATCCTGAGGGCAATAACCTAAGGTCGCATTTTCTGACCACTTGATGGTGCCAGCATTAGCCTTTAATTCATCTATTAAGCATCGTAGAAAAGTACTTTTCCCAGTGCCATTTTCGCCAATAACAGCCATACGACTGCCGGCTTCAATGATAAATCCGCCATCGCTGAATAAAGGCTCATCGTCATAACCATGACTCAAGTCTTCTACTATTAGGGCTTGGCGTTGTATCTTTTTGCTTTGTGTAAAGCGAATAAACGGATTGACACGGCTTGATGGCTTGATGTCTTCGAGTTTTATCTTCTCGATCTGTTTGGCGCGTGAGGTAGCCTGCTTTGCCTTTGATGCATTCGCTGAAAAACGGCTGACGAATTGCTGTAGATCAGCAATCTGGGCTTTTTTCTTCGCATTCTCATTCTGAGAATGTTCACGTACCGCAGTCGAGGCAATCATGAAATCATCATAATTACCTGGATAAACGCGTAATTCACCAAAATCCATATCCGCAATATGGGTGCAGATAGAGTTTAGGAAGTGCCTGTCATGCGAGATGATGATAATGGTGCTTTTGCGTTCGACAATAACGTTCTCTAGCCAGCGGATGGTGTGGATATCTAGGTTATTGGTCGGCTCATCAAGTAAGAGGATATCTGGATCAGCAAACAAAGCTTGCGCTAATAGTACGCGTAACTTCCAGCCAGGTGCGACTTCACTCATCGGACCGCTATGGAATGATTCGGCGATGCCGGCACTCATCAGTAGTTCGCCAGCACGACTTTCTGCACTATAGCCATCTAGTTCAGCAAATTCGACCTCAAGATCAGCAACCTTCATGCCATCTTCATCACTCATCTCGGGCAATGAATAAATGCGATCTCGCTCTTTTTTGACTTCCCATAAGTGGCTATGGCCCATGATCACCGTGTCGACCACATTATATTCTTCAAAGGCAAATTGGTCTTGATGCAATTTACCAACACGCTCGTTTGGTGTGATTGATACATTGCCTGCACTGGGTGCAAGTGTGCCATCAAGAATCTTCATGAAGGTGGATTTACCACAACCATTGGCACCGATCAGGCCATAACGGTTACCTTCTCCAAACTTTACTGAGATGTCCTCAAATAAAGGTTTGGCGCCAAATTGCATAGTGATGTTTGCAGTAGAGATCAAAACAGAGGCCTTAAAATATAATAGGGATACGAGGTAT
>DGKH01000081.1:0-8649 GCA_002386945.1 Proteobacteria bacterium UBA4575
AGCATCTACTGGAGATAGCTAGCGACTGTGGTCAAAAGTGTCAGGTAGCCAATCTGCAGTTAGCTGATTTACTGCAAGCAGAGGCTATGTTCCTCTGTAATAGTGTTATTGGTATTTGGCCTGTGCGTAGTTTCCAGCAGCAGCAATATGACAGTGTCATAAAAGCGCAGCCATTTATGCAGCATCTACATGAGAAGCTTTCTGTCCTTTATCCTGTAGGCTCATGAAGCAAAAGTTTTTCTCGGCCTTCATTTTTTCTCTGTTTGCGCTACTGCTAAGCGTTATTGCTTTGTATGGTAGTTATCGCTATCTGGTTTTTACAGCTCTAGATGAAGAGGCATTGGGTCTTAAGTTTAGTATCGCAAAAGGTGACAACCTAAAACAGATCACGCATCAGCTGTCAGAAAAAAAACTGATTAGAAGTGCACTTGGGTTTGAGATTTATGCGCGCCTGCGTGGTCTTGAGAATCAACTGCAATCTGGTGAATACAGTCTAACGGCTGCGATGAGCAGTGATCAGATCTTGATGCGCTTAGTCAGTGGTGAAGTGATTCGTTATAAAATTACTGTGGCAGAAGGTAAGCGCTTTGCTGATTTCTGGCAGCAGCTTCGGCAACACCCGAAGATTATTTCTGCCTTAGCAAATCCAGCAGCATTAGCGCAGGAGCTTGGTTTGAGTGAGGTGAGTCAATTAGAGGGCCAGTTTCTACCAGAAACCTTCAGTTTTATCGCCGGTACTCAAGATCGTCAAATCTTCACTCAGAGTTACCAACTGATGCAGCGCTATGTTAATCAACAATGGCAGCAATTTGGCCAGCAATCGTTGCTGGACTCGCCGCAAGAGGTGCTGATCCTGGCTTCTATAATCGAGAAGGAGACTGGTTTGCGTGCAGAGCAGCCGCGAATCGCAGGTGTGTTTTTAAACCGCTTACAACGTGGTATGCGGCTACAGACAGACCCTACAGTTATCTATGGCCTAGGTGATGAATACCAAGGTGATATTAAATATGAACATCTGCGTCGTGATACGCCATATAACACCTACACTCGATTTGGCCTGCCACCGACACCGATTGCGTTGCCAGGGCGTCATGCGATTGATGCAGTCTTGCAACCACAGCAGCATCAAGAGCTATACTTCGTTTCTAGAGGGGATGGCAGTCATGTCTTCTCAAAAAGCTATGAACAGCATCAACAGGCTGTTAACGAATATCAACTAAAGAGAAAGTAATGTCGGCTTGTTTCATCACATTTGAAGGTATCGAAGGCGCGGGTAAAACAACCCATATGCAGTTCGCCTGTACCTATCTGGAAAAACAGGGTGTGTCAGTGGTGCAGACCCGAGAGCCGGGCGGTACCGCACTGGGCGAGCGTATTCGAGCCTTGCTATTGGACGATGAGCTCCCTGCTATGGCCGCCAAAACTGAATTAATGTTGATGTTTGCAGCACGCGTGGAGCACATAGATAAAGTGATTCAACCTGCACTAACACAGGGGCAGTGGGTCTTGAGTGATCGGTTTTATGATGCCAGCTATGCCTATCAAGGTTATGGCCGTGGTATGGATCTAGCGCTTATCGATCAATTGAAGTCGTTCTCTGTAGGTGAGCTTAAGCCAGATTTAAGTCTGCTTTTCGATCTTGATCTTGAGACTAGTGCAGCGCGTGTCACGGGACGTGGTAAGGCCGATCGTTTTGAACAAGAGCAGGCTGATTTCTTTTCTAAGGTGCGTGCTGGTTACTTGGCTTTAGCAAAACAAGAACCTGCGCGTATACAGATCCTCGATGCATGCCAAACAATAGATAAAGTGCAGCAGGGCATAGAGGTGCATCTCGCTGCCTTATTGGAAGCGCAAAGCTGATGCAAACCTCGTTATATCCATGGCAAGAGGCACAATGGCAGCAATTGCTGCAGCGTATGCAGGCCGATACGCTGGCACATGCCATTTTACTCACCGGTGTGCGTGGTATTGGAAAACTACATTTTGCGCAGGCCTTGGTCGCGTCTAATTTTTGTTTGCAACTCGATCCAGCAGGCTTCGCCTGTAAGCAATGTAAAAACTGTTATCTATTTGCAGCCGACACCTATCCTGATTTTATCTTCTTACAGCCGAGTGAAGAAAGTAATACGATTGCCGTTGATGAGATCCGTGGGTTAATTGGGAAGCTGGCGCTGACGCGACACTTTGATCGTAAAAAGATTGCATTGATTCAACATGCCGATCGGATGAATGCAAATGCCGCTAATGCCTTATTGAAAACCTTGGAAGAGCCACCGGCCGAGACGATTCTCATCTTGCTGACAGATAAACCACAGGCATTACCAGCCACTATCCGTAGTCGATGTCAGCAGACTAGTCTGAATCTACCTGATGAGACCGAGGCGTTAGCTTGGCTACAGAGTCAAAATGGCACTACGCGTTGGGAATCGTTGCTTAAGCTAGCACAGGGTGCGCCGCTGGCGGCCTTGGATTTACTGCAAAGTGACTTGGTCGAGCAGAGACATTTAGTCGTAGCTAGTAGCCTGAAGTTGTTTGAAGGGCAGGCTACTGTTGCCTTGCTTTCGTCTGAATTGGAGTCTATTCCAGTACCGCAGATATTGGCTTGGTTGCAATGTGTGGTGGCCGACCTGATGCGAATCAAGGCAATGGATAATCCACCCAGCTTAGAAAACCCTGATTTTTATCGTCACCTATTGGCGCTTGCCCCACGAATGACAGTCTCATCACTACAGCAGTTATGGGAGTTTCTATTGCAGCGAAGTCGTATCTTTGATGCGAGTTTAAATCGTCGCTTATTCATCGAAGATGTATTAATACAATGTCGCACATGCAATAAGTCGGCTCGTTGATTGAATGCATAAGAACTATATGTGCCCAAGTTGGTCTATGTGATGATTTGCATGAGACAGCACTCGCAGTCTCAGAATGCGTTACCCATAATTAGGATGTCATGCGTTTATCTCAAGTTAACAGCTATTTGCAGGGTTATGTTGAAACCCGCTTAGCGAAAATAGCCGTTATAGGTCTACTGGCCGTACCGATGCTGCATCTATGTTGGCAATTCCTACAAGATGAGTTGGGTGCTAATCCGATTGAGGAGATCACACACCAGTCTGGTAACTGGGCACTGATCTTATTACTTGCAACCTTAAGCGTAAGCCCTTTACGTCGTTTATTTGGACTACATCTGCTGCAAAGCTATCGGCGTGTCTTGGGCCTGTCTACATTTGCCTATGGCTGTTTTCACCTCAGTATTTATTTGTTTCTAGATCAATTCTTTGACTGGTCTGCGATTGCTGAAGATATATTAGAGCGGCCTTACATCACTCTAGGTATGACGGCGCTTATGTTAATGCTCCCACTGGCCTTGACTTCCACTAATGCAATGCAGCGTCGGTTGCAGCATCGTTGGAATCAGTTGCATCACCTGACCTATGTGATTGCGATACTCGCTGTGATCCACTTCTGGTGGCTAGTGAAGGCCGACATTCGGGAGCCGCTATTATTTGCCACGATACTACTAGGCCTATTAGGCTACCGCTATTTTGTCAGGTTACGGGCAAAATAGCGTAGAATGTAACGCATAACACTTCATGGTTTAGCCTTACTATGACTCTGATTGTGTGACCCTATTTATTGTCTTAGAGCGAATTTATTATGTCTGCGAGTAATACCCCGGATACTTCGGAAGCGATTCATCAAGATTTAGCAAAACGTGACCTGGCCCATGTCTGGCACCCCTGCACGCAGATGAAAGATCATGAAGACTTTCCAATTATCCCGATTAAAAGTGGTCAAGGTGTATGGTTGCATGACTTTGAAGGGAACCGATATCTAGACGGTATTAGTTCTTGGTGGGTCAATCTTTTTGGTCATGCCAATCCTGCTATTAGTGAGGCGATCAAGCAGCAAGCCGATACCTTAGAGCATGTCTTACTGGCTGGTTTCTCGCATGAACCAGTCATTCGATTATCAGAACGATTGGCTCAGTTAACACCAGCAGGGCTAGAGAAATGTTTTTATGCCGATAACGGTTCTTCTGCGGTAGAGGTTGCGCTGAAGATGAGTTTTCATTATTTCCATAATATCGGTGAAAAGAAAAAGACAAAATTTGTAGCCTTAAAAAATTCCTATCATGGTGAAACTTTAGGTGCGCTCTCGGTTGGTGACGTTGAGCTGTATAAAGAGATATATCAACCCCTACTATTGGATGTGATTACAGTGGAAGGGGCCGATAGCTATGATCAATTAGCAGATGAGTCTTCGGCTGATTTTGCCGCGCGGAAGTTTGTCGCGATGGAACAGTTGTTATCACAGCAACACGATGAGATCTGTGCAGTCATCGTTGAACCACTTGTGCAATGTGCCGGTAATATGCGCATGTACTCAGCAGAATATCTAACACTGCTGCGCGAGGCCTGTGATCGCTATGGTGTACATTTAATAGCGGATGAGGTTGCCGTTGGCTTTGGTCGTACAGGCAGCTTGTTTGCTTGTGAGCAGGCTGAAATTAGTCCCGATTTCATGTGCCTTTCTAAAGGTTTAACTGGAGGCTATTTGCCGTTGTCAGTAGTTGTGACCACTGAAAAGATTTACCAAGCCTTCTATGGTGACTATGCGGGCATGAAGGCCTTTTTACATTCTCATTCATATACTGGGAATGCCTTAGCCTGTGCGGCCGCCTTGGCAACATTAGATCAGTTTGAGCAGCGTAATACGATACAAGCGAATCAAAAGTTAATCGCTAAAATTAAAGCCTGTGGCGAACGTTTTCGAGATCATCCTAATGTCGGCCATATTCGTCAGACAGGGATGATTTTTGCGATTGAATTAGTTGCAGATAAAACAACGCGTGAACCATTTCCTTGGCAGCAACGTCGTGGCCTGCGTGCCCATCGTTATGCCTTAGAGCAGGAGTTGTTACTGCGTCCATTAGGCAATGTCATATACTTTATGCCACCTTATGTGATTACTGAGGCTGAGATAGAATGGGTGTTTGATATTATGGCTAAGGCGGTCGAGGTTGCAGTACATGATTGAGAGTACTTTGTTGCCATTAAGAGTGGGGATCTAAGATGAGATGGATCATAACTTGTTTGCTATTTACAGCTGCTGCTGAACTGTCTGCAGACACCTATAATTTTCGTGTGGGTGATGAAGTCGTAGGTAATGTTGGTGTCTATGTGCTGAAAGAAAACGATAATTTCTTGGCTTTAGCGCAGGAGCTGCGAGTTGGTTTTAACGAGTTAGTGGAAGCCAACCGAAGTGTCGACCCATGGATACCAGAGGCTGGAGAACGCATTATCATTCCAACACGCTATGTGTTGCCAAATGTAAAACAAAATGGCGTGGTGGTTAATCTGGCTGAGCTTAGATTATATTACTTCCATCCAGCTGAGCCTGGTAGTGACATGCGCGCTGTCAGTACCTATCCAATTAGCGTGGGTAAAAGTGATCAATGGGGGACACCACTAGCAGAAACCAAGATTATTGGTAAAAGGGCGAAGCCTAATTGGTATCCACCAAAGTCTATACGGGCTGAGCACGAGGCTAAGAATGATCCATTGCCAGCGGTGGTGCCAGCGGGACCTGATAACCCTTTAGGGGATTATGCCTTACGTCTACAGTTGGCTGGCTACTTGATTCACGGCACCAATGTACCTGAAGGTATTGGCATGCGTGTAACCCATGGTTGTATTCGCATGCACCCTAAGGGCATAGAGCAGCTCTTTTCTGAAGTGAAGGTGAATACGCCAGTGCAGATCATCAATCAACCTTATAAGGTTGGTTGGTTGAAGAATAAGCTGTATATAGAAAGCCATGCTGAAATTGAAGAATATCAAAAAGCAGCGTCGAAAAATCTAACTCAATTCGTAAAGGCTGTTGTTAAGCAAACTTCTGATCAACAGGCTTATCAAGTAGATATGGACTGGGAAGAGGGGTATGCACAGGCGCGGAATAAGCGTGGCATTCCATTTTCTATTGCTACGCGTCAGCTGACGGCTGCGGTAGAGACTGAATAGCTTATTAATTACGCAAATAATAGACGAAAAAAAAGGCCTCTAAAAAGAGGCCTTTTTTATACTCAATAAAAGCTAAAAATTACTTAGATTTCATTGTGTCGTGGAACATAACGTTAGAACGACGAGTATTTGCATCAGCAGTATCTTGTGCCATAGTCGCTAATTCTACTGCTAAGTCAGCAGTTTCTTGAGCGCCTAATGCCATTTCTTTAGCAACAGATGCGTTATAACCGGCAGTGTTAGCTGTGCGTAGTGCTTCATTCGCAATTTCACGAACTTCATCTAGTGGATTTGCACCGGTACCAGTTGTAGAACTGACAGTACAACCAGTAGCAATAACGACAGTTCCAGCTAGCGCTACGGCTTGAAGAGATTTCAATAGCTTTGCTTGCATTTCTTGACTCCAAGGTTTGTGTATCGTGGATGATACCACTTTATAATTTATTATTAGTTATGAAAAATCTAGCTACTAAAGAGGTCAATTAAGACCTGTTAAAAACACTGTTTAATATTATGCTTTCCTTTAGTAGATAGCCCTATTCTAAGTAAATTTCTAGAAGATACCAATAGTTTTAAGTATAAATTTATAACCTTCTTTAATCTCTATGTGATTTGTGGTGTTTGCTGATCAGTTTGAACCGCTATTTATCCGCTGAATTGTCTGAAACACGGTCTGTCAGAGGCCAACAGTCGGAATAAAATAGCGTATTATGGAGATATAAGGTAGTTGCCAGGGAGAGGTTGTGGGAGAATTTGTTAGTGTCGCTAAAGCGGCACATATTGTAGGTATTTCCATCGATCAAATGCATCAGCAGATCAATGATGGCACGCTAAGCACTGCGCGAGGCATGATTCACCTTGATGATCTGTGTCAGTGTTATCCAAACACCAAGATTGATGGTGTTGATATGGTGGCTTGGGTGAATAAGATCAAAGAGGGCTCACTAAGCCAAGGCTCAGATAAATCACCTAATGACATGAGTCGCTCTGAACTTGTGACGCAGTTGCAAAAAGTGCGATTAGAGATGTCTTATCAACGCAACCGTGTAAAAAAACATGAGGAAGTGTTGGCGAGTTTGCGCCAGAGCCTACTGCATATGAAAGATCAATCGAGTGAGCCGAATCAGTTGCAAAGTCTGATTTCGTGGATTGATCGTCAGTTATAGTCGCACAGCGATTAACCTGGTGGCCATTTGAACTCTCGGCCAGCAAGGATATGTAAGTGCAAATGGAATACGGTTTGACCAGCTTCTGCACCATTATTCACAACTAATCGAAAACAATCGGCATAACCTTCTTGTGCTGCGATTTTGGGTGCGACCTGTAACAAATGTCCTAGGGTCGACTGATCACTGCTATCGGCTTGAGATAGCATGACAATTGGTTTTTTAGGGATAAGTAAAACGTGTAGTGGTGCCTGTGCCGAGATATCTCGAAAGGCTAAACAGAGCTCGTCCTCGTAGACGATATCAGCAGGGATTTCACGCTGTATGATTTTATTGAAAATGGTTTCTTCAGTCATAGTCTTCGCCTAAAAAATCGGTTAACGATGTGCTGAGGGTAAACTAAGACGTAATTTTGTGAAAGCGTCTAAGGACGTTTGAATGCAGCTACCTTAGCTTTTTTTCTGAGCCAGTTTAAGCCATTGAAAATAGCCTTCTGTTGCAGCAGCGATCGCTCAATCTTCTTCTTTTGTGGGTAATCTAGTAACAGTAGGGATAAGACTAATGTCAACAAGCCTTGTCCTGGTAGCAGCAGCATGAGTAGTCCAGCAAATAATAGGATTAATCCTAGCAGGTTGCGCAGTATGCGAAGTAAGACCTGTTGGCTGGTGATGGGATGCTGTGATCTTGATTGCTGGCAGAAGTGATCGACCGGTAATCGGGCGACGAGATAGGGGAGTAGGGATAGACTGATTGCTAACATAATCAGCGAGCTGATTGCGATCAGTTGTAGCCATCCGGCATACTCAGTGCAGAGATCAATGATAGTTTCGATCATAGTGTTGGCTATACTACAATTATTGATGTTTCGAGAAAAGATACGGGCATAGATTGTATCGTCCCATTACCTAAAGATGACTCATGAATGATAATTTACGCCTGCACTACTTGATACGCGCAACACTAACTGACGCTGCATCTTTGGCTGAAAAAATACTTATTGAGCAGAGTGTCGAGACACCGTTAGATGTATTAAGTGACGATATCAAAGAAAATATCCTGGGCAAGATTGAGCAGCTAGAAGAGCTTAGTGAGCCGGCAGGTTACTGTCGTGTAGTGTTTAGTTTCGCGGCAGCTAGCGTAGGTCAGAACTTTAATCAATTGCTCAATTTATGCTTTGGGAATGTCTCCTTATACCCCGGTGTGCGTCTGGTTGATATTGAATTACCGCAGAGCGTGTTGAGTAATTTTCAAGGCCCGCGGTTTGGTATTGAGGGGGTTCGTAAGGCGCTTGGTGTTTATCAACGGCCTTTATTGGCAACGGCACTCAAACCAAAAGGGGAGAGTGATGCCTATTTTGCCCAGCTAGCTTATGCCTTTGCTAGTGGTGGCGGTGACATCATCAAAGATGATCAAAACCTAATCGCTGATTTTTCTGCATTCCAGTCACGGACTAATAGTTG
>DGKH01000081.1:8727-9369 GCA_002386945.1 Proteobacteria bacterium UBA4575
CTATGAGGAACTAGAACGTCATTTTGCCTGGGTTAAAGGATTAGGCCTAAAGGGTGTTTTGTTATCACCTCTGATTATGGGGTTGGATCATGCGCGTGGTTTAGCACAGCAATACGACCTGATGTATATGGCGCATCCGGCCTTTTCTGGCAGCTTTAGTATTCAGGCCTCACATGGTATGTCGGCTGATCTGCTTTATGGATACCTCTATCGTTTAGCTGGAGTTGATATTTCAGTCTTTCCTAATGCAGGTGGTCGTTTTTCCTTTAGTAAGATAGAGACACAGGCGATTACACGACGGTTGCGAGAGCCAATGCCGGGTGTCACCACAGCCTTACCCTGTCCTGCAGGTGGTATGGCCTACGATGATCTATCGGCGATGGGTGAGACCTATGGCGTTGACTCGGTCTTTTTACTAGGTGGCTCTTTGCTGCAATACAATGCAGATAGCAAGCTAGCAACAGCGGCATTTAAGGCTAAAATTTTAGAGCAATTTGATGAGCGTCTAGTCTCACAAGGAGAGGCTACGGCAGCTTCTTCCTGTGAGATTGGTGAGCCGCCAAGGCAACAGCTGCAAGAGTATCTGCCATCGATAGATTTTGACTGGAAAGACCGACCTGCCGTTGTCTATAAGAAAGATCA
>DGKH01000053.1:0-3037 GCA_002386945.1 Proteobacteria bacterium UBA4575
ACGCGGTTGAGATGTTAAATGTTTTTTGCCCATCGCCACCAGTACCGCAGGTGTCGACTAAATCTTGCTGACCCAGATCGACCTTACTCGACAACTTGCGCATGACACGTGCCGCTGCAGCCAACTCATCGACCGTCTCACCTTTCATCCGTAAGGCAACAATAAATCCTGCAATTTGAGCGGGTGTCGCCTCACCTTGCATGATGCTATCCATCGCTGCTTCCATCTCGGCCGACGTTAAGTCTTGTCCGATAATAAGCTGACCTAGATGCTGCTGAATAACACTCATATTAATTCTGTTCGACAAAGTTCTTTAGCACGTGATGGCCAAAGTCTGTAAGGATCGATTCCGGGTGAAACTGCACGCCTTCCACAGCCAGCTCTTTATGTCGCACACCCATAATTTCATCAATCTGCCCATCTTCTGTTTCGGTCCACGCGGTGACCTGCAAACATTCTGGCAAGCTAGCCTTCTCGATAACCAATGAGTGATAACGAGTCGCAGTGAACGGCTGCGTGCAATCTTTAAACATATGCTGATCATGGTGATGCACTGGCGAGGTCTTACCATGCATGATGTCACTAGCGCGCACGATCTTGCCACCATACGCCTGCCCTATCGTTTGATGCCCAAGGCAGACACCGAGCAATGGAATCTTGCCCGCAAACTCCTCAACCACTTGCAGCGAGATACCGGCTTCATTTGGGGTGCAAGGCCCTGGCGATAACACAATATGATCCGGTTTCATTTGAGCGATCTCTTGCAGGCCAATGGCGTCATTACGCACAACCTTCACCTGCTGGCCTAGCTCAGCAAAGTACTGCACCAGGTTATAAGTAAAGGAATCATAGTTATCGATCATCAAAAGCATAGTTTTACTTTCCTGCTATTGCTTGGCTGGCTTATCGGCCAGCGCGGCAGCACGTAGTACGGCCTTCGCCTTATTCATCGTTTCTTGCCATTCATTCTCTGCAACCGAGTCATACACAATACCGGCACCGGCCTGCACATGAATCGTTTGATCTTGTATCACCGCTGTGCGAATCGCAATAGCAGTATCCATGTCGCCGTACCATGAGAGATAACCAATGGCACCGGAGTAGACACCACGCTTGATCGGCTCTAACTCATCAATGATTTCCATCGCTCTAATCTTAGGCGCACCAGAAACAGTGCCTGCCGGGAAGGTAGCCCGCAACACATCCATGCTGGAGTAGTCGTCGAGCAATTCACCAGTGACATTCGAGACGATATGCATCACATGCGAATAACGCTCGATGATCATTTTATCGGTCAGCTCGACGGTACCCGTCTTAGCGATACGACCAACATCATTACGACCCAGATCGATCAGCATCAAATGTTCTGCCAATTCTTTTGGATCGCTGAGTAATTCTTTTTCTAACGCTAAGTCTTCTGCCTCAGTAGCACCGCGTGGACGCGTACCTGCGATCGGACGTAGGGTCACTTGCTGTTCTTCTTGTCGCACTAAAATTTCTGGTGATGATCCAACAATCTGGAAGTCACCCATATCTAAATAATACATATGCGGTGAAGGATTCAATCGACGCAGATGACGATACACATCTAAGGGCTCCCCATTAAAGGGTGCACTCAGACGCTGCGACAGAACCACCTGCATGGCATCACCCTGCGCAATATAATCTCGCGCACTTTCGACCGCGGTCTTAAAACCTTCTTGGCTAAAGCCAGAAACGAAATCAAGATCATTGGTTGGCTGATCACTAAGGTCTAATACCGGTAAAGACACTTTCTGCTGCATGGCAGTCGCTAGCTGATCAATCCGCAGCTGTGCTTTTGCCAAGTTATTTTCGTCTTTTGTTGAGACCAATAAGACAATAAACACTGAAGACTTGAGACTATCAAAGACCAATAATTCACCACTGGTCATTAAACAGATATCGGGCGCATTCAGCGCATCAGGCTTTTGCTCTTTAGCCAGCCGAGGTTCGATATACCGAATGGTTTCATAGCCAAAGTAACCTACCAAGCCACCAATAAACCCTGGCAGTCCAGCAATCTTAGGCAACTTAAACTGCTGACGATAATCTTCTATCCAGCTCAACGGGTCAGCATGTGCTAATTGCTCAACGACCTGACCTTGTTGTGTCCTAGTGATTTCTTCTCCACGTACCGAGATGACTTCATCACACTGCAAACCGATAATAGAATAACGGCCCCAACGCTCACCACCATGGACGGATTCAAATAGAAAACTATAGGGGGTGTTGGCCAGCTTAAGATAGGCACTGAGTGGGGTATCGAGATCGGCACCGACCTCGCGCACGACGGGGACGTGGCTAAAACCCTGTTTGGCAAATTCAGAAAAAGTTGATGGTTTCATGGATACTCAAATTCAAATTAAAAAAAGACAGACACTCGCGAGCAGCGCTCTAGACACGCTACGCACGCCAACGCTGATCAAACTGCCAATCTTTTATAGGAAGATGAAACATCCATTACTCTCGTTCAAATAGATTCAATAATTGCGCCAGTCCATTTAATCGTATGGGATTAAATTGTTCGACTGAGACGCCGCGATTATAGCCATAGGACATATAAATTGCACCCGCACCGGCACGCCACGCTGCTTCCATATCGGTAACCGAGTCTCCCACCATATAGCCGCTAGTCACTTCCTTCTGCATTTGCGCCACCGCCGATTGAATCGGCGCAGGATGAGGCTTCTTTTGCGCTAGGTCATCACCACAAAGTAGCACCGGGAAATAATCAGATAAACCCAATCTCTGCAGTAACGGCGGCACAAACTGGCGTGGCTTATTAGTGACCAGAGCCATCGGTATCGCCTGCGCCGCAAATGAGGCCAGTACTGTTTCACAATCGGGGTAACAAATACTATGTGCTGCGATACCCTCGCCATAGGCCAGATCAAAGTAACGTCTAGCCTGCACCATGTCAGCTTCACTCGGCTGCTCCAGCCCGGCGTGAGACAAACCACGCTGCAACAAGACATAAGCCCCGTCACCAATAAAGTTACGTACCTCAGCCAGTGTC
>DGKH01000053.1:3218-4476 GCA_002386945.1 Proteobacteria bacterium UBA4575
CTGCCAGCTCTTGCCGCATTGCTGCTATCGCTGTTGCATAGTCATCACTATTAAAAATAGCGGAACCAGCAACAAAGGTATCGGCGCCGGCCGCTTTAATCGCGCCAATATTATCGATCTTTACCCCACCATCGACTTCTAGGCGAATATCTCGACCTGAGGCCACAATGCGCTCACGCACCTGCGCCACCTTATCTAGCGTCGACGGGATAAATGATTGGCCACCAAAGCCAGGGTTAACCGACATCAGTAAAATCATATCGACCTTATCCATTACATAGTCGAGATAATGCAGTGGTGTTGCTGGGTTAAACACCAGACCACTCTTGCAGCCACTACTGCGGACCAGCTCTAGACTGCGATCCACATGCTCACTCGCTTCTGGGTGAAAGGTAATATAGCTGGCACCAGCAGCCGCAAAATCACCGATCAAACGGTCAACTGGCGAGACCATGAGATGCACATCAATCGGCGCTGTAATACCGTATTTTCGTAAGGCCTCACAAACCAAGGGACCAATCGTCAGGTTAGGTACATAGTGATTATCCATAACATCGAAATGTACGATATCCGCACCGGCCGCCAATACATTGTCGACCTCTTCACCTAAACGAGCGAAATCTGCCGCCAAAATCGAGGGTGCAATCCAGTTTTCCATGATATTTCCTTGTCTATGACTCTATACCGCAACTTTATCCTAGCTCGTAGCGCTTTGCATAGGGATGAAGTCAGTATTGCAAATTGCCTTGCTGCTCTATACTAAGAGCCATATTTTACTACGAGCACACACTATGACTCTAGATAGCCTCATGTACCCTTTAGCCATCACCCTACACGGCCTCAGCGCTGTCATCTGGGTTGGCGGTATGTTCTTCGCCTATGTGGCACTACGCCCTGTCGCAGCAAGCGTGCTGGCACCCCCTGAACGTTTAACCCTGTGGTCTCAAACCTTGGGACGCTTTTTCCTATGGGTCTGGCTAGCGGTCATTTTATTACCGTTAACCGGTTACTGGATGATCTTTTCATTCTTTAACGGTTTTGCCTCGGTCGGCGGGCATGTGCATCTCATGCAGGCCCTTGGCATCGTCATGATTTTGATCTATCTGCATGTCTTTTTTGCACCTTATAAGAAGTTGCAGCGCGCAGTAGAGGCAAAGGATTTTGCAGCAGGGGCTAAGAGTCTGGGCCAAATTCGCCAGTTGGTTGGGCTTAACCTATTGATTGGATTGATAGTTTTGGTTATTGCTCTAGGATTAGA
>DGKH01000053.1:4486-18669 GCA_002386945.1 Proteobacteria bacterium UBA4575
ATGACTTAACGCTGTTCAGGCTTTGATTTTGCGCCAACTACAGACCGGCCTGAGTCAGGCTGATCTAATACTCTCTTACTTACAAGAAAGGCTAGCGTAGTAGGCTGCGATGTTTTTCATATCATCATCACTCAAGCCGGCAACCATAGATGCCATCATGGCATTGTCGCGTGTACCGCTTTTGAATGCTGCTAATTGCTGATACAGGTACATCTCTTTTTGGCCTGCCAGGTTTGGATAGATAGGCGCTGGGCTAATGCCAGCACCACCATGGCAGCCTGCACAACTTGCTGATTTCGCTTTACCCGCATCGATATCTGCTGCCTGTACTAGGCCAGAACTCAAACTTACTACAGTGGCCATTGCCAAAATAATTGCTTTCATCATTACTCCTTAATTCAGCGACTCCACGAATACTCATTCGTTCACGCTTCATTGCACGATTACGATAGTCAAAAAAGCCATCGAAAAATAATAACCACAGGCATTCTACCGACCTAAGTTACTAAAAAAAATACCATCAGAGACAGTATGGTGATCCCATTCTGGATAGCCATAAACAAGATCTATAACAGATCTTAATTTAGGCTAAACAAGACCTTGTGCTAAACTTTATAATAGTTATTTAAATTTACATTAAACAAAGACTATGAGATTTAATAATCATACCTAACTTTACACAAGGCTCAACTATCATGTTACTTATCAGCTTAAACGAGTTCGCGATAAATCTAATCTCCAACGGCCTTTTCCTATGGATCCTCTTCAGCTTGGCTAACAATCGTCGAGCAAGAAATAGTTCACCAATCAACGTGCGGCTATCACGCTTAGTAGGGACCGTATTCGTCTCCCAACTCGCCGGCTTTTATCTTGCTATCCCGGTAGTCAATTACTTATTCGCCATTGTATTGTGCGGCTACCTGATCAATCTTTTCTCTTCATGTGGCTGGAGCCGAAGTCTTTTAGTTGCCTTGCTTAGCAACGCAGGCAGTCTTGCACTGATCAGCCTCATCAGGCTAATCAATTAGCAAAACCTCAAACACCTGCGACGCTAAACAAGGCCACACAAACCGGCATTTTTAGCATTATTTGACGCGCTACTCGACTGTAACCGTGATTGTTTCAGACATGACTGGCGGCTGATGCGGCATATGATGGTGATCACCCAGCAATAGTTGTAAGCGATGCTCACCCTTAAGTAGATCTAGCGTTACTTCGGTCTGCCCACCGCCAAAATGTTTCACATGCTCGCTTGCAGGCAGTGGTTTTGATAGGTCTGGCAATTGCTCTAAATCGATCAATAGATGATGGTGTCCAGTATTCTGTTTTTTAACGCCCGCGGGTGCAACGCCCATCCCTTTAAGACCAAAGCTCACACTAAACGGTGAAGATAGGGTCTGACCATCAACAGGCTGAATGAAATAGACCTCGGCATCTTTCGGCGCCATAGAGACATGGCCATCGGCAGACAAGGTGGAGAACGGCATAAACAAAACACATAAACTAACTATCAATTTCTTCATTTCTAGATCCCTTATAACTAAATATTTTATTCATCCTAGCAGACAGCAGAGTTCAGTATAGTCTTGTTGCATTAGCGCATACCAACACCCCATCGCCACCTTTACAAGGATCAAACTAGCCAGTGCTTTATGCAACACCTACCTAGCAACATTTTTGTTACACTAGGTTTTTATTTTCTACGTTGTCCTCTATGAACTATCTAAAGTCACTAGGCTTACTCCGTGGGGGCTTGATCGTCCTTGGCATCTTTAATGTGTTAATCCGTCCTGAACCGGGATCTTACATTTCTTACTCTGGTTGGGAGATGGTACAGACCTTGGTCGCACCGGCTGCCGCACCATTATTCATCATGGTTATTTTATTTGATGCCTTGATGTCAAAAATACGTGCCAGCGATAGCAGTGGTGAAGAGAGTACGCGCTTTCGCATCATCCTCTGGACAGAACTAGCGGCTGTCGCATTCATGATTGTCATGTGGCTTCCGTTCTACTTGGCGATTGGCCGATAGCACATGCTTAATTGGTTTTGGGCTGGCTGCATCCTTATTTCATTTCTGGCTTGCCTGATCCAATTACTATTTTTTGGTAACACACTGATCTTTGATCAGGCGATTCGTGCTTTATTTAACACCGCAGGTTTAAGTGTCGAGATTGCTATTGGCCTCATCGGTTTAATGGCGGTTTGGCTGGGCTTCTTCAAGATTGCCGAACAAGCTGGATTGATTGAGCGTGTCGCTATTGCCTTAGATCCTTTGTTTCGAAAGTTAATGCCTGAACTCTCGAAACGTGATCCGGCCATGGGTGCAATCACCATGAATTTAGGGGCTAACGCCCTAGGCCTAGATAATGCTGCAACCCCATTAGGCATTAAGGCCATGCAGCAGTTACAGAAAAACAATACGACGCCAGATACCCTATCCAATGCGCAGATTCTTTTTCTTGTACTCAATACATCTTCAGTAACTGTCTTACCCATCAGCGTGTTTTTATTTCGCGCACAACAAGGCGCACTCTACCCAACTGAAGTATTCATCCCTATTCTGCTCGCCACTTTCACATCGACTTTAGTGGGCTTATTCAGTGTTGCCTATGTGCAAAAATTAGATCTATTCAACCGCACGGTACTTTTATATCTTGGCGGTCTAAGTGCGATTCCAATCGGCCTTGCCATCTATTTTATGAATCTGCCTGCCGACCAGATGAGTCAACAGGCACAGCTGTTTGCCAACTTCACTTTATTTGCAGTGATTGCGCTGTTCCTGATTGCTGGCTTACGCCAAAAGATCGATGTCTATGCGGCCTTTGTTAGTGGAGCCAAACAGGGTTTTCAAACAGCGATTGAATTAATCCCTTATTTAATCGCCATGTTATTGGCTATTGCCATGCTACGTGTCAGTGGTTTACTCGCCGGGCTTATTTCTGGATTGAGTTATTGCTTTAGCTTACTGCATATCGACACTGCATTTATTGATGCACTGCCTACCGCGCTAATGAAACCCTTTAGTGGAAGTGGTGCACGTGCTGCCATGTTAGATGTGATGCAAACAGAGGGAGTGGAGTCTTTTCCAGCGAAGGTAGCTGCCGTCATGCAAGGCTCTACAGAGACTACTTTTTATGTGTTGGCGGTCTATTGTGGCGCGGTGGGGATTACAAAAATTCGTTACGCCATTGCCTGTGCTTTATTGGCAGATGTTGCCGGTATCACAGCGGCGGTCTTTTTATCTTACGTATTCTTTGCCAGTTAAGACTTAACGCGAACCAGCTGGCGACCCTGCACTTGACCCTTGAGCAAGGCATCAAACGCCTGTGGTAATTCCTGCAAACCGATCTCTACAGCACAGACTGCCTCTAGTTTTTGCGGCAGCCAATCACTGCCTAAACGTTGCCAAATATTTTTTCGCAGGGCCTGTGGGCAGGCGGCAGAAGTCACCCCTAGAATAGACACACCACGCAAGATGAAAGGCATGGTACTGGTATTCAATTCAACACCAGCAGCCATACCAACACTCACAATATTGCCCCATGGCTTGACTGATTTACTCAAGCTAGCAAGTACATCACCGCCTAAATTATCAATCGCCCCACCCCATTGTCCTTTTAACATCGGGCTAGCATTATTATTCAATTCATCGGTATGCCTGACATCCTGCGCACCTAAGGAACGCAAATAAGCATGGTGTTCTTGCTTTCTAGTCATGGCGATTACGTCAAAGCCAAGTTGTGTTAATAGCTGCACTGCAAAACTACCGACACCTCCACTGGCACCGGTGATTACAATAGGGCCCTGCTCTACCTGCTGATGATTATCCAGTAGTCGCTGCACTGCCAAGGCCGCGGTAAACCCAGCGGTCCCCAAGATCATCGCGCTGCGCGTATCCAAACCCGGTGGCATCGGCATTAACCATTCAGCGGGTATGCGTGCGTAGTGGCTGTAACCACCATCATGCACTTCACTGAGTCCGCTACCGTTAGCCAGTACTTTTTGTCCCGGCGTAAAATCAGCATGTTCAGAAGCGACCACCGTGCCAGCTAAATCAATGCCGCCATTTAATTCAGGCAGACGCAGGATCTTACCCCTGCCGCTACCGGCCAGGGCATCCTTGAAATTAACACTGGAATATTCCACCTCAAGCACCACTTCACCAGGGCTTAGCTGGTCTAAGGAAACCTGTTCTACCGCAGCACCTTGGAAACCGTCGGCAGCATGAATGCGAAAAGCAGGGAAAAATTCTGGGATGGACTGGCTCATTAGGCCGGAGGATTCATCATCTGTTGATAGGCTGCTTCACCCAACTTGATCGCATCGGCTACCGATTCGGCCAAGACATTAAAGTGACCCATTTTACGACCCGGCTTAGCACCGGCTTTACCGTAGATGTGCACCTTGATATTAACGTTATTGTATAAAGACTCGGCTGCTAGCTCACCCTGATGCCAGGCATCGCCAAGGATATTCACCATGGCCACTGGCGTGTGATAGCGTGTATCAGCTGGCACCCAGCCACAGAGCACTCTCACCTGCTGTTCAAATTGCGAGATAGAACACGCATCTTGTGAGTAGTGGCCACTGTTATGTACCCGTGGTGCAATCTCATTCACCAGTAAGCGTTGTTCTGGATCGATGAAATACTCCACCGCCATAATGCCAACATAGTCGAGGTTTTCAGCAATCCGCTGCGCCAATTCACAGGCATAGGTTTGCAACTCATCACTCACTTCAGCCGGCACACTACTGATATGTAAAATGCCATCTTTGTGTACGTTACGAGCCACTGGGAAGAAGCTAATCTCACCCTGTTGATTACGCCCCAGCACGACTGAGATTTCACTCTCGAGCTGGATCTTTTCTTCTAGGATGCAAGGCACTTCACCCATTTCAGCAAATGCATTCGATGCCGCTGCAAGATCCTCGACTACCGCCTGACCTTTGCCGTCATAGCCAAACTCTGCCGTCTTCAAGATACAGGGGAAATTGAGATCAGTTGCAGCGTCTATGTCCTGCAGACTGTTAATCGCTTTAAACGCAGAGGTCGGGATACCGAGGTCATTAACAAAGGTTTTCTCTCGAATCCGATTCTGTGCAATGTGCACGGCATTTGGATTCGGACAGACTTGGCAATAGCTTTGTAGGTAACGCAGCGTATCAGCTGGAATGTTTTCAAACTCAGTAGTCACTACGGCACAGGCTTGACCAAATTCAGCCAAGGCAGTTTTATCATCATAGGCGGCTTGAATATGGCGATAGGCCACTTCGCCTGCAGGACTTACTTCATTCGGATCGTAAACCCAAACTTGATAACCCATTTCGGCTGCGGCCAAGGCAAACATGCGGCCTAATTGACCACCGCCCAACATGCCAAGTACGGCACCCGGTTGTAAGGGAAATGTTACGTCTAATGACATCGTATTGTTTTGACTCTACTAATTGTGTGGTGAATCAGTGACGTTTTAAAACAAACGCTGATTTCATCTTATGCGGGTGGTAGTACTTTGGCCAAGACCTGATCACGCTGTTTTGCGCGAAAAGTGGCTAATTTTTCTGCTAAGGCCGCATCTGTATTTGCGATCATCGCGATAGCGAATAGCGCAGCATTGGCAGCGCCAGCCTCACCAATGGCAAAGGTCGCGACTGGAATGCCCTTGGGCATTTGTACAATAGATAAGAGTGAATCTTGGCCTTCAAGATGCTTTCCTGGCACGGGTACACCTAATACCGGAACATCAGTCATTGCCGCCGTCATACCAGGTAGATGCGCTGCACCGCCGGCTCCCGCAATAATGCACTGCAGTCCGCGCTCGTGCGCAGTAGATGCGTATTCAAATAAAAGTTCAGGGGTACGATGTGCTGAAACCACCTTACATTCATGGTCCAGATCGAACTCATTTAGCATATGATCAGCCGCCTGCATGATGCGCCAGTCACTGTCACTGCCCATGATAATGCCAATTTTGGCCATATTTATGCACTCTTACCGATAAAAAACGCGCATTTTCCAACTTTTTGCGTCATAAGGCCAGTACTATATCCTGTGTTCTATATCCATTTGAAGCCAATGGCACTACAATTGCCGCCCTTATTGACCGGGATACCGAATGACTCGCAGCATCCATCATACCAACTTTGACAGCTTAGAAATCCTACACCGAGGCAAGGTGCGTGATATCTATCGTGTCGATGATGAGCATATGTTGGTGATCGCGACCGATCGCATTTCGGCTTTTGACGTCATTATGCCGACGCCAATCCCACAAAAAGGCGCTCTACTGACTGAAGTATCAGCGTTTTGGTTCCAATTTTTTGCCAAGCAGGTTCCTAACCAGCTTAGCGATATAAGCTTGGATGACCTCAACCTAACAACAGATGAATACGAACAGGCTGCAGGTCGCAGCATGATTGTTAAACGTCTAAAGGCCTTACCCATTGAAGCTATCGTTCGCGGTTACCTCATTGGTTCAGGCTGGAAAGAATATGAAACTAGCCACTCAGTTTGTGGTATTTCATTACCAGCGGACATTCCGCTAGCTGGAAAATTACCTAACACTCTATTTACGCCTTCTACTAAGGCAGCAGTGGGTGAGCACGACGAAAATATCTCTTTTGCAGAGACGGTTAAGCTACTCGGTGAAGATCTAGCGACTCAGGTACGTGATATTAGTATTACGCTTTATCAAACAGCGGCTGATTATGCTTTAGAAAAAGGCATCATCATTGCTGATACTAAGTTTGAATTTGGAATAGATAAGGATGGACAACTCACTTTGATCGACGAAGTGCTGACTCCTGACTCATCACGTTTCTGGCCAGCTGTTGGTTATCAGCCAGGACAGAATCCCAGTAGCTTTGATAAGCAATATATCCGTGACTACCTAGAGACCTTGGACTGGAACAAGACAGCCCCGGGACCAGAGCTACCACAAGAAATCGTCGAAAACACTCAAGCGAAATACGAAGAAGCAGCCGCACGGCTTTTAGCTTACTAATCGCTCTTCTTAGCGGGCTTAGGCCCTAACACATAGATTAAGGCACCCAATGTCCGAAGAAAGCATCACGTCTTTTGATCAGTTCGATCTTAAGAAAGCACTCCTAACCGTGCTCGATACAATCGGTTACGAGACACCGTCACCGATTCAAGCACGCACCATCCCTCTCTTATTAGAAGGTAAGGATGTGCTAGGTCAGGCGCAAACAGGTACCGGTAAAACCGCTGCCTTTGCATTACCGATCCTATCGAATCTAGATTTAAAACAAAAAGATCCTCAAGTATTGGTCTTAGCACCAACCCGAGAACTGGCCATTCAAGTAGCCGAGGCATTTCAAAAATACGCCTCTAAACTAGATGGTTTTCACGTCCTACCGATCTACGGTGGCCAAGATTATCGTGGTCAAATCCGCGGGCTACAGCGCGGTGTGCATGTTGTTGTTGGTACGCCAGGTCGTGTCATGGACCATATGCGTCGTGGCACCTTAAACCTTGGCAGCCTAACCGCTTTAGTACTTGATGAAGCCGATGAAATGTTGCGTATGGGCTTTATTGATGACGTTGAATGGATCCTCGATCAAACACCACCTGATCGCCAAATCGCATTGTTCTCAGCCACTATGCCGAATCAAATTCGACGTATAGCGACCAAATATTTAAACGATCCACATCAGGTCACGGTTGAGCTAAAGACAACCACTGCCTCGACTATTCGACAACGCTACTGGCCTGTCAGTGGTGTGCATAAATTAGATGCACTCACACGTATCTTAGAAGCAGAAACTTTTGACGGCATCGTCCTGTTTGTACGCACCAAAACAGCCACTACTGAACTTGCCGAGAAATTACAGGCACGTGGTTATGCAGCAACACCGATTAATGGTGATATACAACAGAGTCAGCGTGAACGCACGATTCAGCAATTCAAATCAGGCAAGATCGATATCTTAGTTGCAACCGATGTCGCCGCACGTGGTCTTGATGTTGATCGCGTTAGTCACGTTATTAACTATGACATCCCTTACGATACTGAGTCTTATGTTCATCGTATCGGTCGTACTGGCCGTGCTGGTCGTAGTGGTGAAGCCATTCTATTCGTAGCACCACGTGAAAAGCGTTTACTCGGTGCCATCGAGCGTGCCACTAAGAGCAAGATTGAGATGATGGAATTACCATCTGCCAATCTCATTAATGACAAACGTATCGAGAAATTCAACCAACGTATCAGCGATACATTGGCCAGTGAAGACCTGACTTTCTTTTCCGGTTTGATCGAGAAGTTTGAACAGGAACACAACATCCCCGCTGTTGAAATCGGTGCTGCCCTAGCCAGAATGGTACAGGGTGACACACCGTTATTACTCAGCAACAAACCTATGAAGAGTAAACCCTTCTCATCTGATTCAGGTGAAGGCCGCGGTCGTAAAGAACGCAAGCCACGCTCTAATCGCGATGAAGGTTCTCGCTCTGAAAGGCGTCGTGAAGACAGTAAGCGCAGGGTATTCGATCGTGAACTAGAAGCCGGTATGGAGCGTTTTCGTATCGAGGTTGGGCATGATCATGAAGTTAAGCCTGGTAATATTGTTGGCGCCATTGCCAACGAAGCTGGGCTTGATAGCAAATATATCGGCCACATCAAGATTTATGATGATCACAGCTTAGTTGATTTGCCTGAAGGTATGCCTGATGAAGTGTTTGCTCAATTGAAAGGTATCTGGATTGCAGGACAGCAATTAAATATTGGTAAAGCTGGTGAGGCTGGAAAAGAGTCAGGATCTACAGGGGCACCACGCAAACCACGTAGTGATAAAAAGCCACGCAGTTCGCAACGTAAGCCTGGCGGTTCTGGAAAGTTTTCTGGAAATCCGACTGGCAAAGGTCCAAAGAAAACATTCAGCCGACCTAAGTCACGTGACTAATCAGTAAAGTATTTACTCTGCATTAAAGCGGTGTCGCTTGTTACCCTCGTGGTCAACCACAAGGATTGGCAAGCGATCCTCTGCTGACAACTCAATCAATAGACAGGGGCTAACTATGGCCTGTGTATAGATGTGATCTGGCTGTGGCTCACTCCACACCAAAGACAATTCCTTATACTCCATGTAAGGATCTAGACCTTCAAAACTAAGATCGTAGCCACCATTTGGCTTTTGTCCGCTAGCAATCAAGAACCAACGCTTATCCTTAGGCTTCTCTGCGATATTCAGTGTTAAAAATCGCTGTTGAGATAGTGTCTGCTTTAACTGCGCAAGCCCTAAAATCTCAAGAAACAGTTCGTCAGTTAAGCCACAATCTTGTTGTTTAAACAGCAATTGGGCTTCAAGCAGTTCTATTTCAGGCCCCCACATCCGGCTCCAATCGCCCATACCTCCAGCAGCCCAGATTGGGCTCAAGGCGGTACTCAATACGAATATAAGCATGCAGCGGGAAACGCTGGACTGACATAGGCTAAATAACATGCTGCGTAGCATACGCCTATTTGCGATTATCAAACTAATTTAGCTGAGGACGAAGTGATTCTTCGTTACACTAGTCACCCTATGAAAACGATATTTATCACAGGAACCGACACTGACGTCGGCAAGACTTTTATTGGCACCCGCCTGACAGAAAAATTATTGCAGGCTGGGCTTAAGCTTAGTGTGCGTAAACCAGTTGAGTCTGGCTGCCAACGTCAAGGCGCGGCACTACTACCCGCCGACGCCAGCAATTATGTCAGCGCCTACCAAAACGCGAGCACCGACAACTGCGACCTAGATGATGTCTGCCGTTATCGCTATGAACCTGCCATCTCGCCTGAGCGTGCCATACGACTGGCGAATGAAACTGTCAGCGTGCAGCAACTAGTAACAGCCTGCCAAGGTGATGTATCAGATGAGCTACTCTTAGTTGAGGGTGCCGGTGGTTTTTATTCCCCATTGTGTAGCGATGGCCTCAATGCAGATTTAGCCGAGGCTATGCAGGCGCAAGTGATCTTGGTCGTACGTGATCGCTTAGGTTGTATTAACCAAGCCCTGCTCAGCTTGGCTGCAATCGAGTCATGCGGCTTAGAATGCCTTGCTGTCATCGTCAACCAGATCCCAACTACAGATGAAGAAGATGTCGCGATGGATAACCTGGCTGACTTAAGTGCAAGATTAAAGCTACCTGTATTACCCTATAACACCAATGAGGCCAACAACACATTGGATAAGTTGTTACAGATTGTCCATGGTTAAGTGAAGCAACAGATATGGAAATAGAACGGCAGCTAATCTATAGCTGCTAAATATTTCTGACATAAAAAAGGCCCGCATTGCGGGCCTTTTTTATAACTGGCTAGCAGTGTTTACTACGGGTTGTATTGACCCATCGCTGCCTTACCATTATTACTCGCACGCTCTAATAAAATCTCTTGTGCTTTTGTAACATTCTCAGCCTTACCATCCCAAGCCTTCATCGATGCTTGCTGTAGCGCACGACCATAAGAGAAGGTCAAAGGCCATGGCAGATCGACACCTAGGTTATGCATCGCATTCAAATGTGCACTGGCCTCTTCATCACTCTGGCCGCCGGATAAGAAAGAGATACCAGCGACTGACGCAGGCACTGTGTTTAATAAACAACGTACTGTCTCACGTGCAACCGTCTCTACGTCGGCACGATTACTCGCGTTTGCGCCAGAGATCACCATGCTAGGCTTCAAGATCATACCGTCTAATGCTACGCCTTGATTGCGTAGTTGTTGGAAGGTAATACGCTGTGCCAACTCAGTTACTTCGTAACAACGTTCAATAGAATGACTACCATCCATCAATACTTCTGGCTCAACGATAGGCACAATATTCGCTTCTTGGCTTAGTGCAGCATAACGCGCTAAGGCATGAGCATTCGCTTCGATACATGCCCAAGTTGGCATGTGATCACCGATAGTAATGACTGCACGCCATTTTGAAAAACGTGCGCCTAATGCATAGTACTCAGCCAAACGATCGCGCAGACCATCTAAACCTTCTGTAATTTTTTCATCTTCATGGCCCGGTAAAACCTTAGCACCGGCATCCACTTTAATGCCTGGCACTATGCCATTAGCTTCCATATATTTAGGGAAAGGTGTGCCGTCTAATAATGTCTGGCGGATAGTCTCATCAAATAAAATCGCACCACCAATGTAGTCCGATAGGCCTGGAGCGGTGAGCAGCATATCGCGATACGCCTGACGCATCTCTGCTGTCTCTGGAATACCTAGCGCCTTGAATCGCTTACCACAGGTCGGATGACTTTCATCCATCGCTAAAATACCCTTGCCCGGCGCAACCATTGCACTTGCGGTCTGTCTCAACTCTTCAATATTCATTCTGCTCTCCCAAACACTGTCTTAAACTATAATATTTAAATAACCATCATCGCAAATATCATATCAGCTGATGACTAAATACTTTCCGGATCGTTTTCTTCTTCAATCAGATGCCCAACGCTCAGTATCTTCATCGCATTAGTCCCGCCATCGACACCAATCAAGTCACCCTTGGTCAGTATCACTAAATCATTCTCTTCGACTTCATTACAATCCTGAAGTACAGCAATGGCAGCACGATTCACTTGTGCATGCGTCTTACCCATGAAGTCCAAGTAGGCTGGAAAGACACCACGATACAATGTCACACGACGTAAACTTTTCACATGGCGTGTAAATGCATACACCGGAATCGTTGAGTTAATCCGTGACATCCACAGCGCGGTTGAACCAGATTCGGTCAAGGCTGCAATCGCAGTGACATTCAAATGATTCGCTAAGAACATCGCGGCCATCGCAATCCCCTCATCCACACGATCTAGACTAGGTTCATGGCGCTCAGTTTGGAATTGCAGCAAATCTTGACGTTCAGAGGCGAGACACACACGGCTCATCGCTTCGACTACTTCAACAGGATAGGCACCTACTGCAGTCTCACCTGATAACATTACGGCGTCAGTTCCATCTAATACAGCATTCGCTACATCAGACATCTCTGCACGTGTCGGAATGGCACTAGTGATCATTGATTCCATCATCTGCGTTGCCGTGATCACTAAGCACTTTGTTTCCTGTGCTCTAGAGATCAAAGACTTTTGCACACCAGGGACATCGGCATCACCAATCTCAACACCCAGATCACCACGTGCGATCATAATAACTTCTGACGCTTCCATGATCTCATCGATCATATCGAGTGCTTCTGCACGCTCAATCTTCGCAACGATACCGGCATCACCGCCAGCCTCTTGCAATAACTTTCGTGCAAGATAAACATCATCGGCGGTCTTAACAAAAGACACTGCTAGATAATCAACATCAAGTGCTGCCGCATGCAAGATATCTTCACGATCTTTTTCGGTCAATGCAGCTGCAGAAAGACCACCGCCCATCCGGTTGATACCTTTACTGCTGGATAACTCACCACCGACATCAACCGTGGTCTTAACACGATTACCTGTAATCTCATCGACCACAAGAATAATCCGGCCATCGTCTAGTAAGAGCTTGTCGCCAACAACGATATCCTCAATCAATTCTTTATAGGTTAAACCCACTGATTCTTGATTGCCGGCATCTAAGTCTAGATCCGCGTCGAGGATGAAACTATCCCCTACTGCCAGCATGATCTTGCCATCCTTAAATCGACCTACTCGGATCTTTGCGCCTTGCAGGTCACCCAGGATACCGACATGATAATTTCTCTCGGCGCATACTTTACGTACACGCTCTACTCGTACACGATGCTCATCAAAGCTACCATGCGAGAAATTAAGCCGGACTAAATTGACACCCGCTTCTATGATATCGGCAATTACTTGCTCATCATCGGTCGCCGGACCTAAGGTGGCGATAATCTTAGTTCTACGCTGCATCATGTGACGAGCTGTCCTTTTCGTTTTTGCAAAATATCAACCGCTGGCAAAGTCTTTCCTTCTAGAAACTCAAGGAAGGCACCGCCGCCGGTTGAGATGTAAGAAATATTCTCACTTAAATTAAATTTATCAATCGCAGCGACGGTATCACCACCACCTGCAATCGAGAACGCCTGACTATTTGCAATTGCATCGCCAAGTACACGTGTGCCATCCGCAAACTGTGTAAATTCAAAAACGCCCACAGGCCCATTCCAAACAATGGTGCCGGCATCGGCCATCAGGCTCGCTAGATGTTTCGCACTTTCTGGGCCTATATCTAGAACCAAGTCATCCGCTGCAATATCACTCACCGCTTTGATCTCAGCAGGGGCATCTGATGAAAATGCTTTAGCACAAACAACATCAGTTGGTATCGGGACCTGCGCACCGCGCGCGGCAGCCTGTTCAATCAGCTTCACTGCCACCGGCACCAAATCAGCTTCATATAAAGACTGACCTACCGAATGACCTGCTGCTGCAATAAATGTATTCGCAATGCCACCGCCAACAACCAGCTGATCTACTCGATCAATTAATTGTTCAAGCAGGGCCAACTTAGTCGACACTTTAGAGCCACCAACAATCGCAACCATCGGCGGCGAAGGTTTTTTCAAAGCTTGCTCTAAGGCATTAAGTTCAGCGGTTAATAATGGGCCGGCACATACTTCAGCGGCGTACTCTGCAACACCATAAGTAGACGCCTGCGCCCTGTGTGCGGTACCAAAGGCATCCATCACAAAGATATCGCAAAGTGCTGCCATTTTTTTCGATAGCTCAGCAGCTGATTTCTTCTCACCGACCAAGAAGCGAACGTTCTCTAGCAATACTAATTCACCAGGGGCCACGTCTACACCATCAATCCAATCACGGACTAAAGGCACTGGGCGACCCAAGGCCTTACTTAAGGCATCAGCCACTGGTTGTAACGAATACTCAGCAGAATACTCACCCTCTGTTGGACGACCTAAATGCGACATCAACATCACTGCTGCACCAGCATCCAAGGCAACTTGTATGCTTGGTAAGGCGGCACGAATGCGTGCGTCATTGTTGATCACGCCCTCTTTCACAGGGACATTAAGATCTTCTCGAATCAGCACACGCTTGGCGGCCAATTCGAGTTCATTCATATGTGTTACTGAAGACATTATCTATTAGCTTACTTTGCGTTCATCAAAGCAATCGTAGTATCGAGCATACGGTTTGAGAAACCCCACTCATTGTCATACCAGGATAGTACTTTCACAAGGTTGCCGTTCATCACCTT
>DGKH01000005.1:0-3437 GCA_002386945.1 Proteobacteria bacterium UBA4575
TATTTAATCATCACCTAGCAATTGCTTATATAAGCTAGATTCTCGTTTATAGAAACTACTCGTGTGTAGAGAATCTGCCAAGTGGTAATGCGTAAGATCTAAATGATGGCAACACTCATGCGCTAAAGTACGCAAAAAGGTTTTATAGGCGACCAACTGCTGTCGCTTGGCCGTACGCATCCAGACATAGATACGCGCCTGACGCATGCCTCGTTGCTTGATCTCATAAAGGCCATGCAATTCACCGCGCCGATCATGCGGCCTACGCTCCATAATATGCACCTTCACTCTAACGCAATTCAAGGCATCACAGAGCTGATCAACTAATTGTTGGCAGGCCTGCTCCAAGGCTTCAACCTCACCTGAAACTAATGGTTGCCGTAGCGCCTCAGCACTCGCTTGTAACGCCATCTTTTGCTTCAGCAGCACCTGAACACCTGCTCTAGGCACCGTCAGAAAAGAACTGACACGACTTATCAAACTCGCCATTAGCTAATCCCTAGCAACTGTCGTGCATTGGCCGAGGTCGCCTCAGCAATGACTGCCTGAGACTGACCACGCACTGTCGCCAATGCCTGTAAACAATATGGCAGATACTCAGGGCTATTCCGCTGTCCTCGATGTTGCATCACCGTCATATCGGGTGCATCGGTCTCCAGAACCAAGGCATCTAATGGCAACTGCTGTGCTAGGGCACGTAGTTTAGTCGAACGCGAATAGGTCAGCATGCCACCAAAACCTAGTTTGAAGTTCATTCCAATATAGTGCCCCGCCTGCTGCAGGCTTCCATTAAAGGCATGCACAATACCGGCCACTACCGGTATATCACGCAGACACTGCAAGACCTCATCATGCGCCTTACGCACATGTAAGATAACCGGTAGTTGGTATTTAGCCGCCAGCTGTAACTGCGCCCTGAATAACTGCAATTGCGCCTGCCGATCGCTCTCAGCAGAGTAAAAATCGAGGCCAATCTCACCTACTGCGACCGGCCGCTGTTGCTGTAAGGCATGGTCTAACAGCACAATATGCGACTCTTCATGTTGCGACATAAACATCGGGTGCATCCCTAGTGCTATATGCACAGCATCTTGCTGCTGAAATAAGGCAGAAAGATGCTGCCAGCCGCTCTGTTGCACAGCAGGCACAACAAAGTGATCCACCCCCAAGGCCTGTGCACGCGCCATCACTTGCTGCCGGTCATCAGCGAAGACTTCAAAATCAAGGTGGCAGAGGGTATCTATCAGCTGCATGCAATCTACTATAAAATCCGAGAATCCCTACAGCCTAGTGAATTCAGCAATCGATGTCGACGAGTAAACGTTTTACCGGAATTGAAAAACTTTATGGCGCTATCGCATCACAGGACATCTTCTCTAGTCATGTCTGTGTGATTGGCATTGGTGGTGTTGGCTCTTGGGTTGTTGAGTCACTCGCACGCAGCGGTGTTGGTGCACTGACACTAATCGATTTAGACCATGTCAGTGAATCCAATATTAATCGTCAGATCCAAGCCATGAGCAGCACTATAGGTCAGTCTAAAATTGAGGCGATGGCTGAACGTATTCAAGAAATCAATCCAGATTGTGAACTGCGGCTAATTGATGAGCATCTCAGTAATGACAATATTGAACAACTCATTGACCGAGAGTTCAGCTACGTTGTGGATTGTATCGATGACTTTCGCACCAAGGCGGCATTAATCAATTACTGCCATGGTAAAAAACAAAAACTACTGACCGTTGGTGGTGCTGGCGGCCGCATCGATCCCAGCCGTATTCAAGTGGTAGACCTCACACGATCAGAGGGCGATGCCCTACTCTCACGCACACGCAAATTACTGCGCACCGATTTTAATTTCCCAAGAAATATAAAGAGACGTTTTGATATCCCCTGCGTCTTCTCTGCAGAGGCATTACGCTACCCAACGGTAGACGCTGGCGTAACATATAAGAAGGAACAGTCAGACACCACAGGCGGCTTGAACTGCGCTACTGGCTTTGGCTCTTTAATGGCAGTGACAGCAAGCTTTGGCATGCATGCCTCGGCTTATGTCTTAACTAAACTCGCTAGCTCTAATTCATAAAATATTAGAACGCACCATTCAAGTGGCTAATGACCAGCTTTACATTTAAGTTGGCATTAAATACTTAACGCTGACTACTCGTTAGCATCACCCTGCCACAACATTTCATATCCCATTTCATAGGTATCTGTTGCGAACTCAGTAAGGGCATCAAACTTTTCTTTAAATGTTGCATCGGCATGTGATTTCTCATGCTGCTCATATGACTGCCAATAAGTCACGATAGCCAAATGATCATCCGTTTTCTTACCCGAGCCTACTGAGCCTTCTTCCGAAATGAAACCGCTAAACTTATAGACCTGACCACCGATGAAACCACCATTATCATCACCGTATGTGTTTTTAACCACATTGCACATTTCGCCTAGTGCCATTTCAACCGCTTCAAGTGGAACCCCTTCTTTAAGCTTAACCACGTTGTATAACATGACACAGCCAAATGGGATTGATAGTGCATTAAACATATAACAATTCCTCTGTTGATTTAATGAGTAGTTATAGTACCAGTAAAGTATACAATGAATTATTAATATAGCGCCTGTTTACAACACTGTTATGTTTAGGAGACACCGATGAAAAGGAACCTCATAGTTGGCCTTAGTATACTGCTTGCATTGGGTTTATGGATGATTTCTGAACACGACAATCTAGGTCATATAACCGCCGAAAACTCCTCTATGACTCGTCCCATCGTGATTTACACCACAGACTGGTGTAACTTTTGTGTCAGCCTACGGGCGACACTCAAACAATATCAAATCAATTATCACGACTACGATGTAGAGCACAGCGAGAAAGGCCGCAGGGATTATAAAAAGCTAGGATCTAGCGGCGTGCCAATAATTATTATTGGCAACAGCATTCTTCATGGATACGACGGCCAAGAACTGACCGACGCCTTAGTTGATAACGGTTATGAAATACCCACCACTTGGGATTAACGCAGTCAGCAAGATTATTCTGCCCATACACCACAAGGCAACTTGCCTCGCATAGATATCACTACTCTCAAGCAGACTGAAATCATCAGACAAAACAACAGCTGCTTTTCTGACTAACACCTAATCCCATCTCCCTCTACGCCACCCTTGGCAAAAAAAACAGCATGAAGTATAAGAACCAATAGGAAAGATAAAGTTTACAAACCTAATTGTTTAAGTGAGCATGTAACTTTATCTCAAGGGGACGCCAAGATGAAACGCTTTACGCAATTGATACTACTCACCATACTTACTGCTCACTCGTCATCAAGCTTCGCCTCACAGTGCCTACAAAGCAATATTAAGCTTGGCTTGGTTGGCGTCGACTCGACCTCAGGAGCTCTTCACGCCGCAGTATTAAGCTCCAACCA
>DGKH01000005.1:3459-3597 GCA_002386945.1 Proteobacteria bacterium UBA4575
CGTTTTGCTTGCCGCTAAGGTCGCAAACTTACCGTTACGAATAGATCTATTGCAATCTAATGATTGCTTCTCTGCTTATAGGGCATACATCGAATAACAAGCCATCACATTTAATGCGGCCATTGGGCACCATCACTA
>DGKH01000005.1:3609-9095 GCA_002386945.1 Proteobacteria bacterium UBA4575
ACACTATTTTTGGCTTCTATTGAGCAAGATATTACCTAGCGACTGGTGAGTACTCACTACACCGGCTTATAGATTTCCGAGCCATCCCTTTTGAATTCTGCAGACTTCTCTTTCATGCCAGATTCAATCGCAACCTTAATATCACCAATACCTTGTTTCTTGGCATACTCACGCACGTCTTGAGTGATCTTCATCGAACAAAAATTCGGCCCACACATGGAACAAAAATGCGCCACTTTGGCTGACTCTTTAGGTAGGGTTTTGTCGTGGAATTCACGTGCACGCTCTGGGTCTAGGCTGAGATTGAATTGATCTTCCCAACGGAATTCAAAGCGCGCCTTAGACAGCGCGTTATCACGAATCTGTGCACCGGGATGACCCTTCGCTAAATCAGCTGCATGTGCTGCAATCTTGTAAGTGATGATGCCGTCGCGTACATCTTCACGATCTGGCAAACCTAGATGTTCTTTCGGTGTGACATAACAAAGCATCGCGGTGCCATACCAACCAATCTGTGCCGCACCGATTGCCGAGGTGATGTGATCATAGGCTGGCGCAATATCAGTGGTCAGTGGGCCTAAGGTATAGAACGGCGCCTCATGACAATCGGCCAATTCCTTATCCATATTTTCTTTGATCATCTGCATCGGCACATGACCCGGCCCTTCGATCATTACTTGTACGTCATGCTTCCATGCAATCTGTGTTAGTTCACCGAGGGTTTCCAGTTCTGCAAATTGTGCCTCGTCATTTGCATCGGCAAGTGAGCCTGGACGTAGACCATCACCGAGTGAGAAAGACACATCATAGGTCTTCATGATCTCGCAGATTTCTTCAAAGTGGGTGTAGAGGAAACTCTCTTGATGGTGAGCCAAACACCACTTCGCCATAATCGAACCACCACGCGAAACAATACCGGTCAGACGTTTTGCGGTTAGTGGTACATAGGCCAAACGCACACCGGCATGGATAGTGAAATAATCGACACCCTGCTCGGCCTGCTCAATCAGCGTATCGCGGAACATTTCCCAGGTCAGGTCTTCGGCCTTGCCGTTAACTTTCTCTAAGGCTTGATAGATCGGCACTGTACCTAACGGCACTGGGCTATTACGCAGAATCCATTCCCGTGTTTCATGGATGTTCTTACCAGTACTCAAATCCATAATCGTGTCACCACCCCAGCGCACTGACCAAGCCATTTTCTCGACTTCTTCCACCACTGAAGAGGTGACTGCTGAGTTACCGATATTGGTATTCACTTTCACCAAAAAGTTACGACCAATAATCATTGGCTCGGCTTCTGGGTGATTGATGTTGCTAGGGATAATGGCGCGACCTCTAGCCACCTCATCACGTACAAACTCAGGCGTGATCTCGGTCGGCAAGTTGGCACCAAATGATTCACCTGGATGTTGTAGCAAGAGCTTTTGGTACTGCTCATTGGCGCGTAATTCTTGCAGGCGCATTGATTCGCGTATCGCGACGTATTCCATTTCAGGTGTGATGATGCCCTGCTTGGCGTAGTGCATCTGAGTAACGTTTTTACCCTTTAAGGCAACACGTGGCAGTATGATCTTGGTAAAACGCAGATATTCTGTTTTAGGGTCAACAGCTCGTTCTTGTCCAAACTCAGAGGATAATGCATTCAGCTGCTGCGTATCACCGCGCTCAGTTATCCATGGTCCGCGTATCTTCGGCAAACCTTCTGATAAATCAATACTTTGCTCTGGATCAGTTAGTGGTCCTGAGGTGTCATAAATCGTAATGGGTGGGTTCTCTTCCGCACCAAGGCTACTCGATGTGTCGGCGCAACTGACTTCACGCATACCGACCTGAATATCCTCTCTTGAGCCCTGAACATAAATCTTTTTAGAATTCGGAAAGGGCTGTGTAACGGCCTTACCTAGTTTTTTAGTTTCCGAAATAATGTCCATCTCATTTGCGCTCATAACCAACTTATCCATAGATTGAAATAACGCACAGGAAAGCGCGTCTTAGGGTGACTATAACCTCTATTTAAGTCTTTTCAATAGTGAAACTTTGTGCAATTACTATGCAGGACTTAATTCGGTATGATATCGCGCAGATAGAGGCTTATCAGCCAAACCGGAGTAGTGTTTTGAGTTTTACTGAAATGTCAGCGTTAGAGCTGCAACAGCACCTAGAAGATTCGGCCAACCAACCCATCCTTTTAGATGTGCGTGAGGCCTGGGAGCTTGAGAAATGTCAGCTACCCCATACTGTACATGTACCCATGCGTGAAATCCCCAGTACTCTCGACCAGTTTGACCTTGACGCCGAAATCGTAATCATTTGTCATCATGGTATTCGCAGCCGTGCGGTAGCAAACTACATGGCCCAGCAAGATTTTTCGCGCGTCATAAATTTATCGGGCGGTATAGATCAATGGGCCAAACAAGTTGACCCCAGTATGGCCAGCTATTAGTGATCACTTAATGAGACATGCCATGTATAAGTTCCTCTATATATTTACCCTATGCTTAGTAGCATCGCTCAACACATTGCAGGCTGAAGGTTTATCTGAGGTCTTTAACCAGGCCCTAGTGCGTGACACTCAGATTAGAGAGGCGCGGGCTAATTTTGAGGCCAATGCCCTAGCCCGCCCCTTAGCGCGCGCTTCACTATTACCCCAAATCAGCCTAACGGCAGAAACCTCTGACAACTACATTAAGACCGTTGGTAATACCTTTGGCGTGCCAGGTTCATCAGCAGACTACAACTCACACGGTTTTTCCTTACGTCTAGACCAACCGCTATATAACCACAGTCTTTATGTGCAGCTACGGCAAGCGAAAAATATGGTAGCAAAAGCGCAGGCTGTATTAGATGCCAGCGAACAGGCTTTGATACTACGTGTGGCAGAGGCCTACTTTAATGTACTTGGCGCTGAAGACACACTAACATTTGCTCGCTCTGAAAAAGAGGCGAGTCAACGCCAACATGAACAAGCCGAGATTCGCTTTGAAGTCGGACTGGCCGCGATCACTGATATGAAAGACGCACAGGCTGTCTATGACCAAGCAGTCGCCGCAGAGATTGATGCCAAGATCGCAGTTGAACTGGCACTGGATGAGCTTGCTGTCATCATTGGCGATCGCATTCAACAAGTAACGCCATTAGCTAACAAGATGGAATTAAGTCGACCCAACCCAGATTACATTGAAGATTGGGTGGAGACTGCTTTGCGGCAGAATCTTAGCCTGTTGATCAACAACTACGACACAAAAATTGCTAAACAAGAAATTGCTAAACGACAAGCGGGATATCTACCTACCCTCGATATTATCGCCGCCTATACCGATAACGACACCGGCGGCATCAGTGGCTCACGCCACAGTAAAAGTTCACGCATTGGTCTCGAGTTATCCCTGCCTATCTTCCAGGGTGGTCGTACCTATTACACTAGCAAAGAAGGCGGCTACCTCTATCAGGCTGCACAGGAATCAAACGCTCAACTACGTCGAGAAGTGACCCGTGATGCACGTACCGCCTATCACAACGTGGTGGCAGCGATTAGTCGCATTGAGGCATTTGCTAGGGCCACTGAATCATCTCAGTTAGCCGCTGAAGCAACTGAACTTGGCTTTGAAGTGGGCACGCGTAATTCAGTCGATGTGCTGCTTGCACAACGGCGACTATTTCAAGCTAAGAGGAATCATGCTCGCGCACGTTATGATTACTTAATCGACAGCCTTCGTTTAAAGCAGGCTGCCGGTATTTTAAGTAGTGCTGATTTGTTTGAGATTGAAGCTTGGCTGCAATAGCCAAGCATTAACGCCCTATACTACAGGCGTTACCCAGTGCTGATATTTTTCAACTTCGCCATGCACGATCTGAAAGAACATGCTTTGCAGACGCTCAGTGATCGGGCCACGTGCACCACAACCGATGGTGCGACCATCTAGCTCTCTAATCGGAGTCACTTCTGCAGCAGTCCCTGTGAAGAAGGCTTCATCCGCCACGTAAAACTCATCTCGTGTCATCTGCTTTTCAATCACGGGAATACCGAAATCAGCAGCGATTGAAAGAATTGTTTTTCGCGTAATACCATCCAGAGCAGACGTTAGAGATGGCGTTACTAAACAACCATCTTTGATTAAAAATACGTTTTCACCACTACCTTCAGCAACATAACCCTGTGGGTCAAGTAACAGTGCCTCGTCATAACCATCACGATTAGCTTCTTGCAAGGCCAACATGGAATTAACGTAATGACCATTCACTTTTGCTTTACACATCGTAGTGTTCACATGGTGTCGGGTATAAGAAGACGTTCTAACCTTGATGCCTTCTGCCAGTTTTTCCTTACCCATATACGCGCCCCATTCCCAACCAGCCACCATCACGTGAACCTTGAGGTTGTCAGCACGTAGACCCATACCTTCTGAGCCATAAAAACACATTGGACGGATATAGCCGAAGCGCACGCCATTCTGTTTAATCACATCAAGATGCGCTTGATTGATCTCATCCTGTGTATATGGAATCTCCATGCCGATGATTTTTGCAGAGTTAAACAACCGCTGCGTATGATCTTGTAAACGAAATATAGATGGACCTTGCTTTGCATCATAGGCACGCACACCTTCAAACACACCTGTACCGTAGTGCAAGGTATGTGTGAGCACATGTGTTTCAGCCGACCGCCAGTCTACTAACTCGCCATCATTCCAAATCACACCATCTCGATCAGACATCGACATCTTCTAACTCCTAAACTCTTTTATTATCAAAGTAACAAAAAACATTGTTAACTCGCTTGCCAGTGATCGCCTTATCTAATCTAGATAAGGCGCAAAACACTTCTTCCAATACGCTTGCACTAATGCACGCTGCGCTGAAAAATCTGCATCGTCGACAGCACTTATTTGCTGTTCCTGCAAAGCCATACGGTGAGAAGTATTACGATATTGGCAATAAATCTCGCTCAAATCCTGCGCCATCTCAGGGGCGATAAAATCGGCCTCAGCAAGCATCGCGAACTGCCGTACATTATCTGAGTAACGACATAAGGCTGGCTCTCGGTGCGCATTTTCGAGAATCGCATATTGCACCATAAATTCAATATCAGTGATACCTCCCAAATCGTGTTTCAAATTAAACCGTAGAGGGTCTGTATTGCCTTTATTTAGGATCAATTTTTGCCGCATCGCCAGTACTTCCCGCGCTAGGACCTGCTGTTCTCGCGGCTGACACAGTACGTCACGTCGTAGTTGTTCGAAGGCTTGCACGATGCTTTCCTCACCAGCGACACAGCGTGCCCGCACCAAGGCCTGCAACTCCCATAACCAAGCTCTGGAACGATAATATTCACGCATCGCTGGAAGTGTTGCGACTAGAGGTCCGGCATTACCATCTGGTCGCAAACGCAGATCGACTTCATACATCTGCCCAGATACCGTGCGCAAACTCAGCATGCGACTCAAACCCTGAGCCTTTCGGGTCAACTTGATCATCGCTGGGTC
>DGKH01000005.1:9196-10198 GCA_002386945.1 Proteobacteria bacterium UBA4575
CCAAACTCGGCTGTTCACGGTGCTGGAGGTACTGTAAACAACCCTGTACTACCACCTCTGCCAGCCAACTCAAGCGATCACTCACCTGCATCAACGGCAGTACTCCTTGCACATCGGCACAGGCAATACGCAACTCGGCCGCATGTTTAAACAACCTCACTCGCTCTAACACTTGCTCGTCATCCAGTCCTTTCTGAGACAGAATACTGAGCTTAAATTGCTGCTGTAGTTCAGCCCTATGGTGCTCATCACTATCAGCTGTAATCAAGTCGTCTAACAGAATGGGGTTGCTACTGACGTGTTTAGCAATCCAAGGACTACTCCCCACCACTGCAATTAATTGCCGCAATATGCCAACGTTCTCTGTCAGTAAGAGCAGATAAGCTGAGCGCCGCAAGATAGCAAATAATACGGGCAACAATCGTGACAGTACGATCGCAGCATCATCACGCTTGCTCAGTTCTTGCAGCAGGATTGGCATAAAGCCATGCAAGCGCGCCCTACCCCCTTCATCTTGCGTCCGATAAATCGGACTACTCAGTAACGCTTTCAGACGCCGCAAGATTTCATCTTGCTCAAAGAACAGCTGCGGTAAGCCTGGCTTCTCTTCTGACCTAGACTGATCTTCTGCTTCAACCAACTCTTGCCAAAAATCTTTCGCTGCATCAGTCGGCTGCTGATCCTTTGACGGTAGCGCCGCAATATTGTCAAAGATGACAGACACTTGCTGCTGATAGCCCTGCAAGGCGGATCGAAATGCTGACGCATCGTCATAGCCCATAGACTGCGCTAACACGGTCAGTTGTTCAGCATCACGCGGTAGTTCATGCACTTGCCGGTCATCCCACATTTGTAGCCTATTTTCAGCACGCCGCAAAAACTCATAACTTTGCAACAGCTGGGTTACTTCCAGTGGCGATAAATACGTCATCTGTTCGATTTCTTCCAGCGCCTTATACAATGATTGAGTCTGCAGACTCATCGTGAGTCCGGCATGGGTTA
>DGKH01000033.1:0-4918 GCA_002386945.1 Proteobacteria bacterium UBA4575
ACCTTTATTCATGGCCAGTCCGGTTGTGGTAAATCGACCTTACTCAATCTACTCAGTGGTTTGCTTGTGCCCTGTAAGGGACAGATCAATATTCTTGATCAACAGCTGAATCAAATGACCAGTAGACAACGCGATAAGTTCCGTGCAGATCATATCGGCTATGTGTTTCAGCAATTTAATTTGATGCCATACCTGAATGCCTTTGACAATACACTGTTGGCCAGCCAATTTTCCAAACGAAAGAAAACCGCTGCGTTAGAAGATGAAATCAAAGATCTACTCACTGCTTTAAATATTCCACAGGGTGATTGGTATAGAGCAGTACATAATCTCAGTAATGGACAACAACAGCGTGTCGCAATTGCACGGGCATTGATCAACAAACCACAACTACTGATTGCCGATGAGCCAACATCATCACTCGACTCTACCAATAGAGATGCTTTTATGACGCTGTTAATGTCGATAGTTAAAGAGCATCGCATGAGCTTAGTTTTTGTCAGTCATGACTTATCGCTCTCAAACTATTTCAAGCGGGTTGAATCCTTACGCGAAATCAACCATATAGAGGATCCAGCATAGTGTTCACTAAAGTTGCGACACAGAGTCTATTGAATCGGAAAGGTTCGGTTATGCTGTCACTTATGGCGATGACAGTCAGTATCTTTGTGTTACTAGGTGTCGAACATATTCGTCAGCAAACAAAAGAGAATTTCTCTAATACAGTTTCCGGCGTTGATCTTATTGTTGGCGCTAGAACTGGAAGTCTCAACTTGCTTTTATACTCTGTTTTTAGAATCGGCTCTCCGACAAATAACATCCGTTGGGAAACCTATGAGGATATAGCCAGCAATAACAAAGTTAAGTGGGCAATTCCGATCTCACTGGGTGATTCGCATAAAGGTTATCGCGTACTCGGTACATCTACAGATTATTTTAAGTATTTCAGCTATGGCAAACAGCATCAGTTAATATTTGCCAATGGCCGCGCATTTGATCAGGCATTTGATCTGGTGTTAGGTGCCGAGGTCGCCAAGAAGCTGGGCTACAAATTGGGTGATCGAGTAGTATTAGCCCATGGCATCGCCACAACCAGTTTTAGTATGCATGATGATCGACCTTTTACCGTTACTGGTGTTTTAGAGCCCACCGGCACAGCNNGTTGATCAAACCTTACATGTTAGTCTGCAAGGCATTGAAGCCATCCATATTGATTGGCAGCAAGGTGTAAAAACACATACCAGCATACTCACACAAAAAGCACTGGAACAAGCTAACTTACAACCCAAAAGCATTACCGCTTTGATGCTTGGGCTGAAATCAAAAATGGCCACATTCCAGCTGCAAAGAACAATCAACCAATACGCAAAGGAACCTGTAGCAGCGATTCTGCCGGGAGTTGCATTATCTGAGCTCTGGCAGATGATGAGTATTTTAGAAAACACACTATTGCTAGTATCTGCATTAGTTTTTATCGCTGCCTGCCTAGGCGTCAGCGCGATGCTAGTTGCATCTATTCGTGATCGCAGCCGTGAAATACAGCTATTACGTGTGATTGGTGCACCACCCTATTTCTTATTTTTGCTAATTGAGCTAGAAGCATTACTAATTACACTACTCAGCTGCCTTATGGGTGCAGGGCTACTGACAACCTGTCTAGTCTTCTCACAAGATTATTTGGTATCACATTTCGGGCTATATATTGAAGCAAACATACTAACTGAGAATAGTTTATATCTATTTACCGCCATACTCAGTGCTTCAGCTATTGTTGCTGTAATACCGTCCATCAATGGCTATCATCAAGCAAAAATTATTAAGAATTGAGGGCTTTTTTGGCTGTTCCGAGATGATCGGCTAATCTAGCTTTTGCTAAGAGCCTACCCTATTGATCTTTTAATTCAGACTCTGCTTTATCAGCAACTGCTTCCTGTCCTTTACTCTCAGTCCGTTCACCACCTCGATACTTGATCTGTAGCTCCATTAGGAAGTTACGTAGTATCTGGTCTTTGCATGCACGGTAGTGTTTATGACCCGGCTTGCGAAAGAAGGCCGATAGTTCATGTTTGCTGATGGCTAGGTTCGCGGTAAGCAGTAAGGACAAGATGTCGTCTGCCTGTAGATCAAAGGCGATCTTCAGTTTTCTTAGTATGATGTTGTTGTTCAGTTTTTCTTCAGGTGCTGCTTGGGGCCCCTCTTTCTTACCACGCAGTTTATTGATCAGGCCATTGAGAAAGGTTGCGAACATGACATCGGTGCATTCTTCATAGGCAGGGTCTTCTTCTTGCTTTAACCAGGCACTAATTTCGGCGCGCGTTACTGCTTGCTCGGCTTGGGCAAATACGGCGATCATTTTGTCGTCGCTTAGATCAAGGATGTAGCGTATTCGTCTCAGGCAATCGTTGGCTCTCACTTTTTCTATTCCTTTTTCTGCTAATTGGCGCTGGTTTTATCAACGGCTGCGTTCGCGGGGTCTTGCTCTGCGTCAACGTCTGGCTTAACTTCATCTGTGCTGGCTTTCGCCTCTGCATCGGTTGCTGCTGGCTTTGCTAGCTGGATGTAGATTTTTTCATTATTAAATTCGATGGTGTCACCGTGACCGATCTTTTTGCGCTTCTGCCTTTCTACCGCGTAATTGACCAATACTTGGCCCGAGGCTACGAATGATTTGGCTTCACCACCGCTGCTGGCCAGCCCTTCAAATTTTAATACTTTGTATAGCTCGACCGGTTCTTCCGGTATTTCTACTACGCGATGCCCTGCCGGTATATCGCTGGCTGCACTATTCTTGTTGTCAGGGGTATTGGTCATGTCGGTTACTATTTAAATTGGTATTAGGCGCGGCCACTATACATCAATAAAAAAGAAACCTACCTATCTATGATTAACACCAACCCACTTAATTATATTGTGTTTGACTTCTAGCTTTACCATTATTCCTTTCATTAAAGTCTGCCTCTAACTTTTCTCTCGAGGTTCACGGTGATAACATCGCTGTTTATTGAAAAAGGCTGTGTTCAAAAGCACTGCGGAAGACGGAGCATAGCTAGTATCCCTATTCACATAGGTTATCAAGGCAATTTGGCTCGCTTTCTGGATGGTTTGTTTCGAGCCTTTTGTTCATTATCAGAAACGTAAAATATGTACATACTTAGGGTTACTTAAAAATGACGAAACAAACAAATGAATTAATCTCTCCACTTTCCGGGCTTAGACGTCTTATCGAATCTAATCAGATGGAAGCGCCTAGTGGCGACTTTCTTAACGATAAGTCTTATGTGTGGTCTCCACATAATAAGATCGTAAACGTGACACCTGGCCCCGCCTTTGGGTCTGAATTGGTTTCTCAATTTTCATCTAACCAAACAAGAGGTATGCGGGGTCCAGGCGTCGCGGATTTTTTTACAACGGTTCGCGAGGAGTATGCGAAATTAGTGGATATGCAAGAAGGCGGTAAGGCTTTGTTCTTCACTGGTTCTGGCACGGCTGCTACAGAAGCTGCTGCTGGCGCTCTGCAAACTCCAGACGAAGTGAATTCCGACAAGCCAGTCATCCTAACCCTAGAGATAGGCTGGTTCAGTATGGCAATGGGAAATTGCGTTGAAAACTTAGGCAGAGGCGTGATTCGTCTGAAAGGCGAACTAGGCGGAGACCTGCCATTGGATCAATGCCGCGAAATGTTAGCCAATGACACTGAAGGCAACATCAAGATGGTGATGGCTCCACAGAACGAAACAGGCGCAGGGGTGACTACTAACCCTAAGAAGTTACGTGACTTACTGGATGAACTAAAACACCCAGCACTTCTCGTTATTGACGGTATTTCTTCTATTGCCAGCATGCCATGCTCTATGACTGAAATGGGAATCGACATGCTCGTGGGTTGTAGCCAAAAAGGTATGATGGGTACGCCTGGTATCGGAATGATTACGCTCAGCCCAAAAGCTGTGCAGAAAATTCGTGAGTCTGCACAACAGATGGAAGAAGCGGGGGTTAAAAAAGGCCAACACTACCTTAACCTTAGTAAGATGATTGAGGCCATGGAAACTAATGGTCTACACATCGAAACGCCAGGAAATTACGCCCAATTCGCTGTGGCTCTAGATTCGCTTGCGATCGAAGGTATTGAACGCGTTTGCGAGCGTCATAAAGATTGTTCTGAAATCTTCCGCTCTGCCGTACAGGCTGCAGGCTTTGAGTTAGTCGCAAAAGATAGCAGTATTGCATCTAATGCAGTAACCGCCATCAAAGCACCAGAAGGTTATGGCGAGAAAAAAATCATGGAAGTGTTAAGCATAATGTACTTCAAGCATGCCGTAGAAGCGGCCGCTATTCCTGGCTATCCAGATATGGGCTGGCGACTCTGTGCAACGGGCGGTATACAACCGCAACATGCGCTTATGGCTTCAATAGCCTTTTTGAAGTCGGCTGAAGAAGCTGGACTGCCAATTGACAGTGATAAGGGAATCTCCGCTGCATCCAAGACCTATGCAGAGGTTGCCCAGTATCATCGACCTCTCCCTGGATTAGATATGTACGGCAGATAAGTCTGTCAAAAGTATTGAAGAGGCTGTTTGTAGGGATACAAGTAAGGCATTAATTTAAACTAATGCCCTACTTGTAGACTGTCCACAGTTCGGTACTAAAGCTCCCTATTAATTTATCTTCACCTTATTTAATTTTTCATAAGCCTCTAATAAGCAATGATGTTGCTTCATGCCTTTCAGTGCCAAGTCTGGTGCGGTTAAACCCTTAAATGACGTTTCAACCTGTACCACAGCGAAGGCATCCTCTGCTGTCTGTTGCCCGTATAACAGGGCTAGACCCTCCATATAGTCAGTGTATTCACGATCGTTATGCCACTTAATCTCTAATAGGGCTTTAACGCAGCGGTAGTGTTTCAGTTGCTGTTCACTTA